>JANQKE010000214.1 GCA_028281265.1 Alphaproteobacteria bacterium | reverse complement strand
CTGCGTTGCGCCGCTTGCCCGATGGCACCGCATCGCGCCGTGCTACGCGCCTCCACGGATCGATCCGGCACACGTCAACAGATCGACCCGATAGTCCCTGAAAACGCTCTAGCGTCCGGCGTAGGGGTTCTTGCCCTTGCGCATCAGCAGGCGGATCGGCACGCCGTCGAAGCCGAAGCGGTCCCGCAGACCGTTGGTCAGGTACCGCAGATAGCTGTCCGGCAGTTCGGCCGGCCGGGTCGTGAAGACGGCGAAGGTCGGGGGCCGGCCCTTCACCTGGGTCATGTAGCGCAGCTTGAGGCGGCGGCCCTGTACGACCGGGGGCGGATGCTGCTCCAGCATCTGGGCAAGCCAGCGGTTGAGCGGGCCGGTCTTCACCCGGCGGTTCCAGATCCGGTAGGTCTCGACCACCACCGTCATCAGCCGGTCGAGCCGCTGGCCCCGCAAGGCGGAGATCGGCACGACCGGAACCCCGCGGACCTGGGCGAGGCTGGTCTCGATCCGGTCGCGGATGCCGGCCATTGCGGCATCCCGGTCCGCCACCACATCCCATTTGTTGACCGCGATCACCAGCACGCGGCCCTCGTCGATCACATGGCGGGCGATGGTGAGGTCCTGGCGTTCGAGACCCAAGGTGCCGTCCAGCACCAGAACGACCACCTGGGCCATGCGGAGGGTGCCGAGCGTATCGCCGACCGAGGCCTTCTCGAGCCTGTCCTCGATCCGGGCCTTGCGCCGCATGCCGGCGGTGTCGACCAGGGTGATCGGCCGGTCCGCCCACGACCAGTCGACGCTGATCGCGTCCCGGGTGATCCCCGCTTCCGGGCCGGTCAGCACCCGGTCCTCTTCCAAAAGGGCGTTGACAAGGGTCGACTTGCCGACATTGGGCCGGCCGACGACGGCGAGTTGTATGGGCCGGCCGTCATCGTCCCCTTCGGCGACCTCCGGGCCGTCCTCCTCGTCGGCCTCGGCGTCTTCGACGACGTCGATATCGAGATCGGCCGTCAGTTCGGGGTCGGCCTTCGCCTGGCCGTCCGTCCGCTCGAAGGGCAACAGCGCCTCGACCAGAGCCGCCATCCCGATGCCATGCTCGGCGGACAGGGAGATCGGCTCGCCCAAGCCCAGCTCCCACGCCTCGGTCAGACCGGCATCGGCCGCCCGCCCCTCGCATTTGTTGGCAACCAGCAGCACGGGAACCGGCTGGCGGCGAATCCACCGGGCGAACGCCCGGTCCAGCGGCGTGACACCGACCCGGGCATCGATCACCAGCACCGCGACATCGGCCTCGCTCAGCGCCCGCTCGGTCTGGCGGCGCATCCGCCCCTCCAGGCTGTCGTCGAACGCCTCCTCGAGCCCGGCGGTGTCGATGACCGACAGGGCCAGCGGACCGATCCGGCCGGTCGCGATCTGGCGGTCCCGCGTGACCCCCGGCGTATCGTCGACAATGGCGACGCGCCGACCCACCAGGCGGTTGAACAGGGTCGATTTCCCCACATTGGGGCGGCCGATGATGGCCAAGGTGACAGGCATGGATAGCGGCAGCGTGGGAAACGGGGCCGGACCGATTCGGGGCCGGGGCCGGGATGGGGGCCGAAGCGGCCTTATACCGGTTTGCGCCGAGATGGCCTCGTCTCAAACCGTCCTCGCAGTCAAGCGCCCCGCGAGAGGCTTGCCTCGCACGCGCTCGGGCGCGCCCGCCACGTCGCGATGAACCTCGCTCGTCGCGACGTGACCTTAGCGATAGGCGGTCAGGGTACCGTCTTCGGCCAGGACCAGCAGCGTCCGGTCGACGACGAGGGGGGCGACCACCGCCCCGCCGCCGCGGATCCGCCGGCGATCGATCTCCTGGCCGTCCTGGGGGGATAGGGTGACCAGATCGCCTTCGCTGCTGGCAACGACGAGGCGGTCGCCGGCCAGAACCGGGCCATACCAGGTGATCGGGCCGATCCGGTCGGCCGGATTGCGATACTGTTCGAGCTGCGACACCCAGATCGGGTTGCCGCCGGGCCGGAACAAGCCCACCACCTGCGCATTGGTGCTGACCGCGAACACCCAGTCACCGGCCAGCCAGGGCATCTGGATCGACGGGATCGCCTGCTCCCACAGTCGCGCTCCGGAGCGCAGCTCGAGCGCGACCATACGACCCGAATGGCTGGCGGCGATCGCCAGTTCACCGTCGGTGACGGGCAGGGCCCGGATATCGGGGAGGCTGGCGAGCGCCCCGAACCGGCGCACGGCGGCTAGATTGTCGGACCAGGCGACCCGGCCGGATTCGAGCCGCAGCGCGAACACCTCGCCCGACGCGAACGGCACGATCGCAACCCCGGGACCGATCGCCGGCGACGTCCCGCCGAGCACGGCGGCATCCTCCAGCAGCCCGGCATGGTTCCACAGCGGCTCCCCGGTCCGGGCGTCGAAGGCCTCGACCTCGCTATCCACCGTGATCGCCAGCACGCGAGCCCCGTCGGCGGCCGGCGCCCCGCGGATCGGGGCGCGGGTGCGTTGCCGCCACACCAATCCTCCGTTGGCCGGATCGAGCGCCAGCACTTCGCCGAAGCCGGTGGTGACGTACAGCATTCCGCTCGCCAGGGCGACGCCGCCGCCCAACGGCACGCTGTCCTCGCGCGGGTCGGCGACACGGATCCGCCAAACCCGCTCACCCGAGGCGAGATCGATCCGCGCCACATGGCCCGTCGAGTCGAGCGCATAGACCTGCCCCTCGGCCACCACAGGGGCCGCGATCAGCCGACGATTGCTGTCCGCACCATCGCCGACCGACTGCGACCACACCCGTTCCGCCGGCCATTGGAAGGCGAGATGACCATTGACGTGACCGGGCTGCCCGCCCGCGCCCGGCCAGGTCGGCAAGGCCTGGGCCGGCGGCAGCTCGATCGCGATGTCCCGGGCGTTGGGGTCGGTCTCGATTTCCGGTGTCAGGGACATCAGGGAGATGCGCTCCCCCGGCAAGGGCGGGCCGTCATTACCGGCCCCGAAGAACCGGTCGCCGCAACCGACGAGCAGGAGTGCTGCCGCAACCAGCGTCAGACCCGGCAACCCAGCCTTTTCAGGACGACGGATCATGAGCCGAGCGCCGCCAGCATCTGGTCGGCCCGCTGCCGCAGCCCGCCGGGGGCGGCCGCGTCTTCGGCCAGACGTTCATAGATCAGTCGCGCGCCGTCGATATCCCCGGCATCCAGCGCGATCGCCGCGGCGACCTCGTCGGCCGTGTGGTGGAAGGGCCGATCGTCGCCCCGCAGCGGATCGACCATCGCCGACAGCACCGCCGGATCGGCACGGCCCACCTGCAGGACGGCCGATTGCAGGATCGCGGCATCCCGCCACAACGGATCGGTATCCGGGTCGCCGGCAATCTGGTCGAACAGGGCGATGGCGGTTTCCGTATCAGCACTGTGGATCTGCACGCCCGCCTCGAACAGCCTGGCGAGCGTCGCCAGCGATCCGTCCTGCTGACCCAGCGCCGCCAGGGCCTGCGCGGCCCGGGCGGGGTCGCCGTCGATCAGGACCGTGGCCGACAACAGCTCCGCCGTACGGGCCTGGCTCTGGGCAAGCTGGTCGTTCTGCCACCAGGTCCAGCCGGCCACGCCGGCCAGGATCACCGCCACAACGGTGATCGACACCGTTCCGTAGCGGTGCCAGAGCCGCTTGACGCGGTCCTGCTGCAGCTCTTCATCGACCTCGCGGAACACATCCGACATGACCAGGTTTCCAACCGTCACTGTTGGGATCGCGGCCGGCCCTGGCGTGAGGGTGTCCGGCCGACACCCGCGGAGTCTCCGACCCCACCCGGGCGGCCATCGGCGCCGGCGGCATCGGGCGCACTGCTCGTCTATATCGCCGTCCACGCGGCACGGCGCAACCGTCCCCCTCGCCGCGGCCGGTCGCAAGGCTGGACGCAGCCGCCGAATTGAGGAACCATCCGGCTGGCGTCGTTGCCCGCAATCCCCGGTGAGGATCCTCAAGCGCGCTCATGTCGACGATCGTTCGGCTCTCCGACTACCGCAACCGCCGCGCCCGGGTCTATTTCAACCGCAGCGAACTGTCGGCCCTGTTGGCCGTCTATTCGGAACGCGTTGCCCGCGGGGAATGGAAGGATTACGCCATCGACCATCACCAGGGTGTCGCGGTGTTCTCGATCTTCCGGCACACCGCGGACCGGCCGGCCTTCGCGATCGCGAAGTCGATGGGCGCGGGCGGACCGGAATATGCCGCTTTCGATCAGAACAACCGTCTCAGGAAAGGCGGCAATCTCGCCGACGTTCTCACCGCCCTGCCCGACAGACTGCGGCTGGTCCGGGAATAGGCCTCGGGATCCGAAGCTGCACGGATTCCGAAGCTTCAAGGATATCGTACGCCGACGCTCCTCAGAATGACACCGGACGCCTTCCGCTTCGGCTCATGAGACATCACCGGACGACCGAGGTGCACCGCGTTCTCCACAGCCTTGTCTTATGATCTGCCTGGTCGTTCTCGCGAGAACGGACCGCCGCCGGGTCGATCCGATCAATTCAGATCCAGGGCGTGACGCTTGAGGTCCGGCAGGGAGACGACATCGAGTGCCCGCTGATGCGTGGCCTGCAGGCGGACCTTCGGCGCGACCCCGGCCTCCAGCGCCTCGCGCCAGCGGATGGCGCACAGGCACCAGCGGTCCCCCGGCCTGAGACCGGGAAAGCCGAAGGCGGGGACGGGCGTCGTCAGATCGTTCCCCCTACTCTTGGAATAGGCGAGGAACTCCGCCGTCACCACGGCGCACACGGTGTGACTGCCGCGGTCCTCCGGACCGGTCTCGCAGCAGCCGTCCCGGTAGAAGCCGGTCATCGGCGCCGTACCGCAGAGATCGAGCGGGCCGCCCAACACGTTGAGGCTCGGCTCCCTGTCCGGTGTCATCGGAGTCGTCCCTATTCGGCCGCCGCCGGGCGCGGAGCGCCGCGATCGGCCGCAGCCGAGCCCCCGGTTCGCGCCAACTCCCGGGTCAGACGTTTGAAGGCGGCCAGGGTTTCGGCGCTGACATGGTGTTCGACGCCTTCGGCATCGGCCTCGGCCACCGAGCGCCGGACGCCGATCGCAAGCAGGAAGTCCCGGACGATGACATGCCGCTCCCGCGAGGCCCGGGCCATGGACCAGCCCTCCTCGGTCAGGAAGATCGACCGGTACGGGCGGCTGTGGACCAGCCCTTCCCGCTGCAACCGGGCGATCGTGTTGTTGACGGTCGCGTTGGTCACGCCGAACCGGCTGGCGAGATCGACGGCCCGCGCCTCGCCCTGCGCCTCGATCAGATCGGCGATCATCTCGACGTAGTCCTCCGCCACCTCCAGGCGGTGGGCATCGCGGATGCGCTGGAACTGCGCCGCCTGCTGATCGGCGTCTTGGAGTTCGGTCATCGCGGGGGATCGCTTCGAGAGCCTTGGGGAAGGAACGATACCGTACACGCCGCGGCGCAATAGCGTCAAATTTTTAGCCTTGACTACATTATAGTGGTCAGGCAGATAGTCGGAGAAGTCAAAAAACATCCTTGGCGGGGTGGATATTCCGAGCACCCGCTGCCATTGTCAGTGACGAAGAAAGGACCCTGACCGATGATGCCTGCCGCCAACCTTGCCCTCGGATCTGTCGACCGACGGCTGTTGATCGCCGCCGGGACGGCCGCCGCCGCGCTGGCGGTCCTGACCGCCGGACCGGCCGGCGCCCAGGACCGCCTGTCGATCGTCACCACGATCGCCCAGATCGGGGACCTGACATCCGCGATCGTCGGCGACGCCGCCGACGTCACCATCCTGATGGGCGAAGGGGTCGACCCGCACAGCTATCAGCACACCCGGACCGACATGGTCCTGCTGAACCAGGCCGATGTGGTGATCTACAACGGCCTGTATCTCGAAGCGCAGATGGAAGATCTGCTGCACCATCTGGGCGAGCGGAAGCCGGTGCTGGCGTATGCCGAGACCCTGCCCGAAGACCGGCTTCTCCCGAGCGTGGATTACGAAGGCCGGGCCGACCCGCATGCCTGGATGAACGCCCGCCTCTGGGCGGAGGGCGTGGACGATGTCGTTGCCCTGCTCAGCGAGGTCGATCCGGACAACGCCGCCCTGTATGCCGCCAATGCGGAAGCGTATCTGGCGGAACTGGACGCCATTGCGGACTACGCGGAGGCAACGCTGGCGACGGTGCCGCAGGAAGCGCGCGTGGTCATCTCCGCCCACGACGCGTTCAACTATTTCGGCGATGCCTACGGCTTCGAGGTGCTCGGCATCCAAGGCCTGAGCACGGAGAGCGAGGCCGGGCTGCAGCAGATCGAATCGATGATCGACCTGTTGGTCGAGCGGGAGGTCGGCGCCGTGTTCGTCGAAACCTCGGTCGCCGACCGCAACGTGCAGGCGCTGATCGAAGGGGCCGCCGCCCGAGGCCACAGGGTGGCGATCGGCGGTGAGCTGTTCTCCGACGCCATGGGCAGTGCCGGCACCTACGAAGGCACCTATGTCGGCATGCTCGACCACAACGTCACCACCATCACCCGGGCCCTGGGCGGTGACGCCCCGGCCGGCGGGTTCCAGGGACTGCTCGGTGCGGCAAGCTGAGCAGCCACGCTCACCCCATGTTCCCAACCAGGACGGCCCGCGATCATGAGCCCAGCGATCCAAGCCCTCGCAGTCGGTGCGACCCTGCACCCGCCCGTGCGGGAGACCTGCCCGCTGGCGGTGAGCGGCCTGACCGTTGCCTATGATCGCAAGCCGGTTCTGTGGAACATCGACTACGAAACTCCGGATGCCGGGCTGATCGCGGTGATCGGCCCGAACGGGGCGGGCAAGTCCACCTTCATCAAGGCCGTGCTGGGGTTGGTGCCGACCCTGGCCGGCCAGGTGCGGGTGTTCGGCCAACCCGTGTCCAGGTCCCGGCAGCGGGTCGGCTATGTGCCGCAGCGCACGGCCGTCGACTGGGACTTCCCCACCACCGCGATCGACGTCGTCACCATGGGGCTCTACGGCAAGATCGGCTGGCTGCGCCCGGTCCGCCGCAAGCACCGTGAGCAGGCGCGGGCGATGCTCGACCGGGTGGGCATGGCGGACTACGCCGACCGGCAGATCGGTCAGCTCTCCGGCGGCCAGCAGCAGCGGGTGTTCCTGGCCCGCGCCTTGGCCCAGGACGCGGATCTCTATTTCATGGACGAACCGCTGGCCGGCGTCGACGCGGCGACCGAGGCGGCGATCATCGCCGTGCTCAGGGAACTGCATCAGGCGGGCCGCACGGTAGTCGTGGTGCATCATGATCTCAGCACCGCACCGGACTATTTCGATCACTGTCTGATCCTGAACCAGCGCAAGATCGCGGCCGGACCGATGGGCACCACGTTTACGGCCGACGCCCTGGTGCGCGCCTATGGCGACAGGCTCGCCCAAGCGGATATCGCCCTCGACCGGCGGCGAGCCTGATCGTCCTCCGGGCAGCCGGACACAGGCCGAGCGCCCGCACCGGCGACCCGGATACGCATACTGACCGTTCGAGGACCCGACAGCGATGCTGACGGACCTTTTCACCGTGTTGACCCTACAAGGGGGCTACAACACCACATTGGTGCTGATCGGCGCGGCCGCGCTGGGGGCCGCCGGCGGCATGATCGGCGTGTTCACCTTGCTGCGCAGACGGGCGCTGATTTCCGATGCCATCAGCCACGCCACCCTGCCCGGCGTCGCGATCGCGTTCCTGATCGCCTTCTACCTGGGGTTCAACCCCCGCACCCTGCCGGTCCTGCTGACCGGGGCGGCGGCCAGCGCGGTGGTCGGGGTGCTGGTGGTGCAGTGGATCGCCCGCAGCACCCGCCTGCCCGAGGACAGTGCCATCGGTACCGTGCTGAGCACGTTCTACGGGCTGGGCCTGGTGCTGCTGACCTATATCCAGACCTTGCGGGTCGGCTCGGCCGCCGGGCTGGAGGCGTTCCTGCTCGGCTCCACCGCGTCGATGCTGCGGTCGGAAGCCGAACTGATCGCCGTTTCCGCGGTGATCGTCGCCCTCGCCGTCGCGCTGGCGTTCAAGGAGTTCGGCCTGGTCGCCTTCGATCCGGAGTTCGCCGCCGCCCGCGGCTGGCCGGTGGAACGCATCGATCTGGTGATCCTGGCCCTGCTGCTGGCGGTGATCGTGATCGGGCTCAAGGCCGTCGGTCTGATCCTGGTGATCGCGATCGTGATCATCCCCCCGGTCGCAGCGCGGTTCTGGTCCAACCGGCTGTCGCAGGTGGTGTGGATCGCCGCGATGATCGGGGCCGCCGGCGCCTATGTCGGAGCCGCGATCTCCGCCATTGCCCCGAACCTGCCGACAGGCGCGCTCATCGTTCTGACGCTGGCGGCGATCTTCCTGGTGAGCCTCCTGCTATCGCCGGTGCGCGGCGTGGCCGCCGCCACCGCCCGGCGCGGTGCGGTGTCGCTCGCCGTGCGCGAGCGGCTCGCCCTGGTCGCGATGGCCGAAGGCCGTCCGATCACCGATCGCCTCGGCCGGTGGAGCGCCCGCCGCCGTGGCTGGATCAGGGCCGATGGCAGCACAACCGAGGCCGGCCGAACCCACGCGCAGGCCGCCGCCCGCGACCTGGCCCTATGGCGGATCCATCTGGACCATGACCCCGAAGCCGCGGTCCGACATCCTAGCTGGGCCCTGACTCCGGTCGACCGGGCGCTGCCGCCGGACCGGATCCGCTGGCTGGAGAGCGTCGCCGGCGGGGGCGACAAGGTGGCTCCGATCACGGACCCGACCCCGTCGGAGGGCCATGCCTGATGGATGCCGTCACCTTTCTGCAACTGGACCTGCCGGCGATCCTGGTGGGCATGCTGGCCGCGATCTCCTGCGGCCTCCTAGGCAACTTCCTGGTGCTGCGCCGGCAAGCGCTGGTGGGCGACGCGATCAGCCATGTCGTTCTGCCGGGAATCGTGGTCGGCTTCCTGATCACCGGGGAGATCGCGACCTGGCCGATGATGCTGGGTGCCGGGGCGGCCGCGCTCGTCTCGGTGCTGTTGATCGAGGTGATCCGCCGGCTGGGCAATCTGGAGCCCGGAGCGGCGATGGGGGTGGTGTTCACGGCCATGTTCGCCTTGGGCGTGCTGTTGCTGGAACAGTCCGGCGCCCGCGGGGTGCATCTCGACGTCAAGCACGCGCTCTACGGCAATCTCGAAGCCACCCTGTGGCTGGATGCCGAAGGCTGGCACTCGCTGATCGACCCGGCGGCTTTGGCCGGCGTGCCGGAGACGATCGTCCGTCTGGTCGTCGTCACCGCGCTGGTCGCCGCGTTGATCGCCCTGTTCTTCAAGGAACTCAAGATCAGCACCTTCGATCCGGGCTTCGGGATCAGCGTCGGCGTCAACGCGCGGCCGATCTCGATCGGCCTGGTGGTGATGGTGGCGGTGACGGCCGTCGCCGCCTTCGACGCGGTGGGCTCGATCCTGGTGATCGCGATGTTCATCTGCCCCGCCGCCACGGCGCGGATGCTGACCGACGATCTCAGATCCCAGCTCTGGATCAGCGCGGCGGTGGCGGGGCTGGCGGGAGCGCTCGGGTATCTCGTCGCGGCGTTCGGGCCCGGCCTGATCGGCCTGCCCAATGCGGTCGGCGCTGCGGGCATGATCGCGGTGGTCGCCGGGTTGTTCCAGGGCGCGGCGATGCTGTTCGCCCCGCGCTATGGCTGGCTGGCCAGAAAGCTCTATCGCGCGCCGGCCGTCCCGAACGGCGTGGCGTGACCGGCCGCTAGATCAACCTGCGTTCAGATGGGCTCATCTGAACGCAGGCAAGGTGATCGACTTCAGAGATTTAGAGCATCGGTCAGCGCGCCGGCGAGCGGACCCCGTCCGGCCGACCGGACCCCCGCAAGGCCGAGCCAGCCGGCCAGCAGTGCCAGTTCCGCCGCCAGGGCGGGGGCGATGCGGTGCGGCCGCTCTGCCTCCTCGTGAAACGCCGCCTCGACCCTGAGGACGCTCGCGGCCCTGTCGGCCTTGAGGTCGACCCGGCCGACCAGCCGGCCGTTCATCAGAAACGGCATCACATAGTAGCCGTACCGGCGCCGCTCGGCCGGGGTGTAGAATTCGAGCCGGTAGTGGAAGCCGAACAGCCGCGCGGTCCGCTCTCGCTGCCACACCAGCGAATCGAACGGCGCGACCAGGGCGGTCGGGCTCAACCGGGCCGGAGCCTCGGCATCGGCGGCCAGATACGCTGGCCGCCCCCAGCCCTCGACGTCGGCCGGGAGCAGCGCTCCCGCCTCGACCAGCCGGGCGACCGACGCCCGGCACAGATCGACCGGCAGCCGGAAATAGTCCCGCAGATCGGCCTGGGTGGCGATCCCCAAGGCACGTGCCGACTGCCGCATCAGGGCGTCGACCGCTTCGGGTTCCGGCGGGGTCGGCAGGCCGAGGATGGCCGGCGGCAGCGCCCGTTCCGTCAGGTCGTAGACCCGTTCGAACCCGCGTCGGCCGGCAGCGGTGACGTCGCCGGTCCAGAACAGGTATTCGAGGGCGGTCTTGCCCGCACTCCAGCCCCACCAGGGACCCGCCCTGTCCCCCGGATCGTCCAGCTCGCGCACCGTCACCGGGCCCTTGTCGGCGATCTCCCGCTTGACGGTGTCGAGATAGTCCCGCCGCTCCGCCCCGAACCGGGCGAGGCCCTTGTAGATGCCGTCATGGGCGGCGGCGCGGGCCATGCGCCAGCGGAACAGCGGCTGGCTCGCCAGCGGCAGGAACGAGGCTTCGTGGGCCCAGTACTCGAACAGCCGGCGACCCCGCGCGCCCAGGCTGTGGCGGTCGAGCGCCGCCCGGTCATACGGGCCGATGCGGGAGAACACCGGCAGATAGTGCGAGCGGGCGAGCACGCTGACCGAATCGATCTGCAGAACACCCAGGCGGTCGATCATCCCGGCGATCCGGGGCCAGGACGACACGGCGGCGGTCCGCCGCGCCCCGAATCCCTGGGCCGCTAGGGCGATCCGCCTGGCCTGGCCCCGGTCGACCGGGATCGGCCTCACCGTACCGGGGCGGCCCGCACCGCCTGATCCCGCTCGATACCGCACAATGCCCCGAGGATGACCGAACGTTGTCCGCCATCGTCCAGGAACGGCAGGTCGACGCTTTCGAACAGCACCGGCAGGCGGTCCTTTTGCTCGAGGTCACCATAGCAACGCATGGTCGACCCGGTGTCGCAGGCATAGTCCAGATACCGGGCGAGTTCGCGGTCGAAGGCATTGCCGCTGGCGCCGTCGATCAGATCAGGCGCATCATCCCGGCCGATCAAGCGCCGCACTTCCTCGCCCCGAACGCGATAGTGATAGCGTCCCGGGCCGAGCCGGCGAATCAGAAACAGATGCTGCAGGATCGGCCCGATCGCAGGCAGCAGGTCGATCGACCATGTGGGGTCCGGCAGCAGCAACCGATAGGCCGTGACCAGCCGGCGGCACGGCTCGGTGATCAGCACGTCCGGGTCGGTCAGCGGCGCGCGGTCGATCTTCCGGAAGCGAAACCCGCGAGCCCCCGCATCCGGTCCGGCCGCCGGATCGCCGCTGCTGGAAAAAGGGTCGGTTTCTTCGGTCGTCACCGCTCGTTCCGATCAGGGATGCCCCGCCGCGTCACCGCCGGTGCATTCGGCCGACGGCCCGGCATGACGGCGCTCCGTTCGCCCCCCTCCCTCGAGCCGTGCGGGATGAAAACGCGAACTATTCCTTCGCTGTAACTCCAGGAAGCAATAGCTGCTCACCACGCAGTGCTGGCTGATTCCGCGACATGGCGCTCGGGCATGCTACATCGATTTGTGTTGATCGTATGTTTCCAAGCAGGTGTCTCCCAAGTCCGTTTTGAACCCATATGACGGATGCTGCGGCATCGTTCAATAACCGCTTCCGTATTCGGAGCGCCGTCGCCAAAGCGTGCCGAATGGTTCTAAACCTGCATCGTGGCATATCCTGAAAAGTGCAAAGCTCCTCCGCAACTTTCTGTTTTCGGCCAAGCCTGCCGTGGTAGCTTTCAACCATGAACGAAACCTAATACATCTTCTATCAGTGCCCTGGCAATCGTCTTCACGAGGTTTGATTGATGGCGAGCGCGAATGGACCCCCAGCTATGCCTGCGGACATGGCCGCCGCCTTTGATCGGTACCCGCCGAGCGCCCGCGCACGCCTCCTTGAGGTACGCATGACCATCCTCGACCTTGCAGAGCGGCTGGAGGTCGGCCCGCTGACCGAGACCCTCAAATGGGGCGAGCCAGCCTATCTGACCGAGGCGACGAAGGCCGGGAGTACGGTCCGCCTCGCATGGTCGGCAAAAGCGCCGGACGTTGCCCAGGTCCTGTTTATCTGCACGACAAGACTTGTGGACGACTTTCGCGAGCGTCACAGCGGAGAGCTCGCATTCGTTGGCAACCGCGCAATCCACCTGCCGCTTGAAGATGGCTATTCCAAAGATGCGCTGGAAAGCTGCCTCGCCATGGCTCTTACCTACAAGCGATGGACGACAGCGTGAGCAAGCGTGCCACCACCGCACGACGGCCAAGCACGTCGGCACGCGCTGGAGCGACCTGCGTTCACATGGACTCGCCCGAACACAGATAAGTTGATCTACTTCAAAGAGTTAGAGTGTTTTCAGGGACGACCGGCTGGATCTGCCGGCGTGGGCATGCGGCACCGGAGGCTCAACCCTGCGCATCGGTGTCGCCGGCCGACCGGGTGGCAGCGCCGGGTCACCGGCAGCCGGGCGTGAACCGCCGCCGGCTGCCTGGCCCCGAACGATCCGGCAAAACCGGCTCGGCAGAACCGCGTCGCCTCCCGGAGTGACGACCCCATCACACCCAACCACACCGGATCCGAGACGAAAAAGAAGCCCGGGACCGTTCGATCCCGGGCTGAGTTAGGAGCAACTCTCAAACAGTACATTAGAGGGTATGGAATTCAGGTAAACCGGGAAATACGCCGATCAGAGCAGCATGATGTCACCATCGAAGTCGCCAACGCCGTTGAAGCCGAAGTAAACGGTCTCACCGGCACCGATCGACTGGTTCCAGCCCGCATCGTCCAGAGTGACGATGCCGCCCTCCTCGTCCACCACCGTGACGTTCCAGTGGGCGCTCAGATCGTGGCCGACATCCAGCATGACCTCCCAGTCGTCGATCGCCTCCTCACCGGTGTTGGTCAGGGACAGTTGCGCCGTGAAGCCGTCCCACCAGCGATCCACGGTCCCGCCCAGAACCAGATCACCCTTCTGACCGCCGACGATCGTCTCGTCCCCGCCCGGCGTGTAGACATGGTCCGCATCGATCGTCGCCGGAGCCTGGGGATCGTCATCCGGCAGGTCGGCCGTCGGCACGGGATCGACCATCGGTGCGGGATCGACGACGGGCGCACCGTTCGGTTCGGCGGCCGGCCCGATCTCGTCGCCGGCGGCGTCGAAGAACCGGACGCCGTCGAAACCGTCGGCCTCGCTCGGTGCCATGGGGGAGTCGTTGAACACGATCGCCTGGTCGTCGCCGAACACCAGCATCGTGCTTTCATGCTGGTCACCGTCGAACTGGACCATCTCGACCCGCTCGACCCCGTCGAAACCGTAGACATGGATCTCATCGCCCTCGTCGGCCTTGAAATCCCAGATCCGGTCCACGCCGTCGCCGGCACGGTAGATGAAGGTGTCGGCCCCGCCGTCGCCGTAGAGCTCGTCGCCGACCTCGACGCCAACCAGATCGCCCTCGGCCAGGGTGCTGTCGCCCTCGTGCCCGGTCAGCTCGTAGTCATCGTCCGCACAGGCGTCCGGCGCCTTGGGGTATTCGAGCTTGGAGCGGTACTCCTCGAACAGCTCCTTGGCCCCGTTCCGGACATTGGTGAAGGTCAGCGCCCCCTCGTCGAGCGAGGGGATCTCGCCGCCGGGCTCGTAGTCGTGAACGATCTCCCAGATCAGGATCTGGATCGCCGTGGCCTGATCGGCGGTCAAGGTCTTGTCGCCCGGCAGGGTGAGCAGATCCTGATTGCCCGGCTTGGAGACGACGAGCAGATCCTGGGCACCGTCGTTGCTGAGCCCGCGATCTTCGAGATCGAGCTCGATGATCTCGTAGAGCTGCTTGATCAGGTCGGCCTGTTCGGGGCTCATCCCGCCGGCACTGTCCGGCACCTCGGTCAGTTGCGCGGTGATGTACTCATAGGTGCTGAAACCGATCGGCTCGTTGATCTCGGTGCAGAAGGCCAGGTGCTTCACACCGTCGATTTCGACCAGGATCTCACCGGCGAAGGTGCGGCCGCTCTCGAACCCCGGATCGGTGCTTTCGACGGTGACGGTCCGGCCGGCGCCGACGCCGACCAGTTTGACGGTGACGTCTTCGGACACGAAGGGCGGCTCGATCTCGCCTTCGTAGGTGACGGTGCCGTCGTCGGTGCCGCCCATCACCACATCGTCGCCGCCATGGGCCGTCAGGGTGTCGTTGCCGGCGCCACCGTACAGCTCGTCATCTCCGGCATTGCCCGCCAGGATATCCTCGCCCGCATTGCCGTAGAGGACGTCGTCGCCGTGCTCGCCCTGCATGTCGTCGTCGCCGCAGCCGCCCTCGATCTGATCGTCGCCGCCGCCGCCTTCGACGATGTCGTCGCCGTTGCCGGCGCTGAGGGTGTCGTCGCCGTCATTGCCGTACAGCTTGTCGTCACCGGCACCGCCCTGCATGACGTCGTCGCCGTCATGGCCGGACAAGGTGTCGTCGCCGTCGCCGCCGGCGATCACGTCGTCGCCCGCACCGCCGGTCATCTGATCGTCGGTGTCCTGGCCGGTCAGGGTGTCGTCGCCGTCGCCGCCCCACCAGCCGCCATATGCCGGCTCGGTCTGGGTGACGCCGGGATTGTCGGGCTCGACAGGGGGGTTCGCCTCCATGGTCACGCTGACCAGCTCGGCACGGTAATGGGTGTTCGACGTCGCCTCGTTCCAGATCTCGAACTCGTAGGTGTCTTCGAAATCACCGGCCGGATCCCAATCGAAGGTCAAGACCGTGGTGGACGTGCCTTCCTGGCTGGGATCGTTCTTCTCCAGCTCGACCAGCGCGTATTCGAAATCGTCGTTGCCGACCATGCGCAGCACCGGCTGTTCCACCGGGTCGGCATCCCTCAGCACGATGGTCATCACCCCACCGTCGGTGCCTTCGAGCTCCAGGCCGGTGAACCGGAAGCTAATCGGCTGATCGGCATAGGTGACATAGCCGTCGGTCAGGATCTCGGCCGTGTAGAAAGTGGTGTCCATAGTCGCGCTCCGTCGATCCTCAATGTGCCTTCGACCCGCCAATGCACGGGTCGGTGACCGGACAAGAGCAGGCGGTGTGCCAGATCGGATCGGCCGGATTATTGAAATGAAAGTTCTTCATAAGTTCGACTACAGAATAATAATTTCAAATCCGAGCAACGCAGAACGCAGGACGTCGTTGTGCATTGCATTTTGCACAATTCAACGGAGAGGCCTTCGTCGCATTCTGCAAAGCATCGTTTGAGACCGGGCCGGTCGCGACCGGCCCGTCGCCGACACCCCGTCGACCCATCGGATTCCAGGCAGGGCCACGCATCGAGCCTCCGCGACCCATGCCGGCCCAGACCGACCGCAGCGCCGGCCCGGCCGATCGTATGGCTCGCCACTGATATAAAAGAGAACAAATCAAGATCATACCTTATACATCACTTGAGATAAGACCTGAATCAAACTGGAGTCGTTTGATTCAACGATCGAGAGTTTTGATCAAGAATCCTAAAGAAATTCAACGGTCTGGCGGCGGGGTTCACGTTGACGCCCCACGAAGTTCCATGATACTCCATGAATTCCCGTGATTGATCCATTCTAGCCCAATCGACTCCAGCCGATCCCGGCAATCGATCGAGCCCGGAACAACCGGAGAACGGCATCCACCCCAAGCGCGAGGGAGCATGGCGCGAGCCGCCCGCCCCGGCGGTTCTCACCGATCAGCATGAACAGGTTCGTCGGCAGCTTCGAAAACCGTGTGGACAAGAAAGGACGGGTCTCGGTGCCCGCGTCCTACCGCACGGTGCTGGCCCGCCAGCCCACGCAGGAGCTGTATCTCGGGGTCGATCCGGAGACCGGGGGGATCGACGGGTGGTCCGACAGCTATCTCGATGAGATCGAGGCCCGGATCGACCAGTTGCCGATCGGCTCACCCAAGCGGGACCTGATGGAACTGCAGTATTTCGGGGCCCCGCACATCACCCAGGTCGATGGTGACGGCCGGATCGTGCTGCCGCAGAGAATGCGGGAGCAGGCCGGCCTT
Source organism: Alphaproteobacteria bacterium (assembly GCA_028281265.1). Taxonomy (GTDB): domain Bacteria; phylum Pseudomonadota; class Alphaproteobacteria; order DSM-16000; family Inquilinaceae; genus JANQKE01. Next base: position 18,866 of record JANQKE010000214.1, on the reverse strand, counting down.
CAGGAGATCGGCCTGTTCGTCGGTCGGGGCAAGTTCTTCCAACTCTGGGATCCGGAGCGTCTGGCCGCCCACAAGGCCCGCCTGCAAGCCAGCGTCAGCGACACCGAGTTGCCGCCGGCGCCGGGGATGCGCTCATGACCGGACCGGGCATCCATGTTCCGGTGCTGTGCGCCGAGGTGGTGGCCGCTCTGACGCCGAGCGCGGGCGAGGTCATCATCGACGGCACGTTCGGTCGCGGCGGCTATAGTCTGGCGCTGCTGGCCGCGGCGGACTGCCGCGTGCTGGGCATCGACCGGGATCCGGCTGCCTGGTCGGCGGCCGAGGCGGTGCTTGCGGCCTATCCGGGCCGTTTTGCCTTGGCCAGGGGCCGCTTCGGCGGTCTCGACCGGCTCGCGGCCGATCATGGGATCCATGCCGCCGACGGCGTCGCCCTGGACATCGGCGTGTCCTCGCCGCAACTCGACGACCCGGACAGGGGCTTTTCCTTCCGTACCGACGGCCCGCTCGACATGCGGATGGGACAGGACGGCCCGACCGCCGCGGAGGTGGTCAACACGGCCGAGGAAACCGAACTCGCGGACGTCTTCTTCCATTTGGGGGAAGAGCGGTTCGCCCGGCGGATCGCGCGGCGGATCGTCGCCCGCAGGGCCGAACGGCCCTACACCCGCACCCTCGACCTGGCGGAGACCATCCGAGCCGTCGTCCCCAAGAGCAAGGACGGCATCGATCCCGCGACCCGCGCGTTTCAAGGCCTGCGCATCCACGTCAATGACGAGTTGGGGGAGCTCGATCGCGGCCTCGACGCAGCGGAACGGATCCTCAAGCCGGGTGGCCGACTGGCGGTCGTCGGCTTTCACAGCCTGGAGGACCGTCGGGTCAAGCGTTTCCTGACCGAGCGGTCCGGCGCCGGCGCCGGCGGCTCCCGCCATCTGCCTGTCACGGAACCCGGGCATCGGCCGGCGACGTTCCGGCTCGCCCACCGCAGACCGATCACCGCCGGACAGGCCGAGATCGCGACGAACCCGCGGGCGCGGTCGGCCAAGCTGCGGTCCGCCGTCCGAACCGAGGCACCGGCCTGGACCAGGGCGGGAGACGCGGCATGAAGCGGCTCACGGCCATCGTCGTGTCCGCCGGCCTCGCTCTGGCCGCCGGTTCGGCCGTGTTCCATACCTCCATGGAAACCAAGCGGCTCCAGGGCGAGCTCGCCCGGATCGAGCGCCAGATCGACCGCGAGCACGCGCTGATCGACGTGCTGGTCGCCGAATGGGCCTATGTGAACCAGCCGGACCGGCTGCGCACCCTGGCCGATGCCTATCTGCCGATCGGCCCGGTCGCGGGCGACCGGATCATCACCGCATCGAGCGCCGTTCCGCCCGTCCTGCCGCTGGCCGAGGGCCAGACCCATCCGCTCGCGCTGCGGTTTCCGCCACCGCCCCGCCGGCCCGGCAGCGGTCCGCCGCCGGTCGCCCCGGTCGACCGGGCTCCGATCCCGACTCCGGGCCTCGCCCAGACGCGACTGGCCAGCGCCATCGACCCCGGCGGGCGGACGACCGAACCGGCACCGGCCTGGCGACCGCCGCTGCCGGACCGGCGCCCGGCCGCAACGGTGCGACCGGCCGGACCGCTCGCCGCGCGGGCGCAGCCGCCCGCGGTCTCGGCACGTCCGACCCTTGCCGCCGGCACGGCGCCCGGGCCGGCGGAAGACCCGATCGGCATGCTGCTGGCCACCTTTCGAACCGGGGTGGGAGGCTCGCAATGAAGACCCCCACCCGCCCATCGGCCGGTCCGCGGCGACAACGCCGGCTGCCGTTCGGTGCCAAAGCCTGGCTCGGCATGACCGGGCCGGTCGGCGAAACCCCGCATGCCCGGCGGGAACGGCTGATGGCGCTGTTCCGCTGGCGGCTGCGCCTGGCCACCGTGCTGTTCGCCGTCTGCTTCGTGGCGGTCACGGGTCAGCTCGTCGCGCTGATGGCCTTTCCGGTCCCCCACGGCACCGAAGCCGAAGCCGCGGCAGAAGCAGAGGCGCCGGTGCGGGGCCAGCTCCTCGACCGCAACGGCCACGTCCTGGCGACCACGGCGCGGGCCGTCGATCTCTATGCCGATCCGCTGCTCGTCCAGGACACCGAGGCCACGGCCGACCGGATCAGCGAAGTCCTGCCGCATCTCGACCGGTCCGACCTCGTCGAGGCGCTCGGCGGTCCCGGGCGGTTCACCTATATCGAGCGCGGGATCACGCCCCGGGAGCAGAGCCGGATCAACCGGCTCGGCCTGCCGGGGATCGACTTCACCCCCATCGACCGCCGGCTTTACCCGGCCGGTCCGCTGGTCGCCCATGTCACCGGCCTGACCAACAGCGACGGGACCGGCATCCGCGGCATGGAACTGGCGCTCGAGGATCGGCTGAGCGCCGGCGAGGATGTCCGCCTGTCGATCGATCTGCGGGTCCAGGGGGTGGTCGCCGACATCGTCTCCGCCGCGATGGCCGAGTTCAGCGCCATCGGGGCGGCGGCTCTGGTCCTCGATGTCGGGACGGGGGAGGTCCTGTCGCTGGTCAGCCTGCCCGACTTCCATCCGTACCGCCGGGAGTCCCTGGCAGGCGAGGCCGGGTTCAACCGGGCGACCCTGGGCGCCTATGAGCTCGGCTCGACCTTCAAGGTGTTCAACACGGCCATCGGGCTCGACACCGGGACGGTGCGGCTGACCGACCGGTTCGATGCGTCCGAGCCGATCCGCTTCGGCCGGCATCTGATCAGCGACTACCGCGGCGAGAACCGGCTCCTGACGGTACCGGAGGTGTTCGTCCATTCCTCGAACATCGGCTCGGTGCGTCTGTACGAACGGTTCGGCCGGGAGATGCAGCGACGCTATTTCGAGCGGTTCGGCCTGCTCGACCCGCTGCCGCTGGAGCTGCCCGAAAGCGGCAGCCCGCAATTGCCGAACAACTGGGGACCGCTCGAAGCGATGACGATGGCGTTCGGCCACGGGCTGTCGGTGACGCCGACCCATCTGGCGACGGCGATGGCCGCCATGGTCAATGGCGGCGTGTTGCATCCGCCGACCCTGCTCGCCCGCGGGGTCGACGGGGAGCGGCCGCTGGTGGGCACGCAAGTGATCGCGCCCGGGACCTCGGCGACCCTCCGGCGGCTCCTATACGCGAACGTCGCCTACCCCGAGGGCTCGGGCAACAGCGCCTTCGTGCCGGGCTACGCCGTGGGCGGCAAGACCGGCACGGCGGAGAAGCCCGCGGGCAGCGGATACTCCGAGGATGCCCGGATTTCCTCCTTCGTCGCGGCGTTCCCGATGACCGACCCGCGCTACGCCGTGTTCGTCATGCTCGACGAGCCGCAGGCTACGCGGCGGACCTTCGGCTTCGCCACCGGCGGCTGGGTCGCAGCCCCCGCGGTCGGCCGGATCATCGCCCGAATCGGCCCGATGCTGGGGGTGCCGACGATGGACGAAACCCGGCCCGAGATCCGCTCGGCGCTGTTCGTCCCGCTGACGCCGGAAGACACCCTGTTGGCGAGGTTCGCACCGCAATGATGGCTCAACCCGATATCGGGCCGTTCCTCAAACGGCTGCCCAAGATCACGGGCCTGACCGCCGACAGCCGCAAGGTCGAGCCCGGCTTTCTGTTCGCCGCCCTGCCCGGCCACGCCGCCGATGGCCGCGACTTCATCCCCGAGGCGGTCGCCAAGGGCGCCCTTGCCGTGCTGGCACCGACCGGAACGCGGCTGCCGGCCGGCCTGGACGGCACGCCGACCCTGATCGCCGACGACGAGCCCCGGCGCCGGTTCGCCCAGGTCGCCGCCGCCTTCTACGGCCGCCAGCCCGAGACCGTCGCCGCCGTCACCGGCACCAACGGCAAGACCTCGACGGCGGTGTTCACCCAGCAGCTCTGGGACCGGCTGGGAGTGCCGGCCGCCAGCCTCGGCACTCTGGGGGTGATCAGTCCGACGCGCAGCATCGACGGGGCGATGACCACCCCCGATCCGGTAATCCTGCACGCCTTGCTGAAGGACCTCGCCGACGACGGCACCACGCATCTGGCCATGGAAGCGTCCAGCCACGGGCTCGACCAGTACCGTCTGGACGGCGTGACCGTGTCCGTCGCCGGCTTCACCAATCTCAGCCAGGACCATCTCGACTACCACGGCACCATGGCGGCCTATCTCGCCGCCAAGGCCCGGCTGTTCACCGAGGTGCTGCGCCCCGGCGGGGTCGCGGTGATCAACGCCGACACCGAGCAGGCGGCCGGCCTGACCGCCGCCGCCCACCGGGCCGGCCGGCGGGTCAATACCTATGGGCGGCAAGGCCGGGAGGTCGTACTCGACGCCCTGACCCCGACCGAGACCGGTCTCGCCCTCGAAGGATGGGTGTTCGGCCGCGAGGTGCGGGTGACGATCCCGGTGGTGGGTACCTTCCAGGCCCACAACGCGCTGTGCGCGCTGGGCATGGTCCTGGCCGCCCGGGAGACGGTGCTGCCCGACGATGTCGATGCGGCGATCGACGCGCTGGCCCGGCTGCGCGGCGTGCGCGGCCGGCTCGAGCGGGTCGGACGACGTGCCAACGGCGCGCCGGTGTTCGTCGACTACGCGCACACACCCGACGCCCTGGCCACCGTGCTCAGGAGCCTAAAGCCGCATGTGACCGGCCGGCTGGTCGTCGTGTTCGGGGCGGGCGGCGACCGCGATCGCACCAAACGGCCCCTGATGGGCCAAGCCGTCGCCACGTTCGCGCACCAGGCCATCGTCACCGACGACAATCCGCGCACCGAGGACCCGGCGGCGATCCGGGCGTCGGTTCTGACCGGCTGCCCCGACGCGATGGAGATCGGCGACCGGGCCGAGGCCATCCGGGCCGGGATCGCCCTGCTGCGGCCCGAGGACGTGCTGGTGATCGCCGGCAAGGGCCATGAGCCCGGCCAGACCATCGGCCACACCGTTCATCCGTTCGACGACGCCACGGTGGCCCGTCGCATGCTGTTCGATCTGGGGGAGGGAGAGGCGTGACCCCGAAATCTGCGACCAACGCGTTGTGGACCGCCGACGAAGCCGCAACGGCCACCGCCGGTGTCGCCTCGGGCCGCTGGAAGGTCTCCGGCGTGTCGATCGACAGCCGCACCGTCAAGCCGGGAGATCTGTTCGTGGCTCTGGAAGGGCCGCGCTTCGACGGCCACGACTATGTCGCCCAGGCTCTGGCCAAGGGGGCCACGGCGGCGATGGTGCACCGCGTGCCGCCCCATGTCGGTACCGACGCGCCGCTGCTCGGCGTGGACGACACGTTCGAGGGCTTGCGCGACCTCGCACGACGGTCCCGGCTGCGCGGGAACGCCGGGGTCATCGGGATCACCGGATCGGTCGGCAAGACCGGCAGCAAGGAAGCGCTGTTCGCCGCCCTTCGCCCGCAGGCGCCGACCTTCGCCACCCAAGGCAACCTCAACAACCATATCGGCGTGCCCCTGACCCTGGCCCGCATGCCGCGGGACGCCGCCTATGCGGTGATCGAGATGGGCATGAACCACGCCGGGGAGATCGCGCCGCTGTCCGGGCTCGCCGCACCGGACGTGGCGATCATCACCACGATCGAGCCGGTGCACATCGAGAACTTCAAGAACATCGAGGGCATCGCCGACGCCAAGTCGGAGATCTTCGCCGGCATGGGACCGCGCGGCACGGCCGTGCTGTTCCGGGACAATCCGCACTTCGCCCGTCTGGTCGGCAACGCCCGGGCCCAGGGCCTGGGACGGATCTGGTCGTTCGGCGAGCACGCCGAGGCCGATGCGCGGCTGCTCGACTGTTCCCTGCACGCCACCGCCAGCGCGGCCACCGCCTCGATCCGCGGGGAGATCATCCAGTACTCCTTAGGTGCGCCGGGCAAGCATTGGGTGATCAACAGCCTGGCGGTCCTGTTGGCGGTCAAGGCGATCGGGGCCGACGTGACCGCCGCGGCCCGCGCGCTCGGCCGCATCCAGCCGGGGCGGGGCCGCGGCGCGCGCCAGCGGATCGCCTTGCGCGGGGCCGACGCACCCGGCGCGATCACCCTGATCGACGAGAGCTACAACGCCAGCCCGCCCTCGGTCCGGGCGGCGCTGGCCGTGCTCGGCCGGCTCGACACCGACGGTGCCGGCCGCCGCATCGCCGTTCTGGGCGACATGCTGGAGCTCGGCGGCATCGGTGTCCGGGAGCATCGGGCGATCGCCACCGCGATCCTGGAAGCGGATATCGACCGGGTCTTCGCCTGCGGCCCGCTGTCCGCACATCTCTACGAGGCGCTGCCGGCACGGCTGCGCGCCGGCTACGCCGCCGACAGTGACGGGCTCGCCGCGCTCGTCGTCCAGGCCCTGCAGCCCGGCGACGTCGTCATGGTCAAGGGGTCCCTGGGCAGCCGGATGGCGACGGTGGTTCAGGCCATCCAAGGGCTGGCCGAACCCGAGATCGGCGAGGGGGATATCGATCGCCCTTTTGCTGATCCGATCCGGTTGGCCGCCGGATGGGGAGTCTGACCCGCGATGCTGCCCGTCCTCCTGGCCCCGCTGGCCGACGAGTTCATCCTGTTCAACCTGTTCCGGTACCTGACGTTCCGGACCGGCGGGGCCTTGCTGACCGCGCTGGTGATCGCGTTCGTGATCGGCCCGGGGCTGATCCGCTGGCTGCGCAACAAACAGGGCGAAGGCCAGCCGATCCGCCAGGACGGTCCGGAAACCCACTTCAAGAAGCGCGGCACGCCGACCATGGGGGGGCTGATGATCCTGATCGGGATCGCGGTGTCCACCCTGCTATGGGCCGACATCACCAACACCTATGTCTGGATCGTGCTGCTGGTGACGGTCGGCTTCGGGGCGCTGGGGTTCGTCGACGACTATCTCAAGCTGACCAGGCGCAACACCAAGGGGATGCCGGGCAAGCTCAAGCTCGCCGGCCAGGTCACCCTGGCCCTGGTCGCCACGCTTTGGTTCATCGCCGCCACCCCCGCGCCGCTCGACACCGGGCTGGCGGTGCCGTTCTTCAAGGATCTGCTGATCCAGCTCGGCTGGTTCCTGGTCCCGTTCGCGGTCTTCGTGATCGTCGGCGCGTCCAACGCGGTCAACCTGACCGACGGGCTGGACGGGCTGGCGATCGTGCCCGTGATGATCGCCGCCGGGGTGTTCGGCTTCATCGCCTATCTCGCCGGCAACGTGATCTTCGCCGACTATCTGCAGATCCACCACGTCGCCGGCACGGGGGAGCTGGCGATCTTCTGCGGCGCGCTGATCGGCGGCGGCCTGGGTTTTCTGTGGTTCAACGCCCCGCCGGCGATGGTGTTCATGGGCGACACCGGGTCGCTGTCGATGGGCGGGGCCTTGGGTGCGATCAGCGTCATCACCAAGCACGAGTTCGTGCTGGCGATCGTCGGCGGCCTGTTCGTCCTGGAGACGGTGTCGGTCATCGTCCAGGTGGCGAGCTACAAGCTGACCGGCAAACGGGTCTTCGCCATGGCGCCGCTCCACCATCACTTCGAGAAGAAGGGCTGGGCGGAGCCGACCATCGTCATCCGGTTCTGGATCATCGCCGCCATCCTGGCGCTGATCGGCCTGTCCACGCTGAAGCTGCGGTGACGGCGTGATTCGACCTGCCGCCCCGATCCTCAGCCCCCTGCCCCGGCAGTCCTATGCCGTCCTCGGCCTGGGCGTGTCCGGCCTGGCGACCGCGACGGCGCTGCGCGCCGCGGGCCTGCCGGTCCATGTCTGGGACGACGATGCCGACCGCCGTGCCGCGGCCCAAGCGCAAGGCTTCGCCCTTCGCGACATCGTTGCGGAGGGGGCGGCGGGGATCGACCGGCTGGTGTTGAGCCCCGGGATCCCGCGGAGCTACCCCACCCCCCACCCGGCGGTGGCGACGTGCCTGGCGGCCGGCGCAGCGATCGTCGGCGATATCGATCTGCTGACCCAAGCACGGCCGCACGCCCGGCTGATCGGGATCACCGGCACCAACGGGAAGTCCACCACCACCGCGCTGATCGGCCATCTGTTGACCGAGGCCGGGGTGGCGAACGCGGTCGGCGGCAATCTCGGCCCGGCCGCGCTGACGCTGCCCGATCCCGGTCCGAACGGCTGGACCGTTCTGGAGGTGTCATCCTACCAGCTCGAGACGCTGACCGCGCCCCGGTGGTCGATGGCGGTGTTCCTGAACCTCAGCAACGACCATCTCGACCGCTACCCGGACATGATCGCGTATTGCGCGGCCAAGGAACGGCTGATCCATCACCTGTCGGCCGGGGCGACGGCGGTTGTCGGCGTCGACGATGTCTGGACCCAAGGGGTGGCGGATCGCGCCACGGCCAGGGGCTTGCGGGTGGTGCCGATCTCGGCCGACCGGCTGTTGGCGAAAGGGATCTCCGCGCCGGCGGGCGGGCTGGTCGATGGCACCACCGGTGCGACCGTCCTCGACCTGCGGGAGGCCAAGAGCCTGCCCGGCGCCCACAACTGGCAGAACGCGTGTGCCGCCTACGCCGTGGCCCAGGCCATCGGCGTGCCGGCCGACGTGCTGGCCGAGGGCCTGAGGACCTTTCCGGGCCTGGCCCATCGCCAGCAACGGGTGCGAGAACTGCCCTCGGCCACCGGCGGCCGCATCGTCTTCGTCAACGACAGCAAGGCCACGAACGCCGAGGCCGCCGCCAAGGCGCTGTCGAGCTACGACACCATCTACTGGATCGCCGGGGGTCGGCCCAAACCCGGCGGGCTGGAGCCGGTCGACCCCTATCGGAACCGCCTCCGCGCGGCCTTTCTGATCGGCGAAGGCCAAGACATGTTCGCCGCCTATCTCGACGGTCACGTGCCCTGCGAGCGGCACGCGACCCTCGCCCGCGCGGTCGAGGCGGCCTATGCGCGGGCCCTCGCCGACCGGGTCGATTCGGCGGTGGTGCTGCTGTCCCCGGCCTGCGCGTCGTGGGACCAGTTCGCCGGTTTCGCCGCCCGCGGAGAAGCCTTCGAAGCGGCCGCTGCGGGGCTGTCGGCGCGCCTGCTCGCCCATTCCGATGGCGCGGGAGAGCGGCCGTGACCCCGTTTACCCGCACCGATTCGAGCCTTCTGGGCCAATGGTGGTGGACGGTCGACCGGCAGAGCCTGGGCGTCATCGCGGCCCTGATGGTGATCGGGACGATCTTCATCGCCAGTGCCAGCCCGCCGGTGGCCGAAGACAACGGCCTGCCGGAGTTCCATTTCGTCGTCCGGCACCTGATGTTCCTGTCGGCGGCGGCGGCGGCTCTGCTGATCACCTCCCTGATGTCCCCGACCGGGGTCCGGCAGTTCGCGGTGATGCTGCTGGGCGGCGCGTGTCTGGGAGTGGCCTTGACCCTGGTCATCGGCGACGAGGTCAAAGGCGCCACCCGCTGGCTGGACCTGGGGCCGGTCACCGTCCAGCCGTCGGAGTTCCTGAAGCCCGCGTTTGTCGTCGTATCGGCCTGGCTGATTGCGCGCGGGTCCGCGCAAGGCCGCCTCAAGCCCTGGGCGCTGGCGCTGGTGCTCTACGCGGTGGCCGTGGGGCTGCTGTTGCTGCAGCCCGATTTCGGCATGGCGTTGGTGGTGTCGGCCGTGTGGGGCATGCAGTTCGTGCTGGCCGGGCTGCCGATGCTGCTGGTGATCGTCCTGGGTCTGGCGGGGATCGGCTTCGTGGTCGCGGCTTACGGCATGCTGCCGCATGTACAGAGCCGGATCGACCGGTTCCTCAACCCCGAAGACGGCGACACCTATCAGCTCGACCGGTCGATCGACGCGTTCCGGAACGGCGGTCTGGTCGGGGTCGGCCCGGGGGAAGGGGCGATCAAGTATCTGGTCCCCGACGTCCATGCCGATTTCATCTTCGCCGCCGCAGGGGAGGAGTTCGGCCTGATCGCCTGCCTGATCGTGGTCGGGCTGTTCGCCTTTCTGGTCCTGCGCGCGTTCCTGCGCCTGATGGGGGAGGACCGGCTGTTCGTCCAGATCGCCGCGGCCGGCCTGGCCGCGCAGTTCGGCATCCAGGCGCTGGTCAATCTCGGTTCGAGCCTGGGCCTGATCCCGACCAAGGGCATGACCCTGCCGTTCATCTCCTACGGCGGATCGTCGTTGGTCGCGGTGTCGATCGCCGTCGGCATGCTGCTGGCCCTGACCCGGCGGCGGCCCGGCTATGCCGCCGCGGCCACGTCGAGCCAAGCCGGAACCCCGCTGACCCTGAGGACGGCCCGGTGAGCGCGCAGCCCATCCTGCTCGCCGCCGGCGGCACCGGCGGGCACATGTTCCCGGCGGAGGCCACGGCGCGGGCGTTGCTGGCCAAGGGCCGGGACGTGGTCCTGGTGACCGACGCCCGCGGCCAGGCGTTCGACGCGCTGCCCGACGTGCCGGTCCACCGGATCGCCGCCGCCAGCCCGTCGGGCGGGCTGCTGGCCAAGGCCAAGGCGGCGGTGCTGCTGGCCCGCGGCACCGGCCAGGCGAGCCGGCTGATCGGACGGCTCGATCCGGCGGCGGTGATCGGCTTCGGCAGCTACGCCAGCATCCCGACCCTGTATGCCGGCGCCGGGGCCGGCGTGCCGCTGCTGCTGCACGAGCAGAACGCCCATCTCGGTCGGGCCAACCGGCTGATGGCGAACAAGGCGGCCGCCATCGGCACCGGCTTCCCGCGGGTCGACGGCCTGAAGGCCCATATCAAGGCGCCGGTGATCATGACCGGCAACCCGGTTCGCCCGGCCTTCCTCGACCACCGCGACACCGTCTACGCCCCGCCCGCCGCCGATCGGCCGATCCGCCTCCTGGTACTCGGCGGCAGCCAGGGCGCCAGGGCGCTGAGCGACTTGGTTCCCGCGGCGCTGACCGGCCTGCCGACCGAGGTCCAGGCCCGCATCAGGCTGACCCAGCAGGTCCGCACCGAGGATCTCGACCGGGTCCGGGCCGCCTACGCGGACACCCCGATCGAGGCCGACCTCGCCCGGTTCTTCACCGACGTGCCGGACCGGCTGGCGGCTGCCCATCTGGTGATCGCCCGGGCCGGCGCCTCGACGGTGGCCGAACTCACCTGCCTGGGCCGGCCGGCGATCCTGATCCCCTACCCGTTCGCGACCGACGACCACCAGGCCCTGAACGCCCAAGCCCTCGAGGCCGCCGGGGCCGCCATGCTCGCGCCGCAGCACTCTCTTACCGCCGAGCGGCTGCGGGAGATGGTGAACCATCTGCTGATGGATGTCGGCCGGCTGGGCTGGATGGCCGGCAATGCGCGGGCGTTCGCCCCGATCGATGCGGCCGACCGGCTGGCCGATCTGGCGATCGGCCTCGGCCTCGGCCACGGCGCCGATGCGATCGAGACCGGGAGGCCCGCCTGATGCGCCACCTTCCCCTCGATATCGGGACGCTGCACTTCGTGGGCATCGGCGGCATCGGGATGAGCGGCATCGCCGAGGTGATGCACAATCTGGGCTATTCGGTCAGCGGCTCGGACATCACCGACAACGCCAACGTCAAGCGCCTGCGGGGGCTGGGGATCCCGGTCGCGATCGGCCACAGGGCCGAAACCGTGTCCGGCGCGGCCGTCGTGGTCATCTCCAGCGCCGTCAAGCCCGACAATGCGGAGGTGGCTGCCGCCCGCGCGGCCCTGATCCCGGTGGTCCGCCGGGCGGAGATGCTGGCCGAACTGATGCGGCTGCGCTGGTCGATCGCCGTTGGCGGGACCCATGGCAAGACCACGACCACAAGCCTGGTCGGCACCTTGCTCGAAGCCGCCGGCATCGACCCCACCGTCATCAACGGCGGGATCATCAACGCCTACGGCACCAACACGCGGCTGGGCGCCGGAGACTGGCTGGTCGCCGAAGCGGATGAGAGCGACGGCACCTTCACCAGGCTGCCGGCCACCATCGCCGTGGTCACCAACATCGACCCCGAGCATCTCGACTTCTACGGCAGCTTCGACCGGGTGCGGCAAGCGTTCGAGACCTTCGTCACCAATGTGCCCTTCTACGGCTTCGCGGTGCTGTGCATCGATCATCCGGAGGTGCAGGCGCTGATCCCGCGGGTGCTGGATCGGCGGCTGATCACCTATGGCGTGAGCCCCCAGGCCGATGTCCGGGCGGTCGACATGCACATCGGCGCCGACGGTACCCGCTTCGACATCCTGCTGTCGTCGCGCCTGGCCGGGGAACGGCGGCGGATCGACGGGCTGCATCTGCCGATGCTGGGCCAGCACAATGTCCAGAACGCCCTGGCGGCGATCGCCGTAGCCCACGAGATGGGGGTGGAGGACGCCGTCCTGCGGGACGGCCTGGCCGGGTTCGGCGGCGTCAAGCGCCGCTTCACCAAGACCGGCGAGGTCAACGGGATCACCGTCATCGACGATTACGGTCACCACCCGGTGGAGATCGCCGCCGTCCTGAAAGCGGCCCGCGCCGGCGCCGGATCGCACAAGGTGATCGCCGTCGTCCAGCCTCACCGCTACTCCCGTCTGCACAGCCTGTTCGAGGATTTCTGCGGCTGTTTCAACGATGCCGACACCGTGCTGGTGGCCGATGTCTTCGCCGCCGGAGAACAGCCGATCGACGGTGCGGATCGCGATACTCTGGTCGAGGGACTCACCTTGCGCGGGCACAGAAATGCCCTGCCGCTCAGCGATCCGAATGACTTGCCATATCAAATCAAGATGTTGGCAGATCCCGGAGATTTTGTGGTCTGCCTGGGTGCAGGGAACATCACTTTGTGGGCGAATACATTGCCTGAGGGACTCAGGGAACTCTATGCTCGGGCAAGCGATTCGGCCGGTTCACCCCGGCAGCGGGGACGGAACTGATGCTGGCGATGACCCGACGCGATAGCCTGATCGACCGGCTGCCCCCGATCCGCGGCCGCCTGACCGCAAGGGCCCCCCTGGCGCAAGCGACCTGGTTCCGCGTCGGCGGCCCGGCCGAGATGCTGTTCAAGCCGGCGGACCGGGACGATCTCTCGGCCGTCCTGGCCGATCTGCCGGACGACATTCCGGTGACGGTGCTGGGCGTGGCCTCCAACCTGATCATCCGGGACGGCGGCATTCGCGGGGTCGTCATCCGCCTGGGCCGGGCCTTCACCGACATCCGGGTCGAGGAGACGCGCGTGATCGCCGGGGCGGCCGCACTGGATGCCAACATCGCCCGGGCGAGCGTGGAAGCCGGGCTGACGGGGCTCGAATTCCTGGTCGGCATTCCCGGCACCCTGGGCGGCGGCATGCGCACCAATGCCGGGGCCTATGGCACGGAACTCAAGGACGTGCTGATCAGCGCCACCATCGTCGATCGGCAGGGGCGCGTCCGCACCGTCGATGCCGCCGATCTGGGCTTCTCCTACCGCCATTGCGCCGCACCGGCGGACTGGATCCTGGTGGAGGCGGCGTTGCGGGCCGAACCGGGCAACCGGGAGGCGGGGCTCGCCCGGATGGCGGAGATCGGCGCCAAGCGGGCGGCCACCCAGCCGGTCCGCGCCCGCACCGGCGGGTCGACCTTCGCCAACCCGCCGGGCCTGTCGGCCTGGCAGGTGATCGAGGCGGCCGGCTGCCGCGGCCTGCGTCTGGGCGGGGCGATGGTGTCCGAGCAGCACTGCAACTTCCTCATCAACACCGGTGACGCCACGGCCGCCGATCTCGAAGGCCTCGGCGAGCGCGTCCGGGAGACGGTCAGGGCCGATAGCGGGATCGATCTGCGGTGGGAGATCCGCCGGATCGGGGAGGCCGGGTGATGTCCGCCGTCGCCAGCTCCCCCGGAAACCGCCCGTCGCGGCAATCGGTCGATGTCGCCGTCCTGATGGGCGGCTGGTCGGCCGAGCGCGAGGTCAGCCTGACCTCCGGGACGGCCTGCGCCGACGCCCTGGCCCGGTCCGGCTTCCAGGTACGGCGGATCGACGTCCGTCGCGACCCGGTGGCCCTGGTCGAGTCCCTGACCCCGAGACCGACGGTGGTGTTCAACGCACTGCACGGTCGCGGCGGCGAAGACGGGGTGATCCAGGGCCTGCTCGACATGCTCGGGCTCCCCTACACCCATTCCGGCATACCGGCTTCGGCCATCGCCATGGACAAGCCGCTGACCAAGCGGGTTCTGGCCGGCGTCGGCGTGCGGGCACCCGACGGGATCGAGTTGCAGGCGGCCGATCTCGACGGCCGTCACCCGCTGCCCCCGCCCTACGTGCTCAAGCCGGCCGACGAAGGCTCCAGCGTCGGCGTGCGGGTCGTGCACGCGGGCGGCAACGCCCCGGCCCCCGCCGCGGCGGAATGGCCGGCTGGCCAGCGCCTGGCCGCGGAGGTGTTCATCCCGGGGCGCGAGCTGACCGTCGGCGTGATGGGCGAGCGCGCCCTGGCGGTGACGGAGATCGAGCACAGCCACGGCTTCTTCGACTACGACGCCAAATACGTGCCCGGGCATGCCGTCCACCGCATTCCCGCACAGATCCCGGCCGCAGTGACCGACGAGGCGATGCGGATCGCGCTGCTGGCCCATCGGACCTTGGGATGCCAGGGGATCAGCCGTTCGGACTTCCGCTGGGACGACGCCAAGCCCGGCACCGATGGCTTGTTCTTCCTGGAGATCAACACCCAGCCGGGCTTCACGGCGATCAGCCTGGTGCCCGAACAGGCCCGGCATCTGGGGATCGACTTCGACGCGCTGTGCGCCTGGTTGGTGGAGGACGCGCTATGCCGCGCGTGAAGCCCAGCCGCCAGCCGACCCGATCGGCACCGCGGAACCAACAGCGGCACAACCGGCGCCCGCCGCCGCGGCCCTGGCGCCGGCGGATGCTGGTCGCCGGTGCGGTCCTGGTGCCGACGGTCGCCCTGGCCACGTCGATCGCCTGGTACCTGCACAGCGGCACCGCCGAGACGCACTGGGATCGGGCGCGCTCCGGCGCGGTCGACGCCTCGGTTGCGATCGGCCTGTCGGTCGGCGACGTGCTGGCCACCGGCCGGCAGGAGACCTCGGTCGACGCGCTGCGGGCGGCGCTGAGCGTCGACCGCGGCGACCCCATTCTGTTGGTCGACCTGACAGCGGCGCGGCAGGCGATCGAGGACCTGCCCTGGGTCCGGACGGCCCGGATCCAGCGCCGGCTGCCCGACACGCTGATCGTCGCCTTGGAGGAGCGCGCCCCGCTCGCCCTGTGGCAGCGGGGCGGCCGGGTCAGCCTGATCGACGCGGACGGGATCGTGCTGACGGAGACCGGGCTCGGCCGGTTCGCCGACCTGCCGCTGGTGGTCGGCACCGATGCCCCCGAACACGCGCCGGCGCTGTTGGCCCTGGTCGCCGGCGAGCCGTCGGTGGCCGCGCATCTGCGCGCCGGCGTCCGGGTGTCGAACCGCCGCTGGGATCTCGAACTCGACAACGGTGTGGTCCTGCGGCTGCCCGAGGAGGGGGTGGCCGACGCGCTGGCCCGGCTGGCCCGGGTGGAGGCCGAGGATGCGCTCCTCGATCGCGACATCGTATCGATCGACCTGCGTCTGCCGGACAGGCTGGTGATCCAGACCTCCCCGATCGCCAGCGAACTCAGGCTGCTGCCCGAGGAGAGCACCTAATGGCAGCCCCGACGATCAAACGCCTGCGCCCCAAGCCCAAGGGGGAGCTGCTGGCCGCCCTGGATGTCGGCTCGTCCAAGATCGCCTGCCTGATCGCCCGGGTGGAGGAGGAAGGCGGGCTGCGGCTGATCGGGGTCGGCCACACGGTCAGCCGGGGATTGCGCGCGGGCACGGTGGTCGACATGCACGAGGGCGAAGCGGCGATCGCCGCGGCCGTGCAGGCCGCCGAGGATATGGCCGGGACCGGCCAACTGCGATCGGTTCTGGTCAATCTTTCGACCGGCGGGCCGGCATCCCAGACGGTCGGGATCAAGATCCCCGTGCACGGCCATCCGGTCGGCGATATCGACCTCGCCCGGCTGCAGCAGACCCACGCCCGCCGGCCGGTCGCCCCCGGCACCCAGATCGTCCACGTGATCCCGGTGACCTACGCCATCGACGGCAATCGCGGGGTGCGCGACCCGCGCGGCATGTTCGGCGAGGAGCTGGGAGCGGAGCTGCACGTGATCACCGCCCAGTCCGGCCCGATCCGGAACCTGTCGACCTGCATCGACCGGTGTCACCTGACCGTCGACCGCTGGGTGATGAGCGCCTATGCGGCCGGCCTCGCCGTCGCCGATGAGGATGAGCGGGACCTCGGCTGCACGGTCATCGATATCGGCGGCGGCACCACCGGAACGGCCGTGTTCGTCGAAGACCGGTGCGTGTTCACCGACCTCGTCCCGGTCGGGGGCCAGCACATCACCCACGATATCGCCCACGGGCTGACCACCTCGCTGACCTCGGCGGAGCGGCTCAAGACCCTGCACGGGAGCTGCCTGACCTCTTCGGCCGACGATCACGAAACGCTGGACGTGCCCCAGGTGGGCGAGGAGGACCGCGGCCTGTCCCACCCGATCCCGCGATCGATCCTGACCGGCATCATCCGCCCGCGGGTGGAGGAGATCCTGGAGCTGGTCCGCGGCCGGATCGAAGCCAGCGGCTTCGCCCCGATCGCCGGCCGGCGCGTGGTGCTCACCGGCGGCGGCGCCCAGCTCGAAGGGATGCGGGAGATCGCCCAGGCCGTGCTCGACAAGCAGGTCCGGATCGGCCGCCCGCGGTCCCCCGGCGGGGCCATCGATATCGCCGATCAGCCGGCCTTCACGGTCGCCTTGGGTCTGCTGCGCCACGCCACCCGGGACGCCAGCGAACTGGCGCTGCCCGGCGTGCTCGACGGCGATACCGCCGGCAGCTTCTGGGGACGGCTGGGACTGGGAGGGTGGTTCCGTGCCGCAGGCTAGCCGTTCGTTCCGTCCGCCGACCCGACTGCCCCGTGGCCATCCGACCCGGCGGCGGCGGCGACTGGTCGACCGTCCGCCCGACCGAACCCGGGCGGCCGCCGCCCCGGACACCCCCCGACCTGAAGAACACGCCCCCCGGCACACCCAAGATCTAGAGGCCATCCCATGCTCAACCTGACCATTCCCGACAGCGAAACCCAGCTCCAGCCCCGTATCATCGTCATCGGCGTCGGCGGCGCCGGGGGCAACGCGGTCAACAACATGATCCGCGCCAATCTCGAAGGCGTGGAGTTCCTGGTCTCCAACACCGACGCCCAGGCGCTGCGGATGTCGGCGTCGGACCGGACCCTGCAGCTCGGCACCGACATCACCCAAGGCCTCGGCGCGGGCTCCCGCCCGGATATCGGCCGGGCCGCGGCCGAAGAGGCGATCGAACAGATCGACGGCTATCTCGAAGGCTGCCACATGGCCTTCATCACCGCCGGGATGGGCGGCGGCACCGGCACCGGCGCCGCCCCGGTGATCGCCCGGGCGGCCAAGGAACGCGGGATCCTGACCGTCGGCGTGGTGACCAAGCCGTTCCATTTCGAAGGCGCACACCGGATGAAGGTGGCCGAAGCCGGCCTGGAGGATCTGCAGCAGTTCGTCGACACGCTGATCGTCATCCCCAACCAGAACCTGTTCCGGATCGCCACGGAGAAGACCACCTTCGCCGACGCCTTCAAGATGGCCGACGAGGTGCTGCATTCCGGGGTGCGCGGGGTCACCGACCTGATGGTGATGCCGGGGCTGATCAATCTCGACTTCGCCGACATCCGCACCGTCATGCAGGAGATGGGCAAGGCGATGATGGGGACCGGCGACGCCGAGGGCGAGCGCCGGGCGGTCCAGGCTTCCGAGGCCGCGATCTCCAACCCGCTGCTCGACGACGTGTCGATGAAGGGCGCGCGCGGGGTGCTGGTGAACATCACCGGCGGTATGGACATGACCCTATACGAGGTCGACGAAGCCACCAACCGCATCAAGGAGGAGGTCGATCCGGACGCCAACATCATCTTCGGGTCCACCTTCAACCAGGAGATGGACGGCAAGATCCGCGTGTCGGTCGTCGCCACCGGGATCGAGCAGGCCGCCGCGGCCGCGCCGGTGCGGACGATCGGCTCGAGCCTGACGGACGGCCGCGGCGGGGAACCGCGCCAGGCCGGTCACCGGCCTGCTGGGACGGCGCCGGGGGTGACCCCGCTGCGACCCGCCGCCGGGGCCCGGCCGGCGACGCCGAGCGTCGTACCGATTCAACCGCGGTCGGACGGCATGCGGCCGGTGGCCAGCGGCGGGTCGACCGGTCCGGCAGCGGCCCGGCCGGCCTTCCCGTATGTCAGCAAGCCCATGCGCTCCGCCGCCGCGGTGGCCCAAGCCCGGCAGGCGCGGCCCGCCGAAGCGCCGGTCTATGGCGACGAGCCGACTGCGGAGGAACAGGATCCGCTGATCCTCGACAGCGCCGCCGAGCTTGCCGAGGACGGCGTCGTAGCACCGGCCGAGGAGACCACCTTCGACCAGCACGAGCCCTTTCAGCACGACCTGGTCGAGCTTGCCGAACCCGAACCGGCAGGGCCGAAGCCCGCGGCGGCGGCAACCGAACCCGCGGCGACGAACAAGCAGAGCCGCTTCGGCGGTTTGTTCGGCCGGATGACCCGCGGCCGGGAGGAGGCACCGGCGCCGCGCCAGAACCCGGCTTTGGGAGGGGAAACGGCGTCCCAAGGCGCGGCCTCCAAGCTGTCGGAGGTCGATCTGGGCAGCCGTGCGGCACTGCCCAAGCACGAGGACGACAGCCTGGACATCCCGGCCTTCCTGCGCCGCCAGGCAAACTGACGGCAAACCAGGCCGGATCGGCCGCCGTCCGACCGCGTCCCGCCGTTGTGTCGGACCCGCCGGTTTCCTCCGGGAGCCGGCGGGCCTTCCGTCCGAACGGGGTCGGGTGGTCTCCGGGTGCCGCAACACCGCTTACGCCGACTTGCGCCGCGGTGACCTCATCTCACGTCGTGCTCGCGTCCGGGCGTCCTGCGAGGCT
>JANQKE010000099.1 GCA_028281265.1 Alphaproteobacteria bacterium | reverse complement strand
GCGTTCAGATGGCCTCATCTGAACGCAGATAAGATGATCTAGTTTAAAGAGTTAGAGCATCCTGCGTCCGTTCGGACGCAGGATGCTCTAGATCGACCTGTGTCCGGATGGACTCGTCCGAACGCAGGTAAGGTGATCGACTTCAGAGAGTTAGAGCATCCTGGTGTGCTAGATTGAGAAAGGTATCCCATGACCGATCGGGTCCAGGTGGGTGGATTGTCGGTGGCGTCGGCGCTGCTGGCGTTCGTGAACGAGGAAGCGCTTCCCGGTACCGGCGTGGCCGTCGAGGCATTCTGGGCCGGCCTGGAAGCCATCGTCGCCGATCTGGCCCCGACCAACCGGATCCTGCTGGCCAGGCGTGACGACCTCCAGCGCCGGATCGACGCGTGGCACCAGGCCCACCGTGGCGCGGGGTTCGATCCGGCCGCCTACAAGGCTTTCCTGACCGAGATCGGCTACCTGCTGCCCGAAGGTGAGGACTTCGTCGTCGGCACGGCCGGTGTCGACGCCGAGATCGCGGAGATCGCCGGCCCGCAACTCGTCGTGCCGGTGATGAACGCGCGCTACGCGCTCAACGCCGCCAACGCCCGGTGGGGCAGCCTGTATGACGCGCTGTACGGCACCGACGCGATCCCCGAGACCGGGGGGGCGGAGCGTGCGGACGGCTACAATCCCAAACGGGGTGCGAAGGTGATCGCCTGGGCGCGGGCGTTCCTGGACCGCTCCGCACCGCTGGCCGCCGGCAGCCACGCCGACAGCACCGGCTATACGATCGTCGACGGGGTGCTGGCGGTGACCCTGTCGGACGGATCGGTCACCGGGCTCGGCGATCCCGGCCAGTTCAGGGGCTACACCGGTGCGCCGGAGGCACCGTCGGCGATCCTGATCGCCCGTCACGGCCTGCATGTGGAGATCGTGATCGATCCCGATCACCCGATCGGTCGCACCGATCCGGCTCATGTCGCCGATCTGGTGATCGAGTCGGCCCTGTCCACCATCATGGACTGCGAGGATTCCGTCGCCGCCGTCGATGCCGAGGACAAGGTGGCCGCGTACCGCAACTGGCTGGGCCTGATGACCGGCGGTCTGGAGGCGCGCTTCGACAAGGGCGGCCGGACCCGGCACCGGCGCCTCAACCCGGATCGGTCCTATACGGCCCCCGACGGGACCGGCACGATCACCGTGCACGGCCGGTCGCTGATGCTGGTGCGCACCGTCGGTCATCTGATGACCAGCGATGCGGTGCTGGATGCGGAAGGACGGGAAGTCCCCGAAGGTATCCTCGACGCGCTGGTGACGGCGCTGATCGCCATCCACGATCTCAAGCGCACCGGATCGGTCACCAACAGCCGGGCCGGCTCGGTCTACATCGTCAAGCCGAAGATGCACGGGCCGGAGGAGGTGGCCTTCGCCGACACCCTGTTCGGCCGGGTCGAGGCGGTGCTGGGGCTCCCCCCCTGCACCCTGAAGATGGGCATCATGGACGAGGAGCGGCGGACCACCGTCAACCTCAAGGCGTGCATCCGCGCGGCCCGGCAGCGGGTGGTGTTCATCAATACCGGCTTCCTCGACCGGACGGGCGACGAGATCCACACCTCCATGCAGGCGGGGCCGATGATCCGCAAAGGCGACATGAAGGCCTCGGCCTGGATCGCCGCCTATGAGGATCGGAACGTCGATATTGGCCTGGCCTGCGGCTTGCGCGGCCGGGCCCAGATCGGCAAGGGCATGTGGGCGATGCCGGATCTGATGGCGGCGATGCTGGAGCAGAAGATCGGCCATCCCAGGGCCGGGGCGAACACGGCCTGGGTACCGTCCCCGACCGCGGCGACGCTGCACGCCACCCATTACCACGCGGTCGACGTCCCGGCCCGGCAGGCCGAACTGGCTGGACGGCCGCGCGCCAGCCTGGACGCCATCCTGTCGATCCCGGTCGCCGAGCGGCCGAACTGGGCGCCGGACGCGATCCAGGCCGAACTCGACAACAACGCGCAAGGCATCCTCGGCTACGTCGTCCGCTGGGTCGACCAGGGGGTCGGCTGCTCCAAGGTGCCGGACATCCACGATGTCGGGCTGATGGAGGAT
The DNA here is from genome assembly GCA_028281265.1 of Alphaproteobacteria bacterium. Classification (GTDB taxonomy): domain Bacteria; phylum Pseudomonadota; class Alphaproteobacteria; order DSM-16000; family Inquilinaceae; genus JANQKE01. The sequence goes on along the minus strand of JANQKE010000099.1, from coordinate 26,145 downwards.
CGGGCGACCTTACGGATCTCCAGCCAGCACATCGCCAACTGGCTGCACCACGGCGTGGTCGGCCACGCCCAGGTGAGGGAGACCCTCAAGCGCATGGCCGCGGTGGTCGACCAGCAGAACGCCGGCGACCCGCTCTACCAGCCGATGGCGCCGGACTTCGACGGCTCGGTCGCGTTCCAGGCCGCCTGCGACCTGGTGTTCAAGGGGCTCGAGCAGCCCTCGGGCTACACCGAACCGGTGCTGCACGCCCGCCGCAGGGAAGCCAAGGCCAAGCAGCACCTGGAGGCCGTGGCCTGATACCGGTTTGCGCCGAGGTGACCTCGTCTCACCTCATGCTCGCGTTTCGAGCGGCCCAGGAGGCTTGCCTCGCATGAGCTCGGATCCGCGGGCGCGCTTGCCCCATCGCGATGCGGCTCGCTCGACGCCGCTCGGTCTCGGTCAGGCCCAGTTCCGCGGCCGGCATTCGAGGTCCCTCGGGAGGGAGGGGGAGCGGGGCCGATCGCCCGTCCGGGGAGGGACGCGGCCGTCGGCCCCGCTCGCATGCCGCCGCCGGGTCGATGATCGCTTCATCTGCGTCCGGTCGGCCGCAGGATGCTCTAAATCCTTGAAATAGATCAGCTTACCTGCGTTCAGATGAGTCCATCCGAACGCAGGTCGATCCAGCGGCATGGCTCGGGCCGCGGCACGAAGAAGGGCTCACCCCGCCTGGGATGAGCCCTCTTCGTCACACGATACGGCGGCGGGCGTGTCCGGTCCGCCCTCCGCCGGATACCCTCGGTCCGGTCAATGCACGTCGGCCCAGAGCTTCCGCTTGACCGCATACAGGAAGGCCGTCAGCACGATCAGGAAGATCATCACGCCCAGGCCGGCCTGTTTGCGGGTCTGCAGGTGCGGCTCGGCCGTCCACATCATGAAGTTGGTGACATCCCAGGCCTGCTGGGCGACCGTCGCCTCGGTGCCGTCGGCGTAGACGATGCCGTCGGGCCACAGCATGTTCGGCATGCCGATGGCACCGCCATAGTAGTAGTTGTAGTACTGGCCGATCCTGAGCTCGATGCCTTCCGGCGGCACGTCCCGGAAGCCTTGCAGGAAGGCGTAGAGATAGTCCGGACCGTATTTCCGGGCCTGGGCGATCACCGACAGGTCGACCGGATAGGCACCGGCATTGGCGGCCCGGGCGGCCTGCTCGTTGGGGAAGGGGCTTGCGAACCGGTCGGTCGGCAGCGCTTCCCGCTCGTACAGGTCGCCCCATTCATCAGGGCCGTCGGTGACCCAGTAATCATCCGCGATCGCCGCCACCTCCTCGGCGGAGAAGCCGATCATCTCCAGGTGCCGATACGATACGAGATGCATCGCGTGGCACGAAGAGCAGACCTCCTTGTACACCTGGAAGCCGCGTTGCAGCGAGGCGTAGTCCCAGGTTCCGAAGAACCCGTCGAACGACCAGCTCTGGTTCGCCGGCGTGGGCTTCTCACCGGCGGCCTGGACGGCGGGAGCCGGCAGGGTGGCGACGCCCACACCGAGCGCCAGGGCCGCCGCCATCAGAAAGGATTTCATCGTACGTCCCATGATCGTGCTCAGGCCTTGTCCATCGGCTTCGCCGTCGCCCCGGCGGGCAGCGGACCGCCCCCGGTCGGCAGCACCGGTTCGCTGATGCTGCGGGGCAGCGGCTTGGGCCGCTCGATCTTGCCCAGCAACGGCAGCAGCACGAGGAAGTGGAAGAAGTAGTAGAACGTGCTGAGCTGGGCGATGATCACGTACACCCCTTCGGCCGGCTGCCCGCCGACCCAGGTGAGCACGGCCATGTTCAGCACCAGGATCCAGAAGAACCAGAAATAGATCGGCCGATAGCTGGCCGACCGGGTCTTCGAGCTGTCCAGCCACGGCACCAGCGCCAGCACCACGATGGCGCCGAACATCGCGATCACGCCGCCGAGCTTGGCTTCGATCAGAACGATGCCGGTGAACGGGATCGAGACGTCGAAGGTGATCGCCCGCAGGATCGCGTAGAACGCCAGGAAGTACCATTCCGGCACAATATGCGCCGGTGTGACCATCGGGTCGGCCGGAATGTAGTTGTCGGCATGGCCGAGCGCGTTCGGCGCGAAGAACACCAGATAGGCATAGACCAGCAGGAAGAAGCCCATCGCGAACCCGTCCTTGGCCGTCATGTACGGGTGGAACGGGACCGTGTCGTGGTGGCTCTTCGGCTCGATGCCGGTCGGGTTGTTCGAGCCCACGACGTGCAGGGCCGCGACGTGCAGGATGACCACCCCGAGGATGACGAACGGCAACAGGTAGTGCAGCGCGAAGAACCGGTTCAGGGTCGGGTTGTCGATGGAGAACCCGCCCCACAGCCAGGTCACGATGCTGTCGCCGACGAACGGGATGGCCGAGAACAGGTTGGTGATGACGGTCGCGCCCCAGAAGCTCATCTGCCCCCATGGCAGCACGTAGCCCATGAACGCGGTGGCCATCATCAGCACCAGGATGACGATGCCCAGCAGCCACAGAAGCTCCCGCGGTTCCTTGTACGAGCCGTAGTACAGCCCACGGAAGATGTGGATGTAGACGACCATGAAGAAGATGTGCGCGCCGTTCATGTGCATGTAGCGCAGCAGCCAGCCCGAGTTGACGTCGCGCATGATCCGCTCGACGCTCTCGAAGGCGTGGTCCACATGGGGCGTGTAGTTCATCGCCAGGGCGATCCCGGTGATGATCATGATGACCAGCACCAGCCCGGACATCGCGCCGAAGGACCAGAAATAGTTGCAGTTCTTGGGCATCGGGTAGCCGCGGTACTCTTTGTGCAGGTACGTGAATACCGGCAGCCGGCTATCGACCCATTTGACCACGGGGTTGGTGAAATTGGGGGGGGGGGCTTGCATCCCGAACTCTCTCCCTCACTCAAGATCGGTTGCCGCAGCGAGCAGCGAGCAGCGGTCGCGTCAGCCGAGGCGAATATTGGCGTCGTCGAGGAATACGTACTCGGGCACTTCGAGGTTCGACGGCGCCGGGCCTCGACGGATCCGGCCGGCGGTATCGTAGTGCGACCCATGGCAGGGGCAGAACCAGCCTGCGTAGTCCCCCTTCTCGTCGCCTTCCTGCTGGCCCAGCGGCACGCAGCCAAGGTGTGTGCAGATCCCCACCATGACCAGCCACTGCGGCACGATGGTGCGCTCTTCGTCGGTCTGCGGGTCGGGCAGGTCGTCCATGTCGGCCACCTGGGCGGCCGCGATCTCTTCCTCGGTACGATGGCGGATGAACACCGGCTTGCCGCGCCAGGTCACGGTGATCGCCTGACCGACTTCGACGGCCGAGATGTCGACGTCGATGGTCGCCAGCGCCAGCGTGTCGGCCGCGGGGTTCATGGAGTTGATGACCGGCCAGATTGCGTAGCCGGCACCGACGACGGCCAAGGCGGCGGTGCTAAGATACAGAAAATCCCGTTTGGACTCGTCCTGGGGCTTCTCACCCTGACTGGTTTCAGCCATCTCGTTCTCGATCCTCAAGTGATCCACTCAACCGTTGCCGTCGGCGCCGGTGGCAGGGGCGGGTGAACCGGACGACATGCCGAGACACCGGACCTTCTGCCGGGGCAAGGGCGCAAAGGGCAAGCACGCCAATCCCTAACGGCACGTTGACGTGGCGGTGGTTGTGGGGGCGTATAGCGCGCGACGCCCGCGCATGCCAACCGGATTCGCCCGCGTAACGGCGCGGCTTTCGTCGCAGGCGGCCCCGTTACGACGGATTGCCGCATGAACGGCGATGCGGGGTGAGGAAACGCCCCCGCCCCGTCGTGTCGGCGCGCGATCGCCGGGCTGCCCTGCGGCGGTCGCCTCCCCCCAACCCGGACCGCGATACCGATGCGCCTGGTCCTTTACCAGCCCGACATCCCCCAGAACACCGGCACCATGATGCGGCTGGCGGCCTGTCTCGGCGTGGGGCTGGACCTGATCGAGCCGTGCGGGTTCGTGCTCGACGACCGCCGGCTGCGTCGGGCCGGCATGGATTATCTCGACCATCTGGACTGGCGCCGCTGGGCCGGCTGGGCGCGCTATCGCGACGCCGACGACCATCGGGGCCGCCTGGTCCTGCTGACCGCGCACGGTCCGACCCGGTACGCCGACTTCTCCTTCGCCGCCGGGGATCGGCTGATGGTCGGCCGGGAGTCCGCCGGCGTCCCCGACCCGGTGCACGCGGCGGTCGATGCCGCGGTGGCGATCCCGATGGCGGCGGGCACCCGCTCGCTCAACGTCGCGGTGGCCGCGGCGATGGTCCTGGGGGAGGCGTTGCGGCAGACCGGCGGCTGGCCGGCGCCCGGTGTGCCCGACTGACGGCGCGCTCCACTCGATCGCGTCCGGATCGTGCGGCCGGCCGCGTCCCGCGCGGGGGGTGAGCCGTTAAGTCCCCGTTCATGAGTGCGTGTCTTGATGACTTCGGTCAGTTGTGTCGCGTCAAGGCGCCGCCTTGGCGCTTGTCATCACCCTGCCGCCGTGACGGGCGGAGGGTGGATCTGGTTGGACCCGAACTTTGGCGATCGCGGCTTCGTCTTCCCCATCCTCGACATCGCACGACGCCCGGGCCCTGCCGGCGGGGGCGCGATGGGTGGTCGATGTCCGGCTGAGCCAGGAGGCCCTGGAGCGGCTGGCCGAACTGCACAAGCGGTTCCTCAAGGGGCAACGCAACGGTCAGCGGATCCTGCTGCGCCAGGTCGACATGCGCGGGCTGAACTTCATCGGCCTGGACTTCAGCCAGGCGCATATCGTGGGGTGCGATTTCTCGGATGCCGACCTCAGCGCCTCGGTGTTCCGGAACGCCAATATCTTCGCCGCCTGTTTCGATAACGCGAACCTGACTTGGGCGGACTTCGAGAACGCCGATCTGCGCGGGGCCACCTTCTCCAACGCCGATCTGACCGGGGCCAAGTTCGACGGTGCCGATCTCCGCAACGGCGTGCTGATCGGCCAGGATCAGGCGGTGGTGACGCATGGGGAAGAGGGCCGTGGTTCGACCTTCCGCGGCGCGGTGCTGAAGGGCACGAAGCTGGCCCGCTGCCGGCTGAAGAACGCCGATTTCACCGATGCGAGCCTGGACGAGGTCGACCTCAACGGCGCGGATCTGCGCTCGGCGGTGTTCCATCGGGCTCAGATCACCAAGTCCGACTTCACTCAGTCCCGGCTGATCGACGCGGATTTTCGCGGGGCGGGGGTGGACGAGGCCGCCCTGGCGACGGCCGATTTCAGCTATTGCCGGCTGGCCGAGGCGATCGACATGTCCGATGCCGAGCTGCGGCCGGCGATCGCCCGGCATGCCGAATGGGTGGCCAGCGGCGGGACGGCCGGAGAGGCGCTGGAGCTGGCCGGTCGGGATTTCAGCCGGCGCAAGCTGTCCGGGCTCAACATGGGGGCGGTCGACCTGACCATGGCGGTGCTGATCGGTACCGACCTGTCGGGCAGCATCCTCGCCGCCGCCCGCTTGATCGACGCCAATCTCGCCAAGGCGGACCTGACCGATGCCGATCTGCGCGGCGCCGACCTGCGCGGCGCCAATCTGCGGGAAGCGGTGCTGGAGGGCGCCAAGATCGGCCGGCTGCCGGGGACCGACCTGACGACCAGGCTCGACGACGGCGCCTTGGCGCTGGCCCGGCAGGGGCCGCCGGCCTCCGCTCAGCGGTAGCGGCGTCGGGCGTCGCGGCGATAGGCCCAGACCGCCACCGCACCGAACACGCCGCTGTATAGCACCAAGGTGGCGACCCACCGCAGGTCCCAGGCGTGACCCAGGGCCGCCGCCCAGGCCAGTTCGGCGGCCTGGCGCGGCGGCAGCGCCAGACTGATCGCCTGCACCGGTTCGGGCAGGCTCTCGGGCCGGAACCACAACCCGCTGGCATAGGCGACCGGCAGCACGATCAGATTGGCGAGCGCGACCGAGGATTTCGCCGACGCCAGCGCTCCGAACGCCACCCCGGCCAGGATCAGCGGCAGCGCACCCAGGGCCAGGGCCCCCGCCAGCCGGCTGGCATCCGTCCAGGGCAGGGCCAGCGGGGTGAACGCCGCCGCCACCGCGACCAGGACCGCCAGGGCCAGGACCAGCACGCAGACCGCCGCCGCCAGGCGGGCGGCGATCCGTTCCCAGGCCGGGCCGGGCAGCGTCCGCACATAACGGTCCCAGGGGCTGGCCCGATCCTGGGCCCAGCCCACGCCGAATTGGAAGAAGCCCACGCTGATCAGGGCGAACAGGGCATAGCTCGCCAGCATGACCCCGGCCATCCGCGGGCTGTCCGACTGGGGCAGCCCGAAAAAGCTGTACAGCATGGCCGGCAGCATGACGGTCGGAAACAGATATCCCGGCTGCCGCCGCAGTTGCAGCATCTCCACCGTGATCAGCGCCGCAAGACGCGTCACGTCGATGGATCCGTGCCGTCTGCCGGCACCGCTTCGGCGACGATGCCGGTCACCGCCTCCTCCAGGGTGGCGGGCCGGATCTCGAGATCCCGGAAGGCGATGCCGTCGGCATGGAGCCCGCGTACGACCGCATCGGTATCCCGGCACAGCACCGTCCAGGGTGTGCGGGCGTCGCCCGGCAGCACGATCGCATCCGGCGGCAACCCGCCCGGCAAGCGGTCGGCCCGTACTCGCAGCCGCCGGCGACCGGCCCGTTCCGCGATCGCCGGCACGCTGCCATCCGCAACGACCCGGCCGCGGACCAGGACCACGATGCGGTCGGCCAACGCTTCGGCCTCGGCCAGATCGTGGGTGGTCAGAAGGATCGTGCCGCCCGCCCCGGCATGGGCGCGGACGCCGTCCCAGACCCGATGCCGTGCCGCGGTGTCGAGTGCGGTGGTCGGCTCGTCGAGGGTGATCAGGGACGGCTCGCCGACGAAGGCCGCGGCCACGGCGACCAGGCGCCGCTGACCGCCCGACAGCCCGCCGGTCTGACGGTCCATCAGCCCGGACAGCCCGAACCGGTCGGCGAGATCGGCCGCACGGTGCCGGGACGGGTAGTGCTGGGCGATCAGCGCCAGGATCTCCGCGACCGTCAGATAGGGTGGAAAGTCCGTGGCCTGCGGGGTGACGCCGAGCTGGATGCGCCGGACCCAGTCTCCGGGATGGCCGCCCCAGAGCTGGACGGTGCCGGCATCCGGTCGGGACAGCCCGGCGATCAGATCGACCGTCGTCGTCTTGCCGGCGCCGTTCGGGCCCAGCAACGCGACGATGCCGCCGGCGGGGATCGTCAGGTCCACCCGGTCGAGTGCGGTCGTCGCGCCGAAGCGCTTGGTCACGCCGGCCAGGACCACGGCCGACGCGCCGTGACCGCCAGCGTCGATCCGCCCCCGGTCCCTGGAGGCCTGCAGCGGCGATGAGGCGTCGTAATCGGCCATGGCGTATCCGTATGTGCGTCGTCCTCACGGGTCTGTGAAGGGTCACACAGTCGCCAGATGGGGGTTTTCAACACGGTGTCGCCCGATGCGGCGGCCCCGGCGGTCAGGTCTGATGTACGGTCAGGTCTGATGTCTCGTCTACCGGAAGTGTGAGCCGGGGAGCGTGAACGACACCCGGCCCGGTGCCCGGACCAGGCCGGGGGTCGCTCGCGCTCTCCCCGGCCTTACGCGTTTGAAGCCTCTGGGGGCCGGTCTGCTCCGGGCTGACGCCGTCCCGCTCCGGGATACGATCGGCGGTGATGACCCGCGGGCGAGCGGGCGGCGCGCGGGCCGCACCCGGAGGCGATCGCCATGCCGTCCCCCCTCGTCACGGCATGGTGATGGTACGACATTGGCTCAAAAGACGGCGATGCGGTTAGGGTCGGTTTCCACCGGCCTCGGTGTGGCGGGCGATGCCCGGCCGATATGGCCGGCCGGACCGGAAATGGGGCAGCGTGAAGGGGGACCGCGATGACGTCCAAGCGTGACGTGCGGCGGGACGAACGGCTCGAACAGGTGCACGGCCGGATCGTCGACCGGCTGCCTACCGAGTTCGCGGTCATCGCCGCCGCCTTTGCCGACGCGTTCTACGAGTTCGTCGTTCGGGCCGACGAAGGGCGGTTGGATGCCGACCACCTGTTCGGCGCGATGGTCGGCATGGTCAGGTTCGCCGCCAAGCGGTCCGAGGGCCAGCCGCTGGTCCGTGTCTTCAACCCCAATCACGACGAGCATGGCTGGCGCTGCGGGCATACGGTGATCGAGGTGATCACCGACGACATGCCCTTCCTGGTCGACTCGGTGAGCGGGGCGATCAACGGGCTGGGACTGTCGATCCACTTGCTGGTTCACCCCGTCGTCCGCATCGCCCGGGACGATGCCGGCACGCTGACGGCCGTGGCCCCGGCCGGACCGGACGAGCCCGTTCAGGGGCACCAGGAAAGCTGCATCCACGTTCAGGTGGACGAGCAGACCGACCCCGCCATGCTGTCCCGGATCCGCGAGGCCCTCGACGCGGTCCTGGCCGATGTCCGCATCGCCACCGAGGACTGGGGGCCGATGCGCGACCGGATGGCCCAGGCGGTCGAAGACCTGCGGCAGGCGGCGTTCCCGCCCGATCAGCGGGACGAGGCTTTGGCCTTCCTGAACTGGCTGAGCGACGATCATTTCATCTTCCTGGGCTATCGCGACTACGTCTACGGGGGTGGCGATGGCGGTGCCGTGACCATCGATCCGGATACCGGCCTCGGCCTGTTGCGCGACGGCCGGGTCCATCTGTTCGGCGGGCAACGGCGCAACTTCGCCCAGTTGAGCGAAGGGCTGCGTGCCTTCCTGCTGGAGCCGGTGCCCCTGGTCGTGTCCAAGGCCGATCGCCGATCCCGCGTCCACCGGCCGGTGTATCTCGACACGATCACGGTCAAGCGCCTCGGCCCCGACGGCACGGTGGTCGCCGACCGGGTGTTCGCCGGGCTGTTCACCGCGGTCGCCTACAACAACGCCACCCGGGACATCCCGTATCTGCGCAGGAAGGTGGACCGGGTCGTCGACAGGGCCGGGTTCGACCCGCGCGGGCATAACGGCAAGGCGCTGGCCAACATCCTGGACACCTATCCCAGGGACGAACTCTTCCAGATCGGCGACCGGGAACTGCTGCAGATCGCGCTGGGCATCCTGCGGCTCAAGGAACGCCAGCGGACGGTCCTGTTCACCCGGGCCGACCCGTTCGGCCGGTTCGTGTCGGCCCTGATCTTCGTGCCGCGCGACCGGTACGACACCGAGCTGCGGATCAAGTTCCAGAAGATCCTGCGGCGCGCCTATCAGGCCCGCGAGGTGACGTTCCGCACCCGGATCGACGAAAGCGTCCACGCCCAGGTCCATTTCACGCTGCTGACCGACCGGTCCATCCCCGCCGATCTCGACGAAGGCGAGGTCGAACAGGAACTGGTCGACGCGGCCCGCTCCTGGGCGGACCGGTTGCAGTCCGCCCTGATCGACACCCATGGCGAAGAGCCGGGACTGACGCTGCTGCGGCGCTACCGCGACGCCTTCCCGCCGGCCTATGTCGACGCGGTGCATCCGGCCGCGGCGATCGGCGACCTGATGCGGGTGGAGGAGGTGTGCCGTACCGGCCGGATGGGCATGAGCCTCTACCGCCCGCTGGAGGCCGGGCCGGAAGCCGTGCATTTCAAGCTGTACCATGCCGGCGGGCCGATTCCGCTGTCCGACGTGTTGCCGATGCTCGAGAACATGGGCCTCAAGGTGGTCTCGGAGATCCCCTACGAGGTCCGCCCGGCCCCGTGGGAGGTCGGGCCCGTCGTGCCGATCTTCATTCACGACTTCGCCACCTGCCTGCGCACCGGCGGGGCAATCGACCTGGCTGCCGTCAAGAAGCCGTTCGAGGACGCCTTCGCCCGGGTCTGGGACGGCACCACGGAGGATGACGGCTTCAACCGCCTGGTCATCGGCGCCGGGCTGGACTGGCGGCAGATCGCCATCCTGCGGGCTTATGGAAAGTATCTCCGGCAGGCCCGGGCGCCGTTCACCGACACGGCGATCTACGAAACGCTGGAGACCTTCCCCGGGATCGCCGGCCGCATCGTGCGGCTGTTCGAAACCCGCTTCGACCCCGACCTGGCCGGGGATCGCACCTTGTTGCTGGAGGAGATCGGCCTGGAGATCGACCAGCGGCTCGAAGAGGTCGACAGTCTCGAACAGGACCGCATCCTGCGCCGCTTCATCAATCTGGTGACCGCCACGGTCCGCACCAACGCCTATCAGACCGGCGCCGACGGGGCGCCGAAGCCGTATCTGGCGTTCAAGCTCGACAGCGAGTCGATCGACGGCCTGCCCAAGCCCCGGCCGTGGCGGGAGATCTGGATCTACAGCCCGCGGGTCGAGGCCGTGCATCTGCGCGGCGGGCCGGTCGCCCGGGGGGGCCTGCGCTGGTCCGACCGGCGGGACGATTTCCGCGACGAGATCCTCGACCTGGTCAAGGCCCAGATGGTCAAGAACGCGGTGATCGTACCGGTCGGTTCCAAGGGCGGCTTCTACGTCAAGCGACCGCCGACCGAGGGGGGCCGGGCCGCCACCGTCGAGGAGGCCAAGGAATGCTATCGCATCATGATGCGCGGCCTGCTCGACGTCACCGACAATCAGCGCCGGCAGTCCGACGGCGGCACCGAAATCCTGGCACCGCCGCGGCTGGTGCGCTTCGACGACGACGATCCCTATCTGGTGGTCGCGGCCGACAAGGGCACGGCGACCTTCTCCGACATCGCCAACGGGATCTCCCGGGAATACGGGTTCTGGCTGGGGGACGCCTTCGCGTCGGGCGGGTCGGCCGGCTACGACCACAAGAAGATGGGCATCACCGCCCGCGGTGCGTGGGAATCGGTCAAGCGGCATTTCCGCGAATTGGGGCTCGACACCCAGTCCGAGCCGTTCACGGTCACCGGCGTCGGTGACATGGGCGGCGACGTGTTCGGCAACGGGATGCTGCTGTCCGAACACATCCGGCTGATCGGTGCCTTCAACCACCTGCACATCTTCCTCGACCCCGATCCCGATCCGGCCGCGGCGTTTCGGGAACGCAAGCGGCTGTTCGACGCCGGGGCGGGCTGGGACCGGTACGACCGGAGCCTGTTGTCGGCCGGCGGGATGATCGTCGGCCGGCGGGAGAAATCGGTGAGCCTGACCCCCGAGGTCCGCAGGCTGATCGGCACCGATCGGCCGAAGATGACGCCCAACGAGTTGATCCACGAGCTGCTCAGGGCGCCGGTCGATCTGCTCTGGTTCGGCGGCATCGGGACCTATGTCAAGGATCGGGGCGAAAGCCACAGCGACGTCAGCGACAAGGCCAACGACCCGATCCGGATCGACGCCGACCAGGTGCATGCCCGGGTGATCGGGGAAGGCGCCAATCTCGGCGTCACCCAGCGGGGCCGGATCGCGCTGTCGGCCCGGGGCTGCCGGCTGAACACCGATTTCATCGACAACTCCGCCGGGGTCGACTGCTCCGACCATGAGGTCAACATCAAGATCCTGCTCGACGATGTGGTCACGGCCGGCGACATGACCGAAAAGCAGCGCAACCGGCTGCTCGAAGCCATGACCGACGAGGTCGCCGAGCTGGTCCTGAAGGACAATTACCTGCAGACCCAGGCGCTGTCCGAACTGGTGGCGGAGGCGCCGGACGTGCTCGATCAGCATGCCCGGCTGATGCGGGCGCTGGAGAAGGCCGGCACCCTCGACCGGCGGATCGAGGCGCTGCCCGATGACGAGGAGCTGACCGATCGGCTCGGGTCCCGCACCGGCCTGACCCGGCCGGAGCTCTGCGTCGTCCTCGCCTACGGCAAGATCGATCTCTACGAACGGCTGCTGCGGGGCGAACTGCCCGATGACCCGTTCCTGGCCAGGGACCTGATCGACTATTTCCCGACGCCGCTCAGGGACCGGTTCGGCGACATGATCGCCCGGCACGCCCTCAGGCGGCAGATCATCGCCACCTCGGTCACCAACTCCATGGTCAACCGCACCGGCCCGACCTTCGTGGCCGAGATGCTGGACAAGACCGGGCTGTCCTCGACCGATGTCGCCAAGGCCTACATCATCGTGCGCGACGCCTTCCATCTGCGCGGGCTGTGGCAGCAGATCGAGGCGCTGGACGCGCAGGTGGACGCAGCCGTCCAGGCGCAGATGCTCAAGGCGATCCGGGCGCTGATCGACCGGGCGACGGCGTGGATGTTGCGCTACAACGCCGACGATCTCGATATCGGCCGCCAGATCGCCCATTTCGAACCCGGGATCGATCAGTTGCACGATGATCTCGACGCGATCGTGCACGAAGGCGCGCGCGACGTGCTCGAAGCCCGGACCGCGGATCTGGAAGCCAGAGGGGTGCCGCACGATCTGGCCCGGGACGTCGCCTCGCTCAACGTCATCACCGCGGGGCTCGACCTGATCCGCATCGGCGACCAATCCGGCCAGCCGGTGCCGGTGGTCGGCCCGCTCTATTTCGCGCTCGGCAGCCGGCTGGGACTGGCCTGGCTCCGGGACAGTACCCGCACCATGACCCAGGGCACCCACTGGCAGAAGCAGGCGGTGGCGGCGATCGTCGACGATCTGTACGCGCTGCAGGCCGACCTGACGCTGCGCGTTGTGAGCCAGTCCGAAGACCCCGGCGATGTCGAGGCGACGCTGTCCGCCTGGATCGCCCGGCGCCGCGCTCCGGTCGACCGCATCGATCAGCTTGTCGCCGAGCTGCGGGCGCTCGACCATGTGGACGTGTCGATGCTGGCTGTCGCCAACCGGCGCTTGCGCGGGCTGGTGGCGGGTTAGAGCCGCACCCGTACCCTCCCCCCTTGAAAGGGGGTGGTCGTCATCCGCCGGGCGGGGCTCGGAGGATGTCGCCGAGCGCGGTGACCAGGTGCTGGCACGCGTCTTGCTTACCGACCGTGATGCGCAGGAAGTCGGCGATGCGGGGCTTTGGAAAATGCCGCACCAGGATGCCGCGCTCGCGCAGCCGGGCCGCCAGGCGGGCGCCGGGATGGTCCGGGTGCCGGGCGAAGACGAAATTGGTCCGGGACGGCAGGACCTCGAAGCCCAGCCCGTGCAGATCCTCGGTCAGCGCGTCGCGGCTCGCCATGATGCGGGCGCGGGTCGCTTCGAACCAGGCGTCGTCCCTGAGGGCGGCTTCCGCCCCGGCTTGGGCGAGACCGTCCAGGGGGTAGGAGTTGAAGCTGTCCTTGACCCGCTCCAGTGCCTCGATCAGCGGACGCTGGCCCAGGGCGAAGCCGACCCGCAGACCCGCCAGCGCCCACGATTTGGACAGGGTCTGGACGACCAGCAGATTGGCGTAGCGTGCCACCAGGGGCACCGCACTCTCCGCCCCGAAATCGACATAGGCCTCGTCGACCACCACCACCTGGTCGGGGTGCTCGGCCACCACGGCCTCGATGGCGTCGCGGGGCAGGGCGATGCCGGTAGGGGCGTTCGGATTGGGCAGGATGAGCGCGCCGCACGGCCGGCGGTAGTCGCCGATCCGCACCCGCATCGCCGGATCGAGGGGGACGGTCTCGTACCCGATCCCGTACAGGTCGCAATAGACCGGATAGAAGCTGTAGGTGATGTCGGGGAACAGCAGCGGCGCGTCATGCTTGAGCAGCGCCTGGAACGCATGGGCCAAGACCTCGTCCGAGCCGTTGCCGACGAAGACCTGGTCCGCCGCGACCCCGAACCGGTCGGCGATCGCCGTTCGCAGACCGGTCGCACGGGGGTCCGGGTACAGCCGCAGCCGAGCCGTTGCCGACGCGATCGCCGCGAGGACATGCGGGGATGGATCGTAGGGGTTCTCGTTGGTGTTGAGCTTGATGACGTCGTCCCGGCGGGGCTGTTCGCCCGGTACGTAGGGCGACAGGTTGCGGACGACCGAACTCCAGTAGCGGCTCATGACGCGGGATCCAGGCGATGGCGGACGGCGGTAGGCGAAGGAAGAGAAGGAAGAAAGGCGACGGCTCGCTCCGAGGCGGCCGGCCACGGTAGCCCCCTGTCCGGAGAAGGCAATTCCCGCCCGGCGGCCGCGGGGAGCCGGCCGATCCGCGCGACCGGGTGTCTCCCGCCCCGGCGGTGTGACTGGCGGTCCCCGTAGGGCCGGTCCGGAGCCGGACCGGCGACGGGCCTCGGGGGGCCGCCGCACCCTTGCGCGCACCCTGTACTCGTTTACCATATCAACTAGTTGTTCTTTATGCAGGGATCTCGCATGACCGACCGTCATCGCCTATTGGATGATCTGCTGGATCGCGTCGAATCGACCCGGACGGCGGTCGGCGATCGATGGCCCTATCACGCCGATCCCGACGGTGGCGTCTGGGCCACCACCGATGATGGCGACTGGTGCGGTGGCCATTGGGTCGAGTGCCTGCGCGTCGCCGGCAGGTTGAGCGGCCGGCGGGAGCTGATCGAGGAAGCCCGGGAGCGCACCGAGTGGCTGCGCCCGAAACTGGAGCGGGACGACATGTTCCGCGGCCACCGCTTCTTCTATTCCGCCGCTCGGCTGCATGCCGAAACCGGCGACGACCGGTTGCGCATACTGGCCTTGGCGGCGGCCTACGCGGTGCGGTCGATGGCGATGCCGGTCAACGGGGCGATGCCGATCGGCCACCAGGTCCAGGTCAAGTCGACCACCCTGGCGTCCCGCGCGATCGTCGCGGTCGACAATGTCCACCCCAATCTGATGCTGGACTGGTGGGCGGCGCGGCAGACCGGCGACCCGGCCTTCCATGCCGGTGCCCGGGCGCATCTCGACCTGACCATCCGCGACTTCGTGCGGGCCGACGGCTCCACGGTGGAGTTCATCGAGTACGACCCCGATACCGGGGGGATCATGCGCGCGTTCACCCTGCTCGGCGCCCATGACCAAAGCTGCTGGAGCCGGGGCCAGGCCTGGGCGATCGCGGGCTATCTGCGCGCGTGGGAGGAACTGGGCGAGGCGCGCTACCTCGCCGTCGCGACCAAGCTGTTCGACTATTGGTGGGATCGGACCGACGATACCGGCATCCCGGCCTATGATTTCGACGATCCGGCCGCCCCCGACATTCCGCTCGACACCTCGGCGGCTGCGGTGGTGGCGGAGCAGTTGGCCCGCACGCTCGTCCTCAGGGGGGCCGACAGCCTCGCCCGCGGCCTGACCGACCGGCTGGAACCGATGCTCACCGGCCTGGCGGCCCATACGACGCCGTTCGGCGCCGCCGATCCGCGACCGGCCGGGATGATGGTCGACGGCTGCTTCAACCAGCCCAAGCGCTTTGCGAATCGCAGTGAACTTCTGTGGACCCTGGCCTATACTCTGATGGCCTTGAGTTATCTGGAAGATCGAGCCGTCCCGGTATGACACAGCAGGATCTGCAGGCCGACGCCGTTCCGTCGGGTGAAAGCTCGTGGCGGGGCCTGCGGGATCTGACAGGCCATCTGCTGCGCCTGGGTCATCTGCGGGCGCAGACGGCGTTCGCCGACGCATTCGTCGGGACCGGCCTGTCACCTATTCAGTATGCGGTGCTGTATGCCGTGACCGAAACCCCGGGCCTGGCACAGCGGACGATCGCCGATGCGATCGGCACGTCGCCGAGCGTGCTGGTCGGCGCGATGCGGGAGCTGTTGGACCGGGATCTGCTGACCCGGGCCACCGGCGCCGGCGACCGCCGCCGGGCGGCCTTTCACGCGACCCCGGCCGGCCAAGCCCTGGTGGCGGATGGCCGGATCCGGATCGCCCGGGCCGAGGCCAGCCTGACCGGGGCGTTGACAGCCCCCGAACGGGTGAGCCTGATCGCCCTGTTGCGCAAACTGACGGAAGGGGAGGTACCTTCCGCACCCAACCCAGAGGGAGGAGAGTACTCATGACCATCCTGCGATGGATGAGCCGCGGTCTGGTGGCCGCGGCCACCCTGGCCAGCGTCGCCGGTGCGGCGGTCGCGCAAGAGGTCACCTTGCGCGTGCACCATTTCCTGCCGCCGATGTCCCCGGCCCATCAGGGCTTCATCGAACCCTGGGCGAACGCGGTGATGGAGCAGTCCGAGGGCCGCATCGCGGTGGAGATCTATCCCGCGATGCAGCTCGGCGGTTCGCCGGTCAGCCTGTACGACCAGGCGCGCGACGGCGTGGTCGACGTGGTCTGGACGCTGGCCGGCTACACGCCCGGCCGGTTCCCGATCTCCGAGGTGTTCGAGATGCCGTTCATGGCGGCGTCCGGGGAGGCCACCAGCCGGGCCGCCTGGCGCTTCTACGACCGGCACCTGCGCGAGGAGTTCGGCGACGTCCACATCGTCATGCTGCATGTGCACGGTCCCGGTCTGTTCCATATCCGCGGGGCGGAGGTCGCGTCGATCGACGATCTCGACGGTCTGACCGTCCGGGCGCCGACCCGGGTGATCAACCGGGCGCTCGAGCTGCTGGGTGCCGAGCCGGTCGGGATGCCGGTACCGGCCGTGCCCGAGGCGATCTCCCGCGGGGTGATCGACGGCACGGTGCTGCCGTGGGAAGTGACCCGGGCCTTGCGCCTGGCCGAGCTGGTCGACAGCCATTCCGCCTTCGCGGGCGACCGGGGCCTGTACACCGCGTCCTTCGTGTTCGCCATGAACAAGGACACCTATGCGGGGCTGCCGGACGATCTGAGGGCCGTGATCGATGCCAATTCGGGGATCGAGATGGCCGCGATGATGGGCCGGGCGATGGACCGGGCCGACCTGCCCGCCTTCGACGCCGCGGTCGATGCCGGCAACAGCATCATCGACCTGCCGGAGTCCGAGCGCGCCCGGGCCGAGGGGATCCTGCAGCCGATCATCGACGACTGGGTCGCGGCGATGAACGACCGCGGTCTGGACGGCGCAGCGCTGCTCGATGAAGCCAGAACCCTGATCGCCGAGGAGGTGGCGGCCCTCGCCGATCAGTAGATCCCGTCGACACCTTCGGGCCGGTCGCCAGAGCGGCCCGGCCGGCCGGAGCGGGATGGCGTCAGGGGCGGTCGCTCTTGCGATCGCGCCTGACCGCCGCCTCCCGCTCTGACCATGGGCTTTGGGCTTTCGACACGGTGCCGCCCGACGCGACGGCCCGGGCGCGCCGGTCAGAACGGCTTGATGATCACCATGACGACGATGACGATCAACAGGATCGTCGGCACCTCGTTGGCGACCCTGTAGTATGTCTCCGACTTCCGGTTGGCGCCGGCTGCGAACTTCTTCCGCCAAGCGGCGCACATGCCGTGAAAGCCGCTCATCAGCAGGACGCACAGCAGCTTCACGTGCAGCCAGCCTTGCGTCCAGAAGTCCGGGATCAGGACGGTCAGCCACAGCCCGAACACCCAGGCCGCCACGATCGACGGGTTCATGATGTATTTGAGGAGCCGGTGCTCCATCAGGGCGAACTTGTCCGAGGCCTCGGACCCGGGCGCGACCTGGGTGTGGTAGACGAACAGGCGCGGCAGGTAGAACAGCCCCGCCATCCAGGTGATGATCGACAGGATGTGGATGATCTTCACCCAGTCGTAGAGCGTGCCCATGATCCGGCGGGTCCTCGGCTTCGGAGCGGCAGTGAGGGGCGGTATCGGGGCCCAGGCGCGCGACGCGCGGGGGGCCGGTGCGGGATGGCGGGGAACCTATCCCGAAGCGTCCCCCTCCTGGCAAGGCCGGCGGTGGCAGGAGGCCGCCTCCGACCCCTGCGGCATTGTTGCGCTGAATCGGTGCCGCTTGGGTGGTCGGAATGCGCGGGCCTTGCGTATACTGTGGGTGATCACCGTGGATGGGCTCGACCGATGGATATGTTCATCAGCGAACGCGCGCTGGGAGAGACGATGTCGCTTGCCGAGGATGCGGCACGGGCGACAGGGCCGCTGCCGCCGGAACACCCGGCGGTCGCCGCCAAGAAGGTGGGCGTTCTGCTGATCAATCTCGGCACGCCGGACGGCACCGACTACCGCTCCATGCGGCGCTATCTGAAGGAGTTCCTGTCCGACCCGCGGGTGATCGAAGTGCCCAAGCTGGTCTGGTGGCCGATCCTCAACGGTATCATCCTGACCTTCCGCCCGTCCAAGAGCGGCAAGGCCTACGAAGAGATCTGGAACAAGCAGCGGGACGAGAGCCCGTTGCGCACCATCACCCGCGACCAGGCCGAGCGGTTGGCCGCCCGGCTGGTCGACAACCCGCGGGTGGTGGTCGACTACGCCTTCCGCTATGGGCAGCCGAGCTTGAAGGACAAGATCGCGGAGATGCAGGCCAAGGGGTGCGACCGGGTGCTGCTGGCGGCCCTCTACCCGCAATACAGCGCGGCGACCACCGCGACGGCCTACGACAAGGCCTATGCGGCCCTGGCGGATATGCGGTGGGCGCCGACGGCCCGGGCATTGCCGGCCTATCACGACGACCCCGCCTATATCGACGCGCTGGCGCGCAACATACGCCGGCAGATCGCCAGCCTGCCCTGGGAGCCGGAGGTGGTGGTCGCCTCCTATCACGGGCTGCCGCGGGCCAATCTCGACAAGGGTGACCCCTATCACTGTCATTGTGCCAAGACCACGCGCCTGTTGCGCGACGCGTTGGGCTGGGACAAGGACAGGCTGGTCATGACGTTCCAGAGCCGTTTCGGCCCGGCGGAGTGGTTGCAGCCCTACACCGATCAGTCCGTCGAGCAACTGGCCAAGGACGGGGTCAAGCGGCTGGCGATCGTCACGCCCGGCTTTTCGGCCGATTGCGTGGAAACGCTGGAGGAGATCGCGATCGGCGTGCGCGAGACCTTCGAGATGAATGGCGGCGAGCACTTCGCCGCCTTGGAGTGCCTCAACGCCAGCGACGAAGGCATCGACCTGATCCAGACCCTGGTCCGCAACGAGCTCAAGGGCTGGGTGGAGATCTAAAGCCTCCTCCTTCGACGTCGATCACCGTATCCGCGTTCGGATGAGTTCGTCTGAACGCGGGTTGATCTCGCTGCCCTGACGGCGGTTTTCGGGGGCAGACGGCGGATGAACACGGCCACGCATGCCGTTGTGGCGGCGACCTTGTTGACCCGGCGGCGGGCACCGGCTCGGAATGTCGCCGTCCTGGCCGGGGCGCTGGTGGCCGATCTGTCCATGTTCGTGTTCTACGGCTGGGCCAAGCTGCTGACGCCGATGACCGAGCGGGAGATCTGGACGGAGGCCTATTGGCGGGAACCGTGGCAGGTCCTCGGCGCGATCTCGAACTCCGTCCCGTTGGCTCTGGCCGTGCTGGCGATCGCCCGGTGGCGCGGGTCGGTGCTGTTGGCGGTGCTGGCGGCGGCCTGGCTGAGCCATCTCGCGCTGGACTTTCCGGTCCATGCCACCGACGCCCACCGGCATTTCTGGCCGCTGACCGACTGGCGGTTCGAAAGCCCGTTCTCCTATTGGGACTCCCGCTACGGGGCCGCCTATGTCGGGGTGGCCGAGGTGACCCTGTTCCTGCTGTGTACCGTCGCGCTGTGGCGACGGTTCGATGGCCGCTGGACGCGGCCAGCCCTGATGATCAACGCGTCGGCCTTTGTCGGCGTCTATCTTTATTTCGCTCTGATATCGTGACGGAGGTTCTTGGCGAATGCTCGACCTCTCGGGTAGCTTCGGGTAGACACCAGCCGGCGGCCGGGCCAAACAATCGCGGACCGGACCGGTCCGCAGGTTCCCGGACAGGGTCCGGCACGGTGTTGGCCACCCGTTCCGATCCGTTCCCGTGGGCCGGTGCTTCGAAGACGGAAACGTATGACCACACCGAGTGAACGCCCGCGGCATGGCGCGCCGAGACGATGGGGATGGCCATCATGGCAGAATGTGGGTCTTGCTAGCTTGACGAACCGAGGCACCGTCCGGTAAACCCCGCTTCTGAAGTATACGAAACAAACGCCAAGTGCTTTATTGATGGGTTGAGTCGAATACACGATATTCAATCCATCTTTCGCCAAAACCAGCAAGACGAGCCTAATATGAATGCATCATCTGCCCAGTCAGGAATGGCGTTTCTTACTATTTGCTCCGCCAATTACATTCCTCAGGCACGGACGCTGTTTCAGTCTCTGGCAGAATTCTACCCAGACTCCCGGTATGTTCTGTGTCTGGTGGATGAGGTTGATCCCAGTATCTTCAGCGAAGACGTTTTTGAGGTGATCGATGTCCGATCTGTGGGTGTTCCCGGATTTCATGATTTCATGACACAGTACTATTCAATAATAGAATTAAACACAGCCGTTAAACCTTCTATAATGAAGAAACTGTATGAAGATCTTGAGATTGATAAGGTTTTCTATCTTGATCCCGATTTATTCTTCTATCGGTCGATGACCGAAATCGAGGATCTGTTTGATCGCGGTCAATCGATCATCCTGACGCCACACGCTCTCGGCCCGATTACGGATACATATCAGCCCAGTGACGATAGTCTGCTGATTTCGGGCTCGTTCAATCTCGGCTTCATCGCCACCCGGCGATCGCCGGAAGTCATGGCGATGCTCGACTGGTGGGAGTCCAAGCTCGAGCATCTGTGCGTTATTACGCCCCAGGGAAACTACTTTGTCGATCAGCGCTGGTGCGACCTGGTCCCATCCTTCTTCGACAATGTGCACATCCTGCGTCATCCGGGATACAATGTCGCGTATTGGAACGTGTTCCAGCGGGATCTGACGCATGATGAATCCGGGTGGACGGTCGATGACAAGCCACTGGTCTTCTTCCATTTCAGCGGGCTGCCTTTCCATGATCTTACCGGCGTTTCAAAGTATCAGAACCGTCTGACCATCGACCAGATCGGCCCGTTCGGCGACGAATTCCGGCGGTACACCGCACAGATCGCCGCCAATGGCGGCACGGAAGGTAAGAAATGGCCGATGCCGTTTCCTCTCGTCTGTGGATCACAGCCGATCAACTCGACATTGGCCCGCCAATGCTTGCGGGCTGTGGTCAAGCCCCATGCCGGAAGCCCCAAGGGCAAGGTGACGGATCTTGATTTTCTCAATGATGCTGTGGAAGGTTTGCCGGCGGACGAGTGGTTTCCTTTAAGTAAAATAATGTATTATACATGGTGTGAGCATCCTGATTTGCGGGAATACTTCAATGTCTTCACGCGAAAGGAGCGGGCGAGCTTCATCTGGTGGTTCCTGGGCAATGCGCCCGAGCGTTTCAACCTGGAGAGGCCATTCCTCAATCTCGACCATTTCCTGGGGACATGGGATCGCGGCGGAGACCACCTGATCCCCCTGTGCAACGCGATGATCCTGGTCTGGGTCATTCGGCCGGACTGGCAATCCGCCTTCGACCTGACCAGCGAGACCGGCCGGGCCGGCGTCTATCTGCAGTATCTGCGCGAATGCATCGTCGAGCAGGCATTTCCTCGTCGCATGCTGCCCGATCTGTCGGCGCCCTGCACGCTTTTCGAGCATTGCTCGGAATCGTTCACGGTCGGTGAGTACGCGATCTACCTGACCAGATCCGATCTGCACGCCGAGATCGATATCCGGGAGAAGAAGGGGCGGGCGGCGTACCGTCGCTGGCTCGACCAGCAGGACGATCCGCTGATCGCGGCATTGCGGCCGCTCGATGCGGTCAGGGCGCCCAGCCGGTCACGCAAGAAATCCAAGGCGACGACATGATGCTGCAGCAAACCGGGGACAGATCCCGGGCTCTGAGAGCCGGAGCCGACAGGGTCAGTCTGCCCAGTTCGTTCGACTGGACCGTCAATCCGCCGCCCCCCATCATCCCGGAGGATCTGCGGCTTCTCCTGGTCAGCCGGCCGGACGTCCAGAAGGAGTTCAAGACCGACACGCCGATCGGTCTGGCCAAGGCGACCCTGTGGTCTCTGGTGGCGTGGGCGCCCGAATACGGGACGACGCGCGAGGCCCTCCCGTGGGAGGAGTTCCTGGCCTTGGACGAGCGTCTGACGGTCGGTAACGTCGCCTGCGTCAGCCGCATGGCCTATATCCTGTGGCTGGCGCGGCCGGATCTCCGCCAGGCGATGGACCTCAACACCGAGGTCGGCCGCGCCAATCTGGGGCTCTGGTTCCTGGTTTCCGGGCGACAGGAAGCGGGCCTTCTGGACCCCACGATCGACGATATCATGGCGTCGGTCTATGCGGCGAACGCGCGGACGTCCGCCGTCAGGCCGCAAAACGTGCTCTCCTATCTGTTCGCGCAGGCCCGGATCGATCTGCACGACCGGTTGGACATGGCGGACGATCAACCGGAGAAGCCGTCACCTTGGCAGTATATTCAAGACCATGCATGGTCCTCCTTCCCGTCGCTGATCTCGCTGCTTGCGCGCATGGAAGGGGTATCACCGGATCAGCCGAACATGGCCATCGTGGCGCGGCCGAACCGCGCACCCCGTGATGCCGTCAGGGGGGTCCGCCGCACCGACGGGGTTTCCCTGGTCGGGTATCTCGGGCGGGAAATGGGTATGGGTGAGCACATCCGGAACACCCATCAGGCTCTGTCGGCGGTCGGGGTGAGCGTGCATCGCATCGACGGCAATCTGCACCCGGTGACGCGGCCGGCCTATCTCAGCCATGAGCGGGACGAGGGGCCCTGTCCCTATGCGGGCTCGATCATCCATATCAATGCGGACATGATGCCCGCCACCCGCCTGAAGCTGGGCGAGGCGTTCTTCCGGGACCGCTACGTCATCGGCTTCTGGGCGTGGGAGCTGTCGGCGTTCCCGGATGTCTGGAAGCAGTCGATCGATCTCGTCGACGAAGTCTGGGCCCCCTCGGCCTTCACCCGCGACGCCATCGCTTCTGTGACCGACAAGCCGGTCCTGTCGATGCCGTTGACCGTCGATCTCGCCGTAGACCGCATCCTCGACCGTCGTGGGCTGGGCCTGCCGGAAGACAGGTTCATCTTTCTCTTCACGTTCGACATGCGCTCGTTCATCGAGCGCAAGAACCCGGTGGCGACGGTTCGCGCCTTCAAACGGGCCTTCCCGTCGGAGACCCAGGTCCGACTGGTCTTCAAGGTCATCAACTGGGCTACGAATCCCGAGGGCCGCGAGCTTCTCCTTGAAGAAATCGGGTTCGACGAACGGATCATCGTCATCGACGAGGCCTATGACCGGAGCCAGATGGCAAGCCTGTTCGCGTGCTGCGATGCCTATGTCTCCCTGCACCGCTCCGAAGGCTTCGGCCGCGGACCGGCCGAAGCGATGTATATGGGCAAACCCGTCATCACCACCGGCTATTCGGGCAACATGGACTTCACCACGCCGGAGAACAGCCTGCTGGTCTCCGGCGACCTGATACCGGTCAAGTCGGGCGAGTATCTGTACCCCGAAGGCCAGGTGTGGGCCGATCCGGATGTCGCCGAAGCAGCCGAGCATATGCGCACGCTGTTTGACGACCATGAGGTCCGGCGCCGCATCGGACAGGCCGGCCGAAGGACGATCCTCAACACGTATTCACGCAAAGCGGTCGGACTGGCCTATCGGGCTCGGCTCGAAGCGCTCGGGCTGGTCGACGGCCGACAAGGGGGCTTGCATGCACGAGTGCAGTAAGGCGGTCATGCGACGCGTCTACGACGGTGCTTTCGTCGGACGCTACTTCGCAGGCGACTCCATCGATATCGGCGGCGCACCGGATCCGCTGAGCCTGTACGTCGAACTGTTCCCCCTGCTGAAGACGGTCAGGGTCTGGGATCTCGAAGACGGCGACGCCCAGTTCATGGCGTCGGTGGCCGATGACTCCTACGCCACGGTGCATTCCAGCCACTGCCTGGAGCATCTGCACGATCCGTTGGAGGCACTGCAGAACTGGCTGCGCATCTGCAAGCCCGGCGGATACATCGTCGTCACCATCCCCGATGAAGATCTCTACGAGCAGGGCGTGTTCCCCAGTACGATGAACCGGGATCACAAATGGACCTTCACGTTGTCCAAGGAACGGTCGTGGAGCCCCCGCTCGGTCAACGTCCTCGATTTGTTGAGCAAGGTCGGCCCGCGCTGCTCGGTCGAGCGTGTCGTGCGGCTGGATCAATCCTATCGGTTCGACTTGCCGCGCTACGACCAGACCCGCACGCCCGTGGGTGAAAGCGCCATCGAGATCGTCCTGCGCAAGCGGACCGACGAAGAGGTCGCCGCGGGGGGCCGTCTACCGGGGGACCGGCAGCCGGATCCGGCGATCCGCCGTCACCTCAACCAATACAAGGACGATCACGACGTCCTCAAGGCGCACAATCGGACATCGCCCCCGTTCCGGAACGAAGCCGAGATCTCGTAGCCGGTCGGGCGGCGGTCGCACCCGGGGGTGCGGAGGTCAGCCTGCCCGGTCGGCGGCGCAAGGATCGGGACGATGATACGTGACACCGATATTCCGTCCATGGTTGTCGGCGGCGGAGCGCGGGATCCGAACCCGGCGGCCGCGCGGATTGCGGCCGTGTCGGACGCGCGGGCCACCGGCGCGGCGGCATGGAATCGTCTCCATCATGGGGTAACCACCCGGCCTCTTGCTGCGCGGGTCCGTCGACCGGATCGGAAGAGCGACCCGCAGCGTCATCGGGTGAAACGCATGATCTTCGTGAAGCCTCAGACCGCATCCCGGATCGCCCGGCCCCCCGCCGTCGATCACCAGGCCGGGCCGGCCGCATCGGCTGCGGCCGCGTCGCAGAAGAGGATCTCGGCTGGCATGGTACACCTGACAGAGGCCGGTCGGTGCCGCGGCGGGCGGAGGACTGCCGCCGACGACCATGTGCGTCACGATGAGGTGTCGCGCCCTTCACGGACCGCGTCGGGCGCTTCATGCCACCATGACGGCGTATGTGTCGAGCCTGTCCATCGAGGCGCGGTATCGGCCCGTCAGCGCTCGGAACGTCGGGGCGTCGGCATGAGAACGAGGCCGGTGATCGGCCGTAGGGTCGTCGGTCCCCGTATCACTCGGCCGTTGCCCCGACGGCACAACGGTGCCACCTTGATATCGGTGCTTCGACTCCCGGCCGGATGAGGCAATAGAGCACCGCAAGCTGGTTAACCGGCTGTAGTTAACGCTCGAACCTTGAACTCATCCGAAAATAGGAGAAGGACATGACGTTTCCGGTCGTCAGATACCTGACCACGGCAAACAACAACCCAGGTGATAAGTTCGTCGACGCCGGCTCGCGCTCCATCATGATGGATGTCTTTCCCCGGCATTATCAGACCGAGGAGATCATCAACATCCGGCAGAGCTGCGAGTTGGGCGGGCATCCGTACAAGCTCCGTCTCCTCAAGCCCGATATCGTAGCCCTGACGGACACCGTCTGGTTCTGGGATGGCGGCCATACCAGTGACAAGTACACGATGCTCCAGGAGGCCCTCGACGAAGCGCCCGACGCCGTCAAGATCGCTTTCGGTATCGGCAGTTGCTTCCTCGACTATGACGACGTCTTCTCCTTTGCGACGATGATCGAGCGCAATGCTAGAGAGTGTGCACCGCTGTGGCAGAAATTCGATCTTATCTTCTGTCGCGATCCGTTGATCTATAAGGCTTTCCTGCCTTACATGGGTGCGGAGCGGCTGCACCTGGCTGCCTGCCCCTCGTTCTATTCGGCCAAGGAATACGATGTCCCGCCGACCAGCGGGGAAGGCGGTCGGACCATTATGGGTTTCACCGATCCCGACCGGCTCTTCATCAAGGACTACCTGTCGCCGGAAATGCGACAATACATGCTGGATATTCAGGTGCAGCTCATGGAGTCCGGCGACGTCGAAGTGGTGACCTTCGCCGCGCCGGACCGCGACGGGTTCGCGCAGCGGTTCGGACGCCATGCCCCTTATGTCTGCGAGACAAGGGACATCCTTCACGTGCTCTCCCACTTCGATCGATGCTATTCGGGGCGGGTCCACACCTGTATCCCGGCTCGCAGCCTCGGCTTGGATAGCTTTCTGTTCCCGATCGACTCCCGGGCGCTGACCGCCTACATGCTTGGCGTGCAGAAATGGGGCGATTGGCGGTATCAGCTAAGCGAACTGAACACCGACTACACGGTCGATCGGCAGCGGATCGTCGAACTGGCGATGGCCACCATCACCCACAAGCGGCCCGATCTGTTCGGGGAGGGAGCCGGGAAGCTGTTCGGCGACATGTCTTTCCTGGAAAGACAACCGGTCGTCGAAAGCGTCTAGATCATCCTGCGTTCAGATGGCCTCATCTGAACGCAGATAAGATGATCTAGTTTAAAGAGTTAGAGCATCCTGCGTCCGTTCGGACGCAGGATGCTCTAGATCGAC
>JANQKE010000093.1 GCA_028281265.1 Alphaproteobacteria bacterium | reverse complement strand
CTGCGTTCAGATGGACTCATCTGAACGCAGATAAGTTGATCTATTTCAAAGATTTAGAGCATCTTATCTGCGTCCGTTAGGACGCAGGATGCTCTAGATCAACCTGCGTTCAGATGGACTCATCTGGACGCAGGATGCTTCAGCACAGCCGGCGGTCCATGACCTCACCTCCCCGCCGGTTCCGATCAGGCTTGGGGTTCCGTGACCAGCTGGGCGAGGGTCATCGCTTCCCCGCCGGGCTTGGGGTGGGGCCGGCTGAACACGACGAACCCGTCATCGTGCGGGCACGTCACCGGTTCTGCCCCGTCATAGGCCAGGACCGTCCCCTTGCTGACCGGGTCGAAGCCGCGCCAGGGCCGGGCGTAGCGGAAGTCGGCCGTCCTGGCGACATAGTCGACCGTCGCCTCCATCTCCCGCTCGGGCCCGGCCGGCGGATCGGCGGGGCGTAGCGCGGCCGCGAGATCCCGGTCGATGGTGTCGAAAACCCGCAGATAGTCGATCAGGCAGGCCAGGGCGACGGTCTGACAGTCCTCGGCCCAGTGCTGGCCGCATTCGGCGACAAGCCCGGTGCTGTCGCCTTGCCGGTCGCCGAACCGGCCATAGGCGATGAGCGGCGTGCCCTGCAGCCCCTCGGGGCGCATCACCACCCGCGTCCCCGGCACCGGCAGCGTGCGCGCCAACGCCCGCGGCGCGCCGCGGTGGGGGATCACCCAAAACGGCTCGAAGCTGAGGATGGTGGAATGCAGGTCGAGGATGTGGTCCGCCGCCTCCACTGCCGGCCGCAGCGCCCGGGCCCGCTCGATCTCCACACTGGACGCGTCCGCGTCGAGGACATCCGGACTCCAGACCCGGTTGAGGTCGTGGTCGACGAAACGGCTCAACGACGGGTGGGCCGGGTCGAAGCGCTCATAGGCGGCGACATTGGCAAAGGCGACCGTCCACGTGCCCCGGGTCGGCGCCGCCCCGGCCTCCAGCAGCGCGGTCAGCGCCGTCATGCCGCAGAACTCGTTGCCGTGCATCAGCCCGACCAGAAGCAGATGCGGTCCCGGCTCCGCGGCCGTGAACCGGTGCACATAGTCGATCCCGACATTGCCGAATCGATAGCCGCTCAGGTCTTTCGGCCCGACCTCGATCGGCGGGAACGATTCGGCGGGCGGCGGGTCGCTGAGGATACGGTCCATGGGTCGGTCGGCTCGGTGATGCGGGCGGCGCGCCTTTTCGGATCGATCCGGCACACGTAACGGATCGGCCCGGTAGTCCCTGAAACCGCTCAAGATCGACTTCAAAGCGGGAGAGCCTCTTATCGGCGTCCGTTCGGACGCCGATAAGAGGCTCTAGCGGTCGGCCGGACGGCGCCAGTGATAGGCGATGTACACGCCCAGCAGAGCGACCGCCAAGCCGTACCAGGTCAGCATGTAGTGCAGATGGTTGTTGGGGATGTCGATCCGCACCTGCCCCGGCACCGGCTGTCCGGCCGGCAGGGGGGAGCCGTCGGCCAGGCCGATCTCCGCGGCGTATAGCAGGACCGGTGCGGTCCCGGCCGGATCGACCCCGGCCGCCCGGGCCATGGCGGCAAGGTCGGTCCAGTACCAGGTGTTGCCGGCGGGGTCGTTGTCCAGCGCGAGCCATCCCGGCGGTGCCGGCATGCGGGCCACGCCGGTGACCGTCACGGGCCCTTCGAACGGTGCCGCACGCGGGCCGATCTCCCGCTCCCGCCCGTCGGGCACCCAGCCGCGGTTGATCAGCACGGCCGTTCCATCCGTCCGGATCAGCGGCGAGACGATGTGCCAGCCGACCCGGCCGTTCAGCGTACGGCTCGCCACCGCGAGCTCCGTTTCGGCCGCCAGCACACCGTCGACGCGAACCCGGCGGTAGTCCCACGTGCCCGGATCGGCGATCCGGGCGGGCAGTACGTCCGGCGCCTGGCCGAGCTGCCGGTCGATCCGCTCGATCAGATCGGTCTTCCACACCAGGCGCTGGCCCTGCCATGTGCCCAGGCCGATCAGGAGGATCAACGCCGGGACCGTGATCAGCGTCGGGACCAGTTGCAGCCGAAAGACCATCACATCTCCCCCGTTTGGCCCATCCCCCGTTGAGCGGACGGCGCAGAGGCGCCGGGATCCGCCGACCGCCGGTTCAGGGATCCGGCGCGGTCTCCGGCGTCGCCGGCTCGGCGAACTCGTCCGGCCGCGTCTTGTACTGGATCGCCACCATCAGCGCCTTGGTGGGCGGCAGCAACACCACGCACAAGCCGGTGTAGAGCACGGCCGTCAGCCCGAAGGCCCACCACAACCCCAGATCGAGGCCGATCAGCATTATGAGGCCGACGACGGCCGCGACCGGCGAGGCGGCGAACATGACGAAGAAGGCCGGTCCGTCAGCGGTATCGGCCCGCTCGATCGCCAGTCCGCAGGCCGCA
Organism: Alphaproteobacteria bacterium; assembly: GCA_028281265.1. Lineage (GTDB taxonomy): Bacteria > Pseudomonadota > Alphaproteobacteria > DSM-16000 > Inquilinaceae > JANQKE01. Next base: position 17,292 of record JANQKE010000093.1, on the reverse strand, counting down.
CAGCGCTTCACGAGCGCCAGATACCTGACGAAGACCGGCGCCCTGCCGCAGCGGGGGCAGGTCCGGTGCAAGGCAGCGGTCAGAAGCGGGATCCGCTGGCCGGATCGCGGGATCGCGGATCCGCGGTAGGTAACGCCCATGGCGGGCTCCGTTCCCGGCAGGAAAACGGGGGCACGGGCACGCCGAACGCCCGCCCGTGCCGCGGCGGCATCAATGGGCGCCCGCCCCCCACCAGTAGACCGACACGAACAGGAACAGCCACACCACGTCGACGAAGTGCCAGTACCAGGCCGCCGCCTCGAAGCCGAAATGGCTCTTCGGCGTGAAATGGCCCTGAGCGCAGCGCCACCAGCACACCGCCAGGAATATGGTGCCGATGATCACGTGCAAGCCGTGGAAGCCGGTCGCCATGTAGAAGGTGGAGGCGTAGATCCCGTCGGTGAAGCCGAAATAGGCCTGCGCGTATTCGTAGGCCTGAAGGCAGGAGAACACGACCCCCAGCAGAACGGTGATGCCGAGGGCACGGGCGGCTTCGTCCTGCTTGCCCTCCAGGATGGCGTGGTGCGCCCAGGTCACCGTGCAGCCCGACAGCAGAAGCACCAAGGTCATCAGGAACGGCAGGTGGAACGGATCGAAGGTCTTGATGCCTTCGGGCGGCCAGACGCCACCGGTCGCTTCCACCCGGGCATATTGCTGGGCTTCGTTGACGAACAGATGGGCATCGAAATAGGCCCAGAAGAACGCCACGAAGAACATCACCTCCGAGGCGATGAAGAACAGCATGCCGTAGCGCATGCCGAGCTTGGTGACCGCGCTGTGGGCCTTCTCCACCACCGACTCGTGGATCACGTCGCGCCACCAGCCGACCATCACCGCCAATACGGCGACGAAGCCCAGGATCAGCAGCCACACCCCCTCGCCATGCATCGACAGCACGGCGCCGACGGCCAGCAACCCGGCGGCGAACGCCCCCAGCAGCGGCCACGGGCTCGGATTGACGAGGTGGTAGGGATGGGGGATGCCGCCGTCCTGCTGGGGCGGCCCGTCCTGGACGGTGGAGGCGGTGACGTCGGTCATGCTCGGCTCACGCGTTGCGGCAGCGTTGGGATCAGGTGTCGTTACGGGGGGCGGCAACCGGAAGCACCGCCGCCTGTTCGACGGTTCGGTAGTACTCATCCACCGCGTCGTCCAGGGCATCGGACTCACGCTGGTAGAAGGTGTAGGACAGGGTGATGGCGGCAACGTCGTCGAGAGTGCGCTCACCGTCCATCGCCGGGTCGACGAAGAAATAGACCGGGAAGGCGACTTCCTCGCCCGGCATGATGGTCTGCTCCTCAAAGCAGAAGCACTGCATCTTCGCGAAATAGGGGCCGACCTTGTGCGGCGTGACGTTGTAGACCGCCATGCCCGTCACCGGCTGGTCGGACGTGTTCCGCGCAGTGTAGAATACCAGTTGCGGTTCGCCGATCCGAGTCTCGATTTCGCGCTGCTCGGCTTCGAACTGCCACGGCAAGGTGGGATCGGCATCGGCCATGAAGCGTACGCGGACGGTCCGGTCCAACACCTCCCCGGTGGTGCCGGCAGCGACCTGGGTGGTGCCGCCAAAGCCGGTGATCCGGCAGAACAGGTCGTACAGCGGCACCGCGGCGAAACTGGCGCCGACCATGAGCATCGCACCGCCCAGCGCGGTGAACAGCACGGTCGTATTCTTGCGACCGCGGGCGGCGGCCGTGGTTCGGGTCGGCGTCTCGGTATCGGCCATCACTGAGCCCCCATGCGAACGATCGCGACGAGATAGATCAGAGCCACCCACGCGATCAGCAAAGCCAGCACGATCAGGTTGCGCTGGCGCAGCCTGCGTTTGCGCTCGGCCTCGTCCCGACCGTCAGGGGCGGGCTGCGGCGAGGTATCGGTCATGGCGGTCATCATAATCCCAATCCGGTGGCGCCGCCATCGACCGCGATGAGGCCGAACAGCGCGAACAGATAGAAGATCGAGTAGCCGAACATCAGCTTGGCGGCCTTGTGCCCGGTCGCCGCGCCGTCCTCCTGCCAAACCCGCCAGGCGCAGATCACGAACAACAGGCCGAGCACCAGCCCGCCGCCGACCGTCAGCCACCCGCCGACGCCGAGCAGCGGCGGGGCGACCGACACCGGCAGCAGGGCGACGGTGTAGAGGAGCATCTGCAGCTTGGTCGCCCGTTCCCCCGCGACCACGGGCAGCATCGGCACGCCAGCCTTGTCGTATTCCGGCCGCCGATAAAGCGCCAGCGCCCAGAAATGCGGCGGGGTCCACAGGAAGATCAGCAGGAAATAGAGGATCGGGACGACGGTCACGTCCCCGGTCACCGCCGCCCAGCCGATCATCGGCGGGAACGCACCCGCCGCCCCCCCGATGACGATGTTCTGCGGCGTGCGGCGCTTGAGCCAGATCGTATAGACGAAGACGTAGAACAGGTTGGCCAAAGCCAACAGCGCCCCCGCCACCCAGCCGACCAGCAGCGCCATCGTCATCACCGAGGCGACCGACAGGAACACCCCGAAGGTCAGCGCTTCGGCCGGCTCGACCCGGCCCTGCACCGTCGGCCGGGCGGCGGTCCGGGCCATGACGGCATCGATGTCCCGCTCGAACCACATGTTGATGGCCCCGGCCGCGCCCGCGCCGATGGTCACGCACAGGATCGCCGCGACGGCGACCGCCGGGTGGATCGCCCCCGGGGCGGCCATCATGCCGGCGATGGCGGTGAACACCACCAGCGTCATCACCCGGGGCTTGAGCAACTCGTAATAGTCCCGCCAGCTCGCCCCCCGGGCGGTCATCGACGAGTCCATCGTCACATCGGACATCGACACCTCAACCGATCACCCCGGACGACCCAAGCCCACTCCGGGCGGCGGGCGGGCGGCCGATCTGCCGGCGCCGTCCCGCCTGTTGGATAAGGCGATGGCCGGGAAACGTCCCGGCCATCGTCGCGCCACCGCCGACGAAGCGGTGCGTCTACTTCACCCGCGGCAGGGTCTCGAACTGGTGGAACGGCGGCGGCGAGCTGACCGTCCATTCCAGCGTGGTCGCCCCCTCGCCCCAATAGTTGTTCTCCTTGACCCGCTTGCCGAACCAGATCGTGTGGACGGCGATCGCCACGAACAGGAAGGCCGCCGCCACCGAGATGTACGCCCCGATCGAGGAGATCAGGTTCCAGCCGGCATAGGCGTCCGGGTAGTCCGGATAGCGCCGCGGCATGCCCTGCATTCCGAGGAAGTGCTGCGGGAAGAACGCCAGGTTGACGCCGATGAACGTCATCCAGAAATGCACCCGCCCCCAGAACTCGTTGTACTGCCGGCCGCTCATCTTGCCGATCCAGTAGTACCAGCCGGCGAACATGGTGAACAGCGCACCCAGGCTGAGCACGTAGTGGAAATGGGCGACGACGTAATAGGTGTCGTGCAGCACCGTGGTGATCCCGGCATTGGCCAGCACCACGCCCGTCACGCCGCCGACGGTGAACAGGAAGATGAAGCCGATCGCCCACAGCATGGGCACGTCGAACCGGATCGACCCGCCCCACATGGTGGCGATCCACGAGAAGATCTTGATGCCGGTCGGCACGGCGATGATCATCGTCGCCACCGTGAAATAGGCCTTGGTGTTCACGTCGAGCCCGACGGTGAACATGTGGTGCGCCCACACCACGAAGCCGACCACGCCGATCGCGACCATGGCGTAGGCCATGGCGAGATAGCCGAACACCGGCTTCTTGGAGAAGGTCGCCACGATATGGCTGATGATCCCGAAGCCCGGCAGGATCATGATGTAGACTTCCGGGTGGCCGAAGAACCAGAACAGGTGCTGGAACAGGATCGGATCGCCGCCGCCGGCCGCCTCGAAGAAGCTGGTGCCGAAGTTCCGGTCGGTCAGCAGCATCGTGATCGCCCCGCCCAGGACCGGTACGGCCAGCAGCAGCAGGAACGCGGTGACCAGCATCGACCAGACGAACAGCGGCATCTTGTGCAGCGTCATGCCCGGCGCGCGCATGTTGAAGATGGTGGTGATGAAGTTGGCCGCGCCGAGGATCGAGCTCGCGCCGGCCAGGTGGAGCGCGAAGATCGCCATGTCGACCGCCGGACCGGCATGTCCGATATCGTCCGACAGCGGCGGATAGATCGTCCAGCCGGTCCCCGCACCGGTCCCGACGAAGGCGGAGCCCACCAGCAGCAGGAAAGCCGGTACGAGGAGCCAGAAGCTGATATTGTTGAGCCGCGGGAACGCCATGTCGGGCGCCCCGATCATCAGCGGCACGAACCAGTTCCCGAACCCGCCGATCAGGGCCGGCATGACCACGAAGAACACCATGATCAGCCCGTGGGCGGTGATCCAGACGTTCCAGGCCTGACCGTCGGCGACGAACTGCAGGCCCGGATCCTGCAGTTCCATGCGCATCAGCAGGGAGAAGATGCCGCCGATCAGGCCGGCGATCACCGCGAACACCAGGTACAGCGTCCCGATGTCCTTGTGATTGGTCGAAAACAGCCAACGTTGCACGAAGCCGGGCTTGTGATCGTGATGGTCGTCGTGGGCGTGCGCCCCGGCCTGGGCCATGACGGTCCCTTTCCTCTTCTTCCCCGAGCCCGGACGATGCCGAGCCCTGTCGTCAGACCGGCCGGACGCACCGGCCGGACGTCGCTAGCATCCTGTCCCTACCGGTGCTTCAATCGGCAGCGACCTGCGCGAGCTGCCGGTCACCACCGACGGCTTCGTCCCAGGTCATGGTCAGAAGGACGGGCGGGTTGTCGGGATCGACGTCGTCGCCGACCTGGTCGATCACCCACTGATCGAAGGCCTCCCGGCTGACCGCGCGCACCTCGATCGGCATGTAGGCATGGCCGACACCGCATATCTCGGAGCACTGGCCGAAATAGGTGCCCTCCCGATCGATCCTGACCCAGGTCTCGTTGAGCCGGCCCGGCACCGCGTCGGTCTTGATGCCGAAGGCCGGCATCGCCCAGGAATGCAGCACGTCGGCAGCACCGACCAGGATCTGGATGTCGGTGTCGACCGGCAGCACCACCGGCGCATCGGTCGACAGCAGCCGCACCTGGTCGCCCGTAATGTCGTCGTCCGCGACCATGAAGGACAGGAACTCGTCGATCTGCTGGTCGGGGTACTCGTAACCCCAATGCCATTGGTAGCCGCGAACCACCAAGGTCATCTCGGGATTCTCGACCCGATCCATCCGGAAGATCAGCGGCACCGAATAGAAGCTGATGCCGATCACGATCAGGAAGGGGATGACCGTCCAAAGCACTTCGACGGCGGTGTTGTGGGTGAACTTGGCCGGTTCCGGATTGGCCTTCTCCCGGAAACGGAAGCACACGAACACCAGCAGGGCCAACACCAGGGCCGCGATCAGGAAGATGATCACCAGCATGACGTTGTGGAACGCGTTGATCTGTTCCTTGATCGGGCTGGCCGCTTCCTGGAAACCGATCCCCCAGGGCGTCGGCTGGGACGCCAGCGCCGGCCCGACGACCAGCAAGGCGGCCAGCATGATCAGCGATCCGGTCAGCATGCGCGTCCGCGCCGCGGTGAGAACCATCGTCTTTCGAACCCCAAACTGCGATCGGGCCGGTCCATGCCCCGCCCTTCGTCGGGGTGTCGTGTACAGGACCGGTCGGGCCCGCCGCAATGCGGCAAGGCGTGCACCATGGTCAACCGAACCCCCGTCACCCCATGCTGCCGCCGATCCCCCTACATCCGCCCCGGACATCGACGGGCGGCCTCCAATAGCCGGGCGTGTCCCGGGATTCCAGCCCCTTTCGACACCCGCCGACCGTCGGCCGTGCTCGGGCCTGCCTTGCGGGACCGGTACGACGGCCCCACAGTTGTCGACAATCCGTCCATCGCCCCCGTCAGGAGACCGCTTTCATGTCCGCCCTCGCCCAGACCGAAGAGCTGTTCTTCACCCGTACCGGCCTCGATCCGGTCGCCGTCGACCGGCTGGTGGCCGAGGCGCTGGCGGGGACCGATGACGGCGAGCTGTTCCTGGAATACAGCCAGTCCGAAGCGCTGAGCTGGGACGACGGCAAGCTGAAATCGGCCAGCTTCGACACCAGCCAGGGCTTCGGCCTGCGCGCGGTCGCCGGGGAGGCCACCGGCTACGCCCATGCGGCCGAACTCTCCGAACCGGCGATGCGCCGCGCCGCGGAGGCAGTGCGCGCGGTCCGGACCGGCCATGCCGGCATGCTCGCCGAAGGACCGACCGGCACCAACGCCAAACTCTACGACGACCTCAACCCGCTGGCGGAAATCCCGTTCGGACGGAAGGTCGAGACCCTGCAGGCGATCGACGCCTACGCTCGCCAGGCCGATCCGCGGGTGGTCCAGGTCATGGCGTCGGTGGCCGGCACCTGGCAGGCGGTCCGGATCGTCCGGCCCGACGGCCGGGCGGTGGCCGACATCCGACCGCTGGTGCGGCTCAATGTCACGGTCGTCTGCAAGGACGGGGAACGGATGGAGACCGGGTCCCACGGGGCTGGCGGCCGCACCGGCTTCGGTGCCTATCTCGACCCCGTCACCTGGCGGCATGCGGTCGATGAGGCGGTGCGGCAGGCGAGTCTGAAGCTCGACAGCGTCGACGCCCCGGCCGGGGAGATGACGGTCGTGCTCGGCGCGGGCTGGCCGGGCATCCTGCTGCACGAGGCGATCGGGCACGGGCTGGAAGGCGACTTCAACCGGAAGAAGACATCCGTGTTCTCGGGGCTGATGGGTCAGCGCATCGCCGCGCCCGGCGTGACCATCGTCGACGACGGCACGCTGACCGACCGCCGCGGCTCCCTGACCGTCGACGATGAGGGGACGCCGACCCAGCGCACCGTGCTGATCGAGGACGGCGTGCTGGTCGGCCTGATGCAGGACCGGCTCAATGCCCGGCTGATGGGGGTGCCGGCGACCGGGAACGGCCGGCGGCAGAGCTTCGCCCATGTGCCGATGCCGCGGATGACCAACACCATCATGGAAAACGGCGCCCACAGCGCCGAAGAGGTACTGTCGACCGTCAAGAACGGGCTCTATGCGGTCAATTTCGGCGGCGGGCAGGTCGACATCACCAACGGCAAGTTCGTGTTCTCCGCTTCGGAGGCCTATCTGATCGAGGACGGCCGGATCGGTGCCCCGGTCAAGGGGGCCACCCTGATCGGCGACGGGGCCACGGCCCTCACCCGCATCGGCATGGTCGCCGACGACATGGCCCTCGACCCCGGGATCGGCACCTGCGGCAAGGACGGCCAGGGGGTGCCGGTCGGCGTCGGCCAGCCGACCTTGCGGATCGACGGGCTGACGGTCGGCGGGACGGCGGCGTGACCGCAGAACCGGCCCGCCCGGCCGCGTCCGCTCCTCCGCTGGTCGAGACGACCGGTCTCCGCCTTGCCCTGCCCGATCGTGCGGCGCCGGCCCGGTTGGGCCGGCCGCGCCCTGTGGTGGAGATCCTCAAAGGGATCGATTTGGCGATCCGCCGCGGCGAATCGGTCGGCATCGTCGGCGAGTCGGGGTCGGGGAAGACCTCTCTGGGGCGCACCCTGCTGCGCCTCTACCGACCCACCGGCGGGCGGATCCGCTTCGACGGCCAGGACGTCACCGACCTCGACCAGGCCAGCCTGCGGCCGTTGCGCCGGCGCATGCAGATCATCTTTCAGGACCCGCAATCCGCCCTGAACCCGCGGCATACGATCGCCGAGATCCTGGCCCAGCCGCTGCGGGCGTTCGGGCTTGCCGCCGGCCGCCGAGGGGAAGAAGAGGCGGCGGCCGAGCTGCTGCGGCGCGTCGGGCTGCCGGCCGAGGCGATGTGGCGCTACCCGCACCAGCTCTCCGGCGGTCAGCGCCAACGGGTCGGCATCGCCCGCGCCGTCGCCGTCGAACCGCACTTCATCGTCGCCGATGAGATCGTCAGCGGTCTCGACGTGTCCAGCCAGGCGCGCATTCTGGACCTGCTCGGCCGGCTGAAGGCGGATCTCGGGTTGGCGCTCGCCTTCATCAGCCACGACCTGTCGGTGATCCGGGTGCTGTGCGACCGGGTGGTCGTCATGCTGCACGGTGCGGTGGTGGAGGAAGGCCGCTGCGATCGTGTCTTCGAGGCCCCCCAACATCCCTACACCGCCGCCCTGATCGACGCGATCCCCCTGCCGGAGATCGATCCGTCCTGGCTTGAGCGGGACAACCGGTCGCCGATGCGAGACCTGCGACCCAACGCGATTATCGAGGCATCGCCGCATCGCCTCCAATCGGGAGGCTAGATCAACCTGCGTTCAGATGGACTCATCTGAACGCAGATAAGTTGATCTATTTCAAAGAGTTAGATCATCCTGTGCTTTGAGGGACTCACTCGAACACGCAAAGATGATCGATTCCAAAAAGTTAGAGAAACCTACGCCGTTTCCGGCGCCAAGTGCTCCAGGCGGTGACGGCCGGTGGGTTCCGCCGCGGCGACGGGGCTTGTAGGGAGCCTTGACTCTCCGGCCCAAGGATGGAACATTTCAGGAACATTCATCCTGTGTTCCTTTGCTTGGGGGGAGAGCGCCATGTTCGAGATGCCGAATGCGATCGCCGATGCCGTGGTGCCGCCCCCACCGGCCGGCTGGGACGCGGCCCTGTCCCCCGCGGCACCGATGGCGGCAGCCGAGATACCGGTCCTGCCGACCGCCGGCCGGGCCCTCGCCCTGGTGATCACCGGCCGCCCGGCCGGCGGCGTCGCCGGCTTGGCGGAGCGGGTGCGGGTCTTGGGCGGGCTGGTGGTGTGGCTGCGGTCCCCGGCCGCGGAGACCGCCCCGAGCCTGCCCTTGGGGCGACGCTTGCGCCCGCTGCCGGCGATGCGGCCGGGCGACGCGCACATCACCGCCCCGCTGGCCCAGGCGTTCGACGAGACCCGGTGCGATCTCGCCGATCGGTTGAGCCTGTGGGGGCTCGACACGGTGTGGATCACCGGCGGCGATCCGGGTCTCGCCGCGGGGCCGGCCGCCCGGCAGGCCCGGGCGATCGGCTTCCGGCCGACCCTCTTGCTGGCGGAGGCGGAGCGGTGCCGTCCGGGCCTCGCCCCGGTGCGGGCCGCCTTGGCCGCAGACGGCATCCCCACCCCGACCGTGGCCCGGGCCCGGGCCGCGCTGGACGCGGCTCCGGCACCCGCCCCGGTAAAGATCACCGCCCCACCCAGTCCGGCGTCGGCGGGACCGGCGACCGTCGGCCGGGCCTGAGCGGCGGATCGGGGGCGATGCCATGACAGCGCCAGCGTCATCGTCGTCGGCCGGCCGAGCGAACCGGCTGCGCCGGGCCCGGGAAACCGTGCGCCGGCTGGAAGGCCGGCCGGGCCGGGCCGACACCGTGCCCCGGCTGTCGCTCGATGGCGGTGGGCTGATCGACCGGCATCTGCCGGAGGCCGGGCTGGCTTTGGGCTGCCTGCATGAGTTCGTCTTGCCGGACGGGCGCGATGGGGCCGGGCTGGGGCTGACCGCCTGGCTGCTCGGTCGGCTGGTCGCCCGGGCCGGCGGCAAGCCGGTGCTGTGGGTGGACGATCCCCGCTCCGGTCCACTGCTGCCCCAGGGGCTCGGCTGGCTGGGGCTGGCAGCCGACCGGCTGGTGCAGGTCCGGGCCGGGCCTGCCGTCGACCGGCTCTGGGCGATGGAGGAGGCGGCCCGCAGCCCTGCGCTGGCCGGGGTGGTGGGCGCGGTCGACCGGCTCGACCTGACCGCCACCCGGCGGCTGCAACTGGCGGCGGAGACCGGGGGTGGGCTGTGCCTGCTGCTGCGCCCGGCCCGCGGGCTGACCACCAGCACCGCCGTCACCCGCTGGCAGCCGACCGCGGCCCCCAGCCAGCCGGTGCCGCTGCCCGGTGACGGCGGGGTCGAGCCGGGGCTCGGCGTTCCGGTGTGGGACCTTGCCCTGATGCGGGCCCGGGGGGCGCCGCCGGCCCGTTGGCGGGTACGGCCTGCGGGCGATCGGCTGATCCCGATCACCCCGCGCCCGGCTGACGCCCCCCTGCTACCCGACCGGTCTCCCGCCCGGATCCTGGCCTGGCCCGGCCGCCGGGCGGCCTGACCGGACTTGACGAGATGGGGGGTACCGTGCGCCGTCTGCTCGCCTTGTGGCTGCCCGACCTGGCGATCGACCGGTTGCGCCGGACCGACGGACAGGAGGTCGCCGGCCGGCCGCTGGTGCTCACCGCGACGGCCAGCAACCGCCAGATCGTCCTGGCCGCCGATCCGGTGGCCGAGGCGGCGGGGATCACGGTCGGCCAGCCCCTGGCCGATGCCCGGACGTTGGAGCCGGGGCTGATCGCCCGCCCCGCCGATCCCGGTGCCGATGCGGCGTTCCTCGACCGGCTCGGCCAATGGGCGACCCGCTTCACCCCTTGGGCGGCACCGACCGGCGATCCGGCGGCGGGGGAGGCGGGTCTGCTGCTCGACGTCACCGGCTGCGCGCATCTGTTCGGCGGCGAGGTCGGGCTGCTGCGCCGGGCGACCGCCGCCCTCGCCCGCGGCGGGCTGACCGTGCGCGGGGCGATCGCCGACACTGTCGGGGCGGCCTGGGCCGTCGCCCGCAGCGGGACGGCGCTGACCGGATCTCCCGGAGCACCGCCCCCGGATGACGCCCCGATCGGTCCCGCCATCGTGATGCCGACCGGCACGCCGGCGGAGCGGGAGGCGGTGCTGGCCCGCGCCCTCGATCCGCTGCCACCGACCGGTCTGCGGCTGCCCCCGGCGGTCGTCACGGAACTGGAACGGCTGGGCCTGCGCCGGATCGGCCAGCTGCGCGGCCTGCCGCGGGGCAGCCTGGCCCGACGCTTCGAGCGGCCGGTGCTCGACCGGCTCGACCAGGCCTTCGGGGCGGTCGCGGAGCCGATCACCCCGCGCCGGCCGCCGCCGCGCTTTCACACCCGCCTGGGCTTTGCCGAGCCGATCGGCCGGACCGAGGATGTCACGGCCGCCCTCGACCGGCTGCTCGACGATCTCTGCGGTCAACTGGCGGCGGCCGGCCGGGGCGCGCGCCGGCTGATCCTGACCCTCTACCGGGTCGACGGGCTGGCGACGCCGATTGCCGTCGGCACCAGCCGGCCGAACCGCGACGCGACCGCATTGGCGCGGCTGTTCCGTGACCGGCTCGACGGGCTCGACGCCGGTTTCGGCTTCGAGGTGATCGCCCTGGTCGCCGCGGTGACCGACCCCGTCACCGCCCGCCAGGACACGCTCGACCAACCCGCCGGGGCGGCCCCGGAAGACCTCGCCGGCCTGGTCGACCGGCTGAGCCTGCGACTGGGCGACCAGGCGGTGTTCCAGGCCGTCCCCCGTCCCAGTCATCAGCCCGAACGGGCGATCCGCCGCCGGTCGCCCCGGGCCCGACCGGCCCGGGCACGGTCGGCCGAGCGGCCGGCGGCGCTATCGGAAACCGTTCCGCGCCGGCCGGTGCGGCTGTTCGATCCGCCGCGCCCGATCGAGGTCACCGCCCCGGTACCGGACGATCCGCCGCTGATGTTCCGCTGGGACGGGACGGTGCACCGGGTGGTCAAGGCCGACGGGCCGGAGCGGATCGGCCCCGACTGGTGGCGGGATCGCCCGACCGCCCTGCCGCGAGACTATTACCATGTCGAAGACACGGTCGGCCGGCGGTTCTGGCTGTTCCGCGACCGGCCGATGACCGCCACCGCCCCGGCGCGCTGGTATCTGCAGGGCCTGGGGGCGTGAGCGATGGCCGCCCCGCACCCCGATCCCCCGGCCTATGCCGAGCTACAGGTCACGACCAATTTCTCCTTCCTGCGCGGCGCCTCGCATCCCGAGGAGCTGGCGCTGACCGCCGCGGCGATGGGCCATACCGCCATCGCCGTCACCGACCGCAACAGCCTCGCCGGGGTGGTGCGGGCCCATCTCGGTTGCCGGGAGACGGGCCTGCGGCTGGTGGTCGGCGCCCGGCTCGACCTGACCGACGGCCCCAGCCTGCTATGCCTGCCGACCGACCGGGCCGCCTATGGCCGGCTGTCCCGGCTGATCACCCTGGGCCGCCGGCGGGCCCCCAAGGGGCATTGCCATCTGACCGTCGCCGATGTGCTCCTCCATGCCGCGGGGCAGATCCTGATCGCCGTCCCGCCGGATCCGGCGGGGCTCGATGCCCTTGACCCGGCCGCGCCGGCCGCGACCGACCGGAACGACCCGCTGCCGGTGCCGATGCCGCTGGACGAGACCGGCTTCGCCCAGGCCTTGGCCGGTTTCGCCGACCGGCTGGCGGACCGGGACCGCCTCCATCTCGCACTGACCCACCGCTACCGGGGCGACGACGCCAAGCGCCTGGCCCGCCTGGACGCCGTGGCCCGCCGGCTGGGGCTCGCCACCGTGGCGACGAACGACGTGCATTACCACAGCCCCGCCCGCCGACCGCTCCAGGACGTGGTGACCTGTATCCGGACCGGGCTGACCATCGACCAGGCCGGCTTGCGGCTGGCGGCCAATGCCGAGCGTGCCCTCAAACCGGCCGCGGAGATGGCCCGGCTGTTCCGTGCCTATCCCGAGGCGGTGGCGCGGACGGTGGAGATCGCGAACGCCTGCCGGTTCAACCTCGACGATCTCCGCTACGAGTACCCCGAGGAAATCGCCACCGAAGGGGAAACCCCGCAGCAGACGCTCGAACGGCTGACCTGGGAGGGGGCGGCCCGCCGCTATCCCGACGGGATCGAACCCAAGGTCGAGGCCCAGCTCGGCCACGAGCTGTCCCTGATCGCCCGGCTCGACTACGCCCCTTACTTTCTGACCGTGGAGGACATCGTCCGCTACGCCCGGTCGCAGGGCATCCTGTGCCAGGGCCGCGGCTCGGCGGCCAATTCCGCCGTCTGCTACGTGCTCGGCGTCACCGCCGTCGACCCCGTCCACTGCGACCTGCTGTTCGAGCGCTTCGTGTCGGCCGAGCGCAACGAGCCGCCCGACATCGACGTCGATTTCGAGCACGAGCGGCGCGAGGAAGTCATCCAGTACATCTACAACAAATACGGGAGGGACCGGGCCGGCCTGACCGCCACGGTGATCTGCTATCGCGGCCGCGGCGCGATCCGGGAGGTCGGCAAGGCGATGGGGCTGAGCGAGGACACCGTCGACACGCTGGCCAAGAGCCTGTGGGGCTGGGGGGCGGAGGGGATCGACGACGCCCATGTGATCGAAGCCGGGCTCGACCCGACCGACCGCCGGCTGCGCCAGACGATGCTGCTGGCCCGGGAGATCCAGGGCTTTCCCCGCCATCTGTCCCAACATGTCGGCGGCTTCGTGATCAGCCGCGGGCCCTTGACCGAGCTGGTGCCGGTGGAAAACGCGGCCATGGAGAACCGCACGGTCATCGAGTGGGACAAGGACGATCTCGACGCGCTGAAGATCCTCAAGATCGACGTGCTGGCGCTGGGCATGCTGTCCTGCGTCAAGCGGGCCTTCGGTTTCCTCGCCCGACACTACCGCCGCCCGCTGACTCTGGCGTCCGTCCCGACCGGCGACGCCGCCGTCTACGACATGCTGTGCCGGGCCGACAGCCTGGGCGTGTTCCAGGTGGAAAGCCGGGCGCAGATGACGATGCTGCCGCGGCTCAGGCCGCGGGGGTTCTACGATCTGGTGATCGAGGTGGCGATCGTCCGCCCCGGGCCGATCCAGGGCGACATGGTGCACCCCTATCTGCGCCGCCGGTCGGGAGAGGAAGCGGTGGCCTATCCCTCCGAGGAGCTGCGCGAGGTGCTGCAGAAGACCCTCGGGGTGCCCTTGTTCCAGGAGCAGGCGATGAAGATCGCCATCGTCGGCGCCGGCTTCACCCCGTCGGAGGCCGACCGGCTGCGCCGGGCCATGGCGACCTTCAAGAAGGCCGGCGACATCCACAAGTTCCGCGACAAGATGGTCCAGGGCATGATCGCCCGGGGCTACGAGACCGCATTCGCCGAGCGTTGCTTCAAGCAGATCGAAGGGTTCGGCACCTATGGCTTTCCGGAGAGCCACGCCGCCAGCTTCGCGCTGCTGGTCTATGTCTCGTCCTGGATCAAGTGCCATTACCCGGACGTGTTCTGCGCGGCCCTGCTCAACAGCCAGCCCATGGGCTTCTACGCCCCCGCGCAGATCGTCCGCGACGCCCAGGACCACGGCGTCACCGTGCTGCCGCCGGACATCAACCGGTCGGACTGGGACTGCACCCTGGAGCCCGAACCGGGCCGGGCGCGCCACGCGGTCCGGCTGGGCCTGCGCCTGGTCAAGGGACTGGCCGAAGCCGACGCCAAACGGCTGATGGCGGCGCGCCTGGGCCGTGATCCGTTCCGCGACGCCGGCGATCTGTGGCGCCGGTCCGGCCTGCCGGCCACGGTGCTGGACCGGCTGGCCGGTGCCGATACGTTCCGGTCGATCGGGCTCGACCGGCGGCAGGCGGCCTGGGCGGTCAAGGCCTTGGGCGACCATCCGCTGCCGCTGTTCGCCGGCCTGGAAGGCGAGGCCCCGCCGGAGGACCGTACCGCCGGCGAGCACCTGCCTCGCATGCCGCTGAGCGAACACGTGGTTCAGGACTACGCCGCGGCGTCCCTGACCCTCAAGCGTCACCCGGTCGCCTTCCTGCGCACCCGGCTGCGGCGACAGCACTATCGGCCTTGCGCGGATCTCGGCCGGCGCAAGAACCGCAGCAAGGCCGCGGTGGCGGGGCTGGTGCTGGTGCGCCAGCGCCCCGGCAGTGCCAAGGGGGTGATCTTCATCACCCTGGAGGATGAGACCGGGATCGCCAATCTGGTCATCCTGCCGCCGATGTTCGAGACCTACCGCAAGCTGGTGCTGCAGGCCCGACTCCTGGGGGCGATCGGCCGGGTGGAAATCGTCTCCACCGTCATTCACCTCAAGGTCGACCGGCTGGTCGACCTGACCGACTGGCTGGGCGATCTGCGGGAAGGCGCGGACCCGACCATCGCCCAGGCGACCGCCGACCGTTCCGGCAAGAGCCCGGCCCGGGCCGACGAGGGGGTGCGTCCCACCCCGAACCTGCGGGGCGTCCGGAAACGCCAAAAAGTGGATCTGCAGAAGGCCCGCAGCTTCCGGTGATCGGCCGGTGGGTTGTGTTTCACCACCAAGCCACCAAGATCGCCAAGATTTTTCAACACGAAGCTCTCAAAGAGGCACGAAGAACCGAACATCGCATAGGATTATGCATTTTTGAATCTTCGCAGCTTCAGTATTTGTATGTGATAATTCAATAAATAATTGATCATCTTAAATCTTTAACATCGATTCTTAAATGCATGATGACCATTAATATTTACTTTCCGATGCAGAAATCCCGGAAGATCACGTCGAGCAGATCCTCGACGTCGACGCGGCCGGTGATCCGGCCCAGCGCGCGCACGGCCAGGCGGACGTCCTCGGCCGCCAGCTCCGGCAAAGGGGCCGCGCGGAACCGCTCCAGCGCCGCCTTGGCGTACTCCAGCGCCTCGCGGTGGCGGGCCCGGGTCAGCGGGGCGCCGGTGCCACCCCCGACGAGGGCCGCAACCCGCCCGGTCACAGCCGACAGCAGGGGCTTGAGCCCGTCGCCGGTGGTCACCGACAGCCAGGCGACCGCGGCCGGCGGCACCCCCTCGGCCGCCAGGACCCGGTCCCAGGCCGCCCGCAGCGCCTCGGTCACCCGGTCGGCCTTGTTGAGCACCAGCAGCGCCTCCGCGCTGAGCCGCCGGCGCACCGCGTCCAGGGCGTCCGGGCCGCCGGCGGCATCGAGGACGACCAGGCTCAGATCCGCCCGCTCCGCCCGGGCGAGCGCCCGGCGGATCCCCTCGTCCTCGATCGCGTCCGCGGTCTCCCTGAGCCCGGCGGTATCGGCCAGCACCACCGGATAGCCGCCAAGGTCGAGCTGCACCTCGATCACGTCCCGGGTGGTGCCGGGAATGGCGGAGACGATCGCGGCGTCCCGCCGAGCGAGCGCGTTGAGCAGGCTCGACTTGCCGGCATTGGGCGGGCCGATGATCGCGATCTCCACCCCCTCGCGCAGCCGCTCGCCGCGGCGGGCATCGTCCAGATGCGCGGCGATCTCGGCGATCAGCCGGTCGACCTCCGGTGCCACCGAAGCCGCCACACCGCCGGGCAGATCCTCGTCGGGGAAGTCGAGATCGGCTTCCAGATGCGCGAGCAGCCGGGTCAGCCGCCGCGCCCAGTCGCCGTAGAGCCGCCCCAGCGCCCCGTCGAGCTGACGCAGCGCCTGCCGCGCCTGCGCCCGCGTTTCGGCATCCACCAGGTCGGCCACCGCCTCGGCCTCGGTCAGGTCGAGCTTGTGGTTGAGGAACGCCCGCCGGGTGAACTCCCCCGGCTCGGCCAGCCGCGCCCGTCCATCGGCCCCGATCGCCGCCACCAGGGCGTCGAGCACGGCCCGGCCGCCATGCAGATGCAGTTCCACCACGTCCTCCCCGGTGAAACTGGCCGGGGCGGGAAACCACAGCGCCAGCGCCCGGTCGATCCGGTCCGCAGGATCGGCCGGATCGCGCAGGCGGGCCAGCACCGCCCGACGGGGGCGGGGCAGCGGCCTTCCGGTCAGGGCCGTCAGGATCGCGCCGGCATCGGGTCCCGACAGGCGCAAGACGGCAACGGCGGCCCGTCCTGGTGCCGTCGCGGGGGCGTAGATGGTCTCCATGACCCGGCTAGAAGGCGACCGGGCCGGCCGCAGCAAGCCCGCAGCGCACAACCGAGGCCCGCGTCACGCCGACTCCTTCGGCCCGCCACCCCCGCCCATTTGCTGCCAGAACAGCCGCTGGAGCTGTTCGATGTTCTGCAAGCCCACGGGCAGCCAGGTCTTCAACATCGTCTCGGGGTCCATGGCGGCGATGTTGGCGGCCATGCGCTGCTGCACCTGGTCGAGCAGCGCCTTCTGCATCGGAGCGACATCGGGCAGGCCGAGAAAGGCGCGCGCTTCCTCCGGCGTGCAGTCGATATCGATACTGATCTTCATCGCCGGCCCCCTTTTCGCCCGCCTCGATCCCCAGAAGTGAGAGCGCCTTGTCCGCGCCGTTTCCGGCGCAGGGTGCGCCAGCCGGCGTGCCGCCCGTGCCGCCGGCAGGTCGGCCGGTGTCGCGAACGGGCTTGCCGGTAGGCGCCGGCTTGGCCAGGGTCCTGATCCCGTGGTCGATTGCCATGCTACGCGCGCCGCCCCGGGCCGCAAAGGGGGCGGTCCGCCACGGCCGGCCTAAAGTGTTTTCAGGGACTATCGGGCCGATCTGCCGAGGTGGATGGGCCCTGATGCCAGGAGCGAGGAGGAAGGACATGCCGGGGCATATTCGAC
>JANQKE010000038.1 GCA_028281265.1 Alphaproteobacteria bacterium | reverse complement strand
GGAACGGCCCCGATCCTCCGGACGCCCGGACCCGCTTCGACGGGCGGTGCCAACCCCCTCGACCGGGAGCGGCCCCGCCCTTCGGGCTTTTCCTGACCCCTCTTCGCGGGTCCGGCACCATTTCGACCCTGCTTATGAGAACGTGACCTAGACCCCCTTACCTGCGTTCGGATGGCCTCATCTGAACGCAGGTAAGGTGATCGACTTCAAAGAGTTGGAGCAAGAGCGGGGTCCAGACGTCATGCGCGATCGCAGGAGCGATCGCACCCGACGCCATCCCGCTCCAAGCGTTCAGCGGTGTGGGCTGCAATGGCTGTTTCGGCAACCGGGCGGAGTGTTAAATTGTCGACAGTTGACATCTTTTACCGGCCCACGCATCATGACTCGTCGCTGGTCCGGATCGGATTTCGGTCCAAGATACCAATCGGAGCGCGAACCCCGTGGCCAGCCACGCGAAACGACTGAAGGCCATCCTCGATCGCAGGGACGCCGCTCTGATACCCGGAACGCCCAGCGCGCTGTTCGCCCGCGTGATAGAAGATCTGGGCTATGAATGCGCCTATGTGACCGGCGCCGGCATCGCCAACATGCATTTGGGCATGCCCGATATCGGCCTGGTGACGCTCAGCGAACTGGCCGACCATGTCCGCGCCATCTCCGCCGCGGTCGACCTGCCGCTGATGGTGGACGGCGATACGGGCTTCGGCAATCCGCTGAACATGATCCGCACCGTGTCGATGATCGAGCGGGCCGGTGCGGCCGGCATTCAGATCGAGGACCAGATCTTCCCCAAGAAATGCGGTCACTTCGACGGCAAGGCCGTCATCCCTACGGCCGAGATGGTCGGCAAGATCAAGGCGGCCGTCGATACCCGCGACGATCCCGACTTCCAGGTCATCGCCAGAACCGACGTGCTGGCGCTCGAAGGCATCGATGCGGCACTGGACCGCGCCCATGCCTTCATCGAGGCCGGCGCCGACGCAACCTTCGTCGAGGCTCCGGTCGACATCCAGCAGATGGTCCGGATCGCCCGCGAATTGCCGGTGCCGCAGATCGCCAACCTGGTGCATGGCGGCAAGACCCCCGCGCCGCCCCGCTCGGAGCTCGACGCCATGGGTTTCGGCGCGGCCCTCTACGCCAACGCGGCGTTGCAGGGCGCGCTCAAGGCGGTGCAGGACGTGCTGGGCAGCCTGCGCGAGCGCGGCTCGCTGAGCGAGGTTTCGGATCGGCTGGCCAGCTTCGGCGACCGCCAGAACGCGGTCGCGAAGGCGCGTTTCGATGCCGCCGAAGAGCGCTACAGACCGGACCCGGGCGCAACGGCCGCGCGGCAGGACATCCGGCCGGGCGGGACGGGCTGACCGTTCATGGCCGTCGACCGCGACCTTGCCGCAGCCGCCCGGGCCAGGCCGCTTGGCGAAATCGCGGCCGCGCTGCGTGAGGCGCTGCCGGACATCGCGCTGTCGACCGACAGTCTCGAACGCTACCAGACGGACATCTTCTACCGGGCCGACCATCCGCCGCTGGCGGTGGCCCGGCCGAAGGCGGCGATGCAGGTGCAGGCGCTGGTGCGCGCCGCCGGGACGTTCGGGCTGAGCCTTGTCACACGCGGCGCCGGGCTTTCCTACAGTGGCGGCACGATCCCCGCCGATGCACGCACCATCGTCGTCGACATGCGCGGGATGGACCGGATCACCGAGATCAACGAGCGGGACCGTTTCGTCACCGCCGAGGCCGGCGCAAGCTGGGCGCAACTGCGCGACGCGCTCGCCGGAACCGGTCTGACGACGCCGTTTCGCGGACCTTTCTCCGGCCGGCATGCCACCATCGGCGCCGCCCTGTCGCAAGGCGCCAAACTCTACGGCTCGGGCAATGGCGGCACGTCGGCCGAAACCACGCTCGGCGTCAGCGTCGTTACCGGCACGGGCGATCTGGTCACGACCGGCTCGGCCGGCGGCATCCATCGTCCCTCCCCTTTCTTCCGCCCCTATGGACCGGACCTGACCGGGCTTTTTCTGGGCGATTGCGGTGCCTTGGGCATCAAGGTGGCAGCGTCGCTGCAATTGGTGCCGGCGGCGGCGGTGACGCAGACCGGCGGGTTCTCGTTCGACGACCCGCTTGGACTGATGAACGCGATGGCGGAGATCGGCGGCCAGATGCTGGCCTCGGAATGTTTCGGGCTCGATCCGATGTCGGTGCGGGCGCGCATGGGCCGGGCGTCGCTGGGCGACGATCTTTCGGCGCTGAAATCGGTGGCGCAGTCGGGCCGGTCGGCGCTGAGGGGTTTGCGCGATGCGGCGGCCGTCGTCGCGCGGGGACGCCGCTTCGCCGACGATGTCGGCTATCTGCTCAATTGCGTCAGCGAAGGTGCGGACGCCGATGAGGCACGCAGGCGCATGCGGCAGATCGGTGCGATCGCCGCCCGCCATGGCGGGCGCGAAACCGCCTCGTCGATGGCGCGGGTGATGCGCGCCGATCCGTTCCCGGCGATCACCGGGCTGTTGAGCGGCTCGAGCCGTCGCATTCACTGGATGCACACGGTGCTGCCCAATACGCGCGGCGCCGAGGGCTTCGGTGCGACCGAGGCGGTGTTCGACAGCCACCGCGCGACGATGGACCGGCTCAAGATCACCCGCGGCTACCTGCTCTCGGCCAACGGGCCGAGCTGTGTCGGCGTCGAGACGCTGGTTCATTGGCCCGATGCGCCCTACGCGCTGCATCGCTACTATCTGGAAGAGGTTGCCGGCCGGACCGTCACCGCGCGGCCGGAAAATCCCGAAGCGCGCGCCGCGGTCAAGGCCATCTGCGACGATCTGGTCGAGGCCTGGGCGCGGCTTGGCGGCGCGCATCTGCAGATCGGGCGCAAATATCCCTACTACGAGACGCGGCAGGCGCCAGTTCGGACGATGCTGGACGGGCTGAAGGCGATGCTCGATCCGCACGGGCTGATCAATCCAGGCAGCGTGCTGCCGACGCACAAGGAGGCCCTATGAAACCGTGGGACGGCATCATCTCCGAGGACGAACAGCGCGCCTATGCAGCGGCCGGTTTCGGCCGGCCCTCGGGCATGGGCGAACGCCCCGCACTGTTGATCATCGATGTGCAGTACCGAACCGTCGGCACCACGCCGATGCCGTTCTGGGAGGCGGTCGAGGAGTTCCCGACATCATGCGGCGATGTCGGCTGGCAGGCGATCGGCAAGATCCAGCACCTCCTGGCGCTGTTCCGTAAGAAGGGCTGGCCGGTGCTCTATCCGCATGTCGCGCCGAAGATGACGTTCGACCAGGGCCGGCTCGCCGAAAAAGCGCCCGCCTTGTTGACGGTGGCGGCCAAAGGCTACGATTTTCCGGCCGAGATCGCCCCTCGCGCGGGCGACGTGCTGCTGCCGAAGAAGCATCCCAGCGCGTTCTTCGGCACGCCGCTTGCCAGCTATCTGATCGACCTTGGCGCGGACACGCTGATCGTCACCGGCTGCACCACCAGTGGCTGCGTGCGCGGCTCGGTGGTCGATGCGTTTGCCTACAACTTCCGCGTCACGGTGTGCTCGGACGCGGTCTATGACCGCAGCGCCACATCCCACGCGGTCAATCTGTTCGACATGTCGGAGAAGTATGCCGATGTGATGACCACCCAGTCCTGCCTGGCCGCGCTGGAGGCGATCGACCGGTGAAGGTACCGGGACTCCCGGCCCGACCGCGATCGAACGCCCGGGGTCGAGCCCCGGTGCTGGCAAGGACCGGCTTCAGGACACGCCGGGGGCTCGGCACACAGGAACAGGCGCAGGAACAGGCGATAGCCGTGCACCAGCACGCCTCGTTCCGACCGGCCGGTGTCGGCCGAAAGCCCCGGAAAGCCCGAAGACGCGACCAGAATGACCGCGTGCCACCTTGTGCGCCGCCGTCATCGCTTCGCCACGTCAGCATCGCCCGGTTATGACAGTTGAAGCGTCGGTGTCCGTCATGGCTGTCTTCCTCCTGGAAACGAGGGCCGCTCCGGGTTTGCCGCAGTCGTAGAGCTTGAGCGTACACCGGTCACCGGCGCCCGAACCCGTCGGGGTCCCGAGGCCCGGGGGCATGCCGGGCCGGGTAGGGCGGTGCCGATGCGCAAAGTCCCCCCGGGTCAACCCAGCCGGCGGCAACGGACCGGATCGGAGATCTCGACCACGAAATCGGACCGGGTCGTCGCGCAACCGTGGATCCTAGACAGCAGACCGCCAGCATTGGGATGTCGTTCGATCGCGCGAAAAGCGGTCCTCCCACCCTGTGCCGCGACATCGACGATGTCGATCCGGTAGGTACGGCCCGTCTGGCGGAAGAAGTGCGTCATGATCTCGGTATCGTCGCTATCCGTCAGGGGGCGCAGCGTGAACGGCTTGTGCAAGCCATCCCGACCGGCGCCGCGGATGAGGAGTTCCCGGGCACCGTCCGGCCTGGGCTCACACGAGTACCGCACCGGTCCGCCGAAGAGGACGGGCGGCAGGAGGGATGCCGGCGCCCAGCGGGCATCCTCCGCGACCCCGGGATCGGGGACCGGCACGAGGACGGGTTGGGAGTATCCGAGGTCGATCACGTATCGCCGGTCGCGTCGGCGGTCGGTGACGGCCGTCATGTAGTGGTATTCGCGACCCGGATCGATGGCCGACACGACCGACGCCTCGTAGCCGACGAGCTCCTGCTCAAGCCTTGCCGCCGACCAGGCGGCGATCTCCCGGCAGATGCCCCTCACACCATCGGAGGACCGGCTGAACCGATCGCGCAGCCAGGCCTGCGTGGGCATCGACACCGTAGCCGCACCGGCTCGATCGTCGACGCGGTAGAACGGCGGCGCGACGGCCGATCGATCGTAGCAGATGCGGCCCACAGCCCTGTCCAACCAGGCCTGCAGTTCGTTCGCCACGTCCTGAACTCCTTTATCGACCTCGGGAACCTCGGGTTTTCTCCGTTGACCGGCCCGACAAGGCGGATCTAGAGCATCTTATCTGCGTCCGAACGGACGCAGATAAGATGCTCTCACTCTTCGAAGCAGATCAACTTACCCGCGCTCAGATGAATCCATCTGAACGCAGGTTGATCTAGAGCGGTTTCGGGGCGCGCAGAAGGGGGCTTCCGTGAAGAACTCCGCAGACACCGATCCTGCGACTTCGCTTTGCACTTCATTCACCCCCGACCGGGCGCTCATCGTCTGTGGCACAGGTGTCTCAACTGCCGCGTTCCCGGACGATCCGGCAACCTCTTGGATAAAGCTGCTCGAGCACGGCAAGGCGTTTCTCGGAGATCGGGCGACTGCCTTGGAACGCGACGAGGTGACGGCACTGGATCTGCGGCCCTCGCAGGACGGCAGCCGGCCGATGCGGGCGGAAGACTTCCTCGCCGCCTTCAGCGCCATCCGTTCGGCACTCAACCGGGCGGATACCGCCCTGTATGCGGAATGGCTGCAATCGGCGTTCCAAGGCTATCGGCGGGGCAAGATGTCCGGCGCCGGGCGCGATCTGGTCGATGCAATCGGCCGTCTGCGTGCCCCGATTGCCACGACGAACATCGATTCGCTTCTGAGTGACGTCTTCGGCCGGCGGCCGATCACTTGGCTCGACGATGAGAGCATCAACTTCGTGGAGTATCGGCGCGATGATATCAGGCAGAGTCGCATACTGCACCTGCACGGCATCTATTCCAGGCCGGAGACGGTGGTGCTTGGACAGGAAGAGTATGACGCACACCTCAAAGACAAACGGTCCCAGAACGGCCTTCATTCTCTAGGATTGAATATTGACCTGATATTCATCGGATGCAGCGCCGCAGGTGTGCTCGATCCCGGATTCAAACTACTGCTCACAAGCCTGTCCGAACACTTCGGGACGAGAGAGTCCGGGATCTACGTGCTCTGCCGCGACGACGATGCGGCGGGCCTGGAACGCGCATTTGACGACGCCGGGCTGTCACAGCATCAAGCACAGGCAATCGTATATGGCCGTGGCTATGGCGACCTGCCGCGGTTTCTCCGGCGCCTGGCGCCGCAATCGGGGACGGCGGCGACCCCGGCCAGGCCGCAGCATTTCATCGAGCGGTCCGGTATCCTCCGGGAGTTGAAAGACACCATCCAGGCCTCCGAGGCGGCGACGGTCATCAGCAACCCGCAAGGGGCGGCTGTCGCCGGCATGGGCGGTATCGGGAAGACCGTACTCGCTGCGGAGCTGGCCCGAGATCCCGCGTTCTCCGAGAGGTACAAGACGGTTTGGATCGTGGTCGGACGTGAGATGTCGCCGGTCAGGCTGATGGAGCATCTCATGGTTCGACTTGTCGGACGGCTGCCCATGGGCTCCTTGGCAACCGCCCAGAGGGAATTCCGCGACCACATCGGAACACGTGTCGAAGAAGGGGAGCCGCCGATCCTGCTGGTGCTCGACGATGTCTGGTCTTCGGCGATCGTCGATGCGGTTGCGGACGCGGTGAGAGCGGCCAGCGATGCCCCGGAGGAACGCGCGATTGCCGAAGGTGTCACGATCCTCGTCACGGCGCGCGATCATACGGCCTTTGGTGCCCTGCCGTCCTTTCCCGTTCCTTTTCTCGATGACGCCGATGCGTTGCGGTTGCTGCTGTTGAACGCGCTGGAGAGTGCGGGTGACGGGGACGTCGCGGCGTACGCGGATGACCCGGCGATCCTCCATATCGCAAAGGCATGCGGCGGCCTGCCATTGGCCCTGACGTCGATAGGGAAACTGCTTCGTGTCCGATCCGGAATCGTCGAAGGGCGGAGATTACTCGATACCGACTACGTAGAAAGGCGGCTGCAAGGAGAGGGAATCACACGTCAATTCGTCGACGACCGACTGAAAGGAGATGGCAAGCGCCTTGCCTCTGCTGATATAAGAGCGGTATTGGCGACGAGCATTGACGCCCTTGAAGACGAGAGATACGAAGACTCCCCAGAGTTCTCAAAAATACTGACCAAGTCATATCTTAATCTCTGCATCTTTCCGGATGATGCGGCTATTCCGGTGGAGATGCTGGAGAAGTTCGTTGCCCGGCTGTTTGAGGATCGGACCGGTCAGACCGAGAACGGGCATCCTCCGGTGACTCTGGCAAGGCGATGCATCGATATCTGGCTGGAGCGAAACATCGCCATGTACTCTGGAGAAGGCCGAATATCCATTCACGATCTCTACCACGAGATTATAATCGAGAGATCAAAAGGAGAATTCTCGAAAGATGCTGCAGTAAGTTACATTGATTTTCATTTGAGCGGTGTGTCCTCGGACTATTCGTCCGTTGACTCTTTCTTTTTCGAGCATGCAGCCGTTCAGTTCGTGCAAGCCGGACGCGCGCATCAATTCGAGGCCCTGCAGTATGATCTCGCCTGGATACGGCGTCGGGCCGCCGTGGGCGGAGCGTCCGCACTCATATCGGATCTCCTGACACTCGCGACGGCAAACACCCATCACCATGCCCGCAAGAGTCTCGCACTGCTGTACGACTTCGTCCGCTTGTGCGCCCCGGCAATCTCCGACAGCGCCGACACGCAGTCGGACCGGTCCGATGCGCTTGCGGTACAGCTATCCAGCCGTTTCGATCCGCAGGAGTTGGGGGACAAACGTCTCCGCGGTCTCATTCGGACGGCAGCGGCGGAGACCGACCGGCAACCCGGTCACCTCGTACCGGCAAGCCCGACCCTCATGTCTCCGAAAGGCTTTCAGAAACAGACCGTGGATTGCGGAGCGCCGGTAACCTGCCTGGTGAATGCCACCCGTCTGTTCGGCGGTGCCGGTGGTACGGATCAGCGCGTGGTTCTGGCGGGCACCAGAAAGGGTGAGGTGGTCGTCGTCGATTTCGAGACCGGCGAGGTGGTCAAGAAACTCCCGGTCGCAACGGTCAGGAGGGAGAACGACACGGTCGTCCCCAACGGCGTGACGTCGATTGCCGTTTCGGATGACGGGCGAGCCGTGGCGGTCGCCACGGAATATGGCGAGATCTCCGTCTGGGGTCTCCGGCATTTCGACAGGATGGCGGATGCGGACACGGTCTTCCCGGCGCCGCAGCCCCTCTACGTCACATGGCTCCCGGGACGAGGATGTCTTCTCGCCGTTTCTCCGGATACCCCGTTGCAGGCTTTCGGCCGTACCCTCGATCGGCTCGATGGCGCGGCATCGGGACTGCCGGCCCTGTGTGGGTGCGGTCTTGCGATCCTGCCCGAGCGCGACGGCCGTCGCGCGGTCCTGGCCGTGATCACAGCCGATGGGACGGTCACGATTGCGGCCGGCGATGAGCGGGGCGGCTTCACCGGGCCGCAGGAGCGTGTGGCGTTCGCACCCGACGACGGCGAAGGGGTGCCCACCGCACTGGTCGCCCTGCATGGACGAACGGACCCGCTGGACGACGGGTTCCTCGTGGCCACCGACGGCGGGCACATCGTCCGTCTGTCCGCGACGGGCGACCGCATCGGCCCGCCGCGCGAACATTTCGACGCCCGCGCCGAGGGGGCCGGTGCCGACCGCCGCTCCCATGGCTCCGTCATGGATCTCGCAACGACGGACCGAGGCGATCGGTTGGTCTCCGTCGGCAAGGATCACCATGTCCGGCTGTGGTTTCTGGCCGGGATCGGCGGCATCGATATCGGGCAACACGGCTATTTCGTGAACGCGGCGACGATCATCGACGAACGAAGGGGGCGACAAACCCGGCATCCGCAACATACGGGCCAGCAGGCGACCGATTTAAGGAGGGGCAACAATCCGCTGCGGCTGTCGAGCCTCTACGCCGTCAGCGGATCGGAAGACAATCTGCTCAAGTTCTGGGATGTGTCGGAAATCGACGAGTACACGCCACCCCCGACGACGTCCGATCGCCACACCTCATGGGTGCGGGAGATAGCGGCCGACGCTCAGGGGCGTTTCGCCGTCAGCGCGTCCAAGGACACCACACTCAAGATATGGGCCCCGAAGCGCGGCGACGGGGCCGGCTCCGTCGCCGTTACCGAGACCCTCCGGGACGGGTCGCAGAACCACTCCATCGAGGCCGTCGCCGTCTGTCCGGTGACGTCAGTCATCGCGTCGGCAGACAAGGGCGGCGTCGTCAGGCTCTGGGAGGGATCGCCCCGGACGCCACGGCTGCTGGGTCAGGTCACGACATGCGCCAACAGTGTCCATGTCTCACCCGATGGACGTTGGATCGCCGCCGGCGGCGAAGAAGGCCATCTCGTGATCTGGGACGCGCGTCACGGGCGCGCGGTGTTCGATACCAAGGGCCTCATGTTCAATGGCAACATTCGCACTGTTCGCTTTACCCCCGACAACAAACATATCGTCATCGCGACAGAGACCAGGGAGAAGAACGAGAAGGATATACTACTACCGAATAGCGACACAAGATTGATGGGAAGAAAGCACCTTTTTGCTCGTTTTATCATTGACTCTAATGGGATGATTGATCCCAGCAGGCCGGAATGGCCGGCCGATACCGACTTTGGGCATGATGACTTCATACGCTCATTTGATTTCGATCTGAACACGGATAGGATGATCACCGCCTCCGAGGACGGGAGGGTGGGGCTCTGGAGGTATTCGACCCTACAGAAGGCGAATCTGGGCAGGATTCATCGCCGACGGGTGCGGGGAGCGGCCTTCCTGAGACATCACGACAACCTCGTGGCGTCATACTCGTCTGACCACTATGTCACGATCTCCGATATCGGGAAGAGATTGGAGACAGCCAAGGAGTGGGAAGTCCGCGCGAGGTTCTGGGGCGATTCCCCGATCACAGGTCTAGGCCAGTTGTCCGACGGCAGGCTCATCGTCGGGGAGGTCTTCGGTGCCGTGCACGTGCTCCAAGCCGATTTCGGCTTCCTGGCAGGGAAGCGATCCGGCGATGGCGGCGAGGCATCTGGCCGACGCGCCCCATAGGGGTCGTCCACACAGGCCGTCCCGGATAGGCTCACCCGAGTGGCTCGGTCCGGCAGGCGCCCGCCCCCTGGTCCTGACTCCGGGCTCGACGGCCTCGACCCGCGGCACCGAAGCCGACACGCGCACCAGGCCCCACCGTCGACCCCACGCCGCCTAACGGCAGCCCATCTGCATCCGCGGCCAGTGGACGGACGGACGGCACGATCCGCTCCGCCCCCATCCGGTGCGACGGCGACGCGGCGACGAAAGAGTGGCAATCCTCACGCGTGTTGAACACCATGCCGATAACGGCTCCCGCGGGGGGCCGGGTCGGTTCGTCTTGCGGCGGCCGACGCGCTCTCCGCGGGTGAAGCCGTTGCGTCGCTGACATGGAGGGTTGGGAGAGTGTCACTTTCTGAGTTGATCGCGCTGGCCGGTCTTGCCGTCGCCGCCATAGCCATGCTGCTCGTCACCCAGAGCAAGGAACGGGTCGCCTGGCCGACCTGGCTCGTCCCGGCGGTGGTCGTGGTGCCGTTCGCGGTCTGGACCGGCCTTACGATCGCCGAGGAGGGGCTGGTCGGCTTCCTGCCGATGCTCGTGGGATCCGATTGGGGCCTCCAGGTCTGGTTCGACCGCCTGATATGCGTGACGGCGGCCTTCTTCCTCCTGCAGAACCGCGCGCGGGCGGCCGGCATGAAGTCGGAGCTCTGGGTGCTCGCCGTCATCTTCACCGGCGGCATCGGGCTGCTCCTGATGCTGGCGCGGACGGTCTATCTCGAGCACAAGACCGCACGGTAGCGCCGCTGCGGCCGTCGACACCGGGTGCCCGCCCGGCGCTGCACCCGGCCCCCGCATCCTCGGGAATCGCCGAGCAGACCGGCGGTCGGCCGACCACGGTAGAGCATCCTGCGTCCGAACGGACGCAGATAAGATGCTCTAACTCTTTAAATTAGATCAACTTATCTGCGTTCAGATGAGTCCATCTGAACGCAGGTT
>JANQKE010000037.1 GCA_028281265.1 Alphaproteobacteria bacterium | reverse complement strand
CCCCTCACCGGATGGGCCCAAGAACCCATCGGACCCGACCGACACACCAAAGCCAAAAGACCCTTCCCCCTCGAACTCAACGCCATGGTCGATGCCGGCCGGTTGACGATCGCGCTGCGCACCCCGCCCGGCGGTCTGCGGCGGGGATCGGCCGAGGATTTCGCCGAATCGATCCGTTCTTGCCTCGAAGATCTGATCGACCATACGACCGACGCCAGCACCGCGATCGCCCCTCCGGCGCTGGTCCGGCGGCCGCACACGCCGGTCGGCTGCACCGATCCGATCGTGGCGTTTCGGTCTGCGGGCTCTCGCATGCCGGTCCTCCTGCTGCCGGGGGCAGCGGCCGCACCGGCTTATCTGGCGCCCCTTGCGGATGCCTTGCCGGCGGCCCATCCGGTCCTGTCGTTCCGGACGGCGGGGTTGGACCATGCCGGCCCCCCTCTTGCGGATATCGGCGCGATCGCGGCGATGCAGGCGGACGCCCTGAGCGCGCATGACCTGCCGAGGATGTGCGTACTCGTCGGGCATTCCTTCGGCGCTCTGACCGCCTTTGAGCTGGCCGCTCGCCTCTCGGCACGGGGCACGGCCGTGCGCGGCCTGATCGTCCTGGATTCGTCGGGGCCGGGGTTCGAGCGGTCGGTGCCCGATCCATCGACCGCTCCGGACACGGACGAGGCCATTCTGCGCCGGCTGCTCGACATGCTGGCCCGGTTTGCCGACCTGCCGACAGACTCGGGCGATGCCCCCCCGCCGCAGGCCGAGGCGGCCCGCCGGCTTGCCGATGCCGGCCTGTTGGACCCGACGGACGCCGATGCCGCCCTGTCCCGGTTGATCGCGACGACGCGGGCCCACGGGGTCGCCCGGGCAGGCTACCGACCGAGCCGCCATCAGGTCGAAGCGGTGTACGTCATCCGTGCTGAAGAGGTACGGTCCGAGGATATCGGGGTGTATGCTCCCTCCCCGTCGACCCAGCCGGATTGGGGTTGGGCGCCGTACGCGCTAACCCCGCCGGTGGCGCTGAAAACGCCGGGCAACCATGTGACGATGCTGCGCCCCCCTCATGTGCGAACGCTTGCACAGACCTTGAGCGTCATCCTCGAACGGTTATGTCCCGGCGGCACGAGCCAGGCCGCGGACTAGAGCATCCTGCGTCCTAACGGACGCAGGATGCTCTAAATCTTTGAAATAGATCAACTTATCTGCGTTCAGATGAGTCCATCTGAACGCAGGTTGATCCAGAGCGGGATGGCGTTAGGGGCGATCGCACGTGACGTCTGAATCCCGCTCTGACACTCATCTTTGAGAGCAGGATTCGCTCACGCTCTTCCCAGCCTCCTTACGCTCTTGGAGGCCGGCCTTGTGCAGGCGGTCGAGACGTCGAGGACGGCGAAGCCGCGGCACCAAGGGTCACCCTCGACGTCTCCAACGCCGGAAAACAGCCCCTATCCGCGGACGACCTGGTGCGAGTCCGGAAGGGTGTTGACATGGGCGTGCGCCGCACCGTATTTAACTTGACAGTTAATTAACGTCCTGGTTCAATGCAATCGACAGACCCGCTCAGCCAGACCTTCGCGGCACTGGCCGATCCGACCCGCCGGGCGATCCTGGTCCGGCTGCGGGAGGGCAGCGCCTCGGTCGGGGAGCTGGCGGAGCCGTTCACCCTGTCGCTGCCGGCGATTTCCAAGCATCTCAAGGTGCTGGAACGGGCCGGGCTGATCACCAGGACGCGGGAGGCACAGTGGCGCCGCTGCACGCTGGAAGCCGCACCGCTCAAGGACGCCGCGGGCTGGATCGACCGCTACCGGGCGTTCTGGGAAGACCGGTTCGACGGTCTGGCGGCGTATCTCGACACGCTGTCGGCCGAAACCCCAGGAGGATCCGATGACGACCCGAACCGCAACGGCTGATGCGCCCCCGCCGGACGAGGCGCGCATCCTCAGGCTGACCCGGCGCTTCGCCGTCCCGGTCGAGACCCTGTTCGACGCCTGGACCGATCCGGCGGCGGTCGCGCGATGGTGGGGGCCTAAGGGAATGGTCTGCCCGGTCTGCGAGCTCGACCTCAGGGTCGGCGGAGCGTGGGTGACGCATATGCACGCCGCCGACGATCCCGGGACGGTCTACATCGTCGGCGGGGCGTATCGCGAGATCGACCGGCCGCACCGGCTGGCGTTCAC
Organism: Alphaproteobacteria bacterium; assembly: GCA_028281265.1. Lineage (GTDB taxonomy): Bacteria > Pseudomonadota > Alphaproteobacteria > DSM-16000 > Inquilinaceae > JANQKE01. Next base: position 4,969 of record JANQKE010000037.1, on the reverse strand, counting down.
CTGGTCCTGGCGGACCGACGGCGCCCCCGGCCACGAAACCCTGATCACGATCGACTTCGTGGCGACCGATGACGGGGCGGAGATGCGGTTCGTCCAGCGGCTGTTCCAGTCGGTCCAGGCGCAGCAGGCCCATACCGAAGGCTGGACCAGTGCGCTTGCGTGCCTGGCGGACTATCTGGGCCCGGAGGGCTGAGCCATGGCCGACGTCACCCTGTATGGGCCGGACTATTCGAGCTATGTCTGGTCGGCCCGGATGATCTGCGCCGAAAAGGGGGTGTCCGCCGCGCTGGCGCCGATCGACCTCGGCAGTCCCGCCCATGCGGCCCTGCACCCGTTCCGCAAGGTGCCGGTGCTCGTCCATGGCGCGGCGGCGGTGTGGGAGACCGAGGCGATCGGCCGCTATGTCGATCGGGCGTTCGACGGGCCGGCGCTGCAGCCCGGCGAGCCGCTCGCCCTGGCCCGGATGGATGGATGGCTGTCGGCGATCGTCGACTACCTCTATCCGACCCTGGTCAAGCGCGTGGTGATCCCGCGCCTGGTGGTCGAACCCGATGGCCGGCCGATCGATGCGGCCGATATCGCCGCGGCCGCGGCGACCGGCACCGGCTATTGGGACGCGGTCGAGGCGGCGCTGGCCGATCGGCCGTATCTGGCCGGATCCGCCCTCAGCCTGGCCGATCTCGTCCTGGCGCCGATCGTGGCCTATGTCGCCCGCACCCCGGAGGGCGAGAGCCTGTTCGCCCCCCGTCCGGCGCTGGCGCGCTGGTTCGGGGCGGTCTCGGCGCGCGAGAGCTTCGCCGCCTGCGCCCCCCGACCACCCGGCAGCGCCGAGACGACGGCCGCCTGATCACCCCTCGACGTGGTGGATAACCCCCTCGGGGTGGAACGCGGTGAAGGCGAAGGCGAACGGCAGGTCGAAGACGACCAGCTCCTCCCCCGCTTCGGTCACCCGGACCACCTCGACACTGCCGATGTCACGCCCCTGATCGACCAGGGGCGCATCCAGGGCGGAGGCCTTGCCCGGTTCCCAGCGCAGGCGCAGATCGCCGGCCTGGATCTCGCCGTCCCGGCGGAGCAGATCGAGACTCCAGGCCTCCGCCCCGACCGCGACCACCCGCATCAGCGGCACGCCCGGGCCGTCATAGTCGCCCCGATACAGGAACGGCCGGGACGCGCTGTCATAGCCGATATAGGGGTTGCGGCCGTAGGCGCGCAGCCGCGGGTCGGTCGGGACCAGCACCTCCCCGCTGGGATGGCGGGCGGCGAACCGGCCATAGGCCTCGTGCCGGACCGGGATGCGGTCGAGCTCGACATCGACCAGCGCACCGACGATGCCGGTACCGGTGAACTGCTGCCACCAGGTCTCGGTCTGCCGGTCGTACATCACCAGATCGGAATGGCGCAGCTTGCCGGTGGTGCCGAACTCCAGCACCCGGCCGTCCACCCGGCGGTCGAACACCACGCCGGAATTGCACAAGGGGCAGTAGGTCACGGCGATCGGGCGGTCCGCGACCGTATCGTTGACGATCTCGTGCCAGATCAGGATGGCGATCGGGTAGGCCCGGGCGACGCCGTCGAGCTCGATCGACATCACCGGGGCGGTGTCCGCCAGGCCTTCGACCGTCGCCACCGGGGCGAAGCGGGGCGCGTCGATCGACGGGATACCGTCCCGGGGCGGGCCGCCCGACTGGATCTCGCGGAGATCGACGCCGGCGCGCTCCCAATCGGTCAGCGGGAACTGGCGCTGCCACTCCCCGGGGACGGGCTGGGCGAGGGCGGCGGTCGCCAGGGTGGCCATCAACAGGCCGGCAAGCGGGGCGAGCCAGGATCGGCGCGGCATGGCGGGGGTCCTTCCAAGCGGGCTTCGAGCCAGTCTGCCGGCAGGGATACCAGCACCGGGGCCGGGCTGTCCCGTCACGCCGGCGTCACGACAGGGTGACCGTCTTCGCGGCCTGACGACCGGCGGACAGCCCCCGCCGCGCCGATGCGGCGGGGACGGACGGTCCGCGGCCGACCGGCGGTTCGAAGGCCGGGCGACCCGGCCCGGGCGGTAACGCCTTCGACCGCGCGGACGGAACCGGTCTACCAGCCGATCAGCCGGCGGTCGCGGAAGAAGCCACCGGTCGGCCCGTCATCCGGCAGGGTGGCGAGCCATACCGGCGTGTCGGCCCCCTCCGCCGGCGACAGGGTGGCGCCTTCGCCGCCCATGCGGGTGCGGACCCAGCCGGGGCAGGCCGCGTTGACTTTGACCGGGCGCCCCAGCGCCGCGGCGGCCTGGACCGTGACCGCGTTCAGAGCGGCCTTGGACACGCCATAGGCCGCCGGCCCGCCGAACCCTTCCTCGAACGCTCCCCAGCCGGAGGACAGGTTGACGATCCGCCCCCAGCCCCGCGCCCGCATGCCCGGGCCCAGCGCCCGGATCAGGGCGAAGGGGGCGATCGTGTTGACGGTCAGGGACTCGGTCATCGCCGCGACGGTGGTGCCGAGCCCGTCGCCGGGCAACAGGACGGCGGCGTTGTTGACCAGCACGTCGATCGGCCCGTGCGCCTCGGCCAGGGCGAGCGCCCGGGTCTCCAGATCGGCCGGGTCGGCGAGGTCCAGGCCGGCCCCGACCGCATCGCGGCCGATGGTCTCGGCGATCGCTTCGGCGGCCGCGGCGGTGCGGGCGGCGGCGATCACGCGCAGGCCGCGCTCGGCGAGGGCGGTGGCGATCGCCCGGCCGATGCCGCGGTTGGCCCCGGTGACCAGGGCCGTACGGCGAGGATCGGTCATGGTGACTCCTGGTGGTGGTACAGGGACGCCGGCCGGCCGGCGGGCACGGGCTCAGGCCTCGGGGGTGGCCCCGGCCCCGGCCCCGGATGAACCGGCCCAGCATCTCCTCGGACCGGCCGTTGGTGTAGAGATCGGCGGTGTCGAACAGTTTGCCGCCGGCCTCGACATAGGTATCGAAGATCTCGGCCGAGGTCTCGTCGTCCGCCCCCCAAGCCCCAATCGTCGCCGAACGTCATCGTACCCAGGGCCAACCGGCTGACCTTCAGACCGCTGGTGCCGAGTGTGTCGTCGTCCATCGCCGTGCAGGCTCCGCTGTGATCAAGTCGATGGCGGCAAGAATGGCAGCCGGGGCGGCTTGCCGGATTGTACGATCGGCGCGAGGTTTTGACCGATCTTGCCCTGCCGCCGACGGGAGGCCTCGGTGACCGCCGCATTGGCCCTGCGCCCCGCGACCCCGGACGATGCCGTGGCCGTCACGGCGGTGCTGACCGCATCCTATGGGACGCTGTTCCAAGGCTGGTACGCGCCCGATCACCTGGCGGCGATGCTGCCGGAGCTCACGGCCGCCAACCCGGCCCTGCTGGCGAGCGGCCGGTTCCACGTCGTCGAACGCGCGGGCGTGGTGATCGCGTGCGGCGGCTGGTCGGTGCTGCCTCCTACCGGGGTTGCCGATCCCGGCTCGGGCCATGTGCGGCACGTCGCGACCCATCCCGAGCATACACGGTTGGGAGCCGCGCGCAGGATCCTGGAGGCGTGCGTCGCCGAAGCCCGGACGGCCGGGCTCGGTGGGCTCGACTGCTTTGCGTCCCTGCCGTCGGAACGGTTCTACCGGGCGTGCGGGTTCGCACGCCGGTACCCGGTCACCCTGCCCCTGCGCAGCGGCCTCCCCATGCCGGCGATCCTGATGCACCGCCGGCTGGACGGCGCGTGAGCCCCGTCAGGCAGCCACCTGACGGGCGATGGCGGCCGACAGCTCCTTGGGGAGCAGGTAGTGGTAGGACAGCAGCCGTCCGTCGAGCGCGATGGCGAACACGCCATAGGCGGTCGGGGCGAGCGTGCGGACGTCCTGCGCGGTGGTCAGCCAGACCTCCTTGAACGCCAGGCCCCGATCGGCGGCGAACGCGCGGGCATGGCCCGCCGCATCGTCGAGATAGGGGCATTGACCGGAGCGGAACACCACCAGCCCGTCGCCTTGGGCCTGCGCCTTGGCCTCCCACCCGCCGCAGAAGCGCGGGGCCTCCGGGACCGCCCCGTCGAACCGCTTGACCCGCAGCTCGAAGCTCGGCGGGGCCGTGTCGACCGGTTCGTAGCCGCGATGCGCCAGCACCCCGGGTTCGATCAGCCAATGGTGCCCGCTGGTGACCGCCGCCACGCCCCGGAAACCGTTGGCCCTGGCGACCGCCTCGACCTCGTCGAGCAGCACCCTCGCATAGCCCTTGCCCTTGCTGCGGCCGACCACCCACAGGCAGTGGATGACCATCAGATCGTCCACGCCTTCGATCGCCCGCCAGGCATAGCGGCCGGGGATGAACTCGACGAAGCCGCGCTCGCCCCGGCCCAGGAGCCGCATTTCCAGACCCTCGGCGAACCGGGCATCGAGCCAGTCGAGCTTCTGATCGTAGCCCGGCTTGCCCCTGGCGCTCATCTTGCAGAAGAAGCCGGTCTTCCCGACCGTGTCGGGGGTGACGGTGATCAGGTCCATGGCGTGCTCCCCGGTTCGACTCCTGGGATGTCGATGGTGGCCATGCCCGTCGCCGATCCGCATTGACATAAGGCTGACACCGGCCTGCGCCGAGGCGGATCCGGAGCGTTTTCACGGACTACCGGGCAGGCAGGTATGACGCTCGCGCTCTCCCCGGCCTACCCGACTTCCCGACCACGCCGGAGGTGACGTTCGCGGCTTCACACTCCATGCGTTGGGCCGATCGGGCGAAGCGATGGCCGATCTGGAGCGCGTGGTCGAACTCGGCTCAACGGAGACGAACGTCGTCGGCCAGCTCTCCGACCTGTATCTGGAATCGGGTCAGATCCTCTTGGCCGTCGGTGTGCTGAACGATGCCATCGACGCCGGAAACGCGCATCCCCGGCTGCTGACGGCTAGAGCATCCTGCGTCCTAACGGACGCAGATAAGATGCTCTAAATCTTTGAAATAGATCAACCTGCGTTCAGATGAGTCCATCTGAACGCAGGTTGATC
>JANQKE010000036.1 GCA_028281265.1 Alphaproteobacteria bacterium | reverse complement strand
AACCTGCGTTCAGATGGACTCATCTGAACGCAGATAAGTTGATCTAATTTAAAGAGTTAGAGCATCTTATCTGCGTCCGTTCGGACGCAGGATGCTCTAGATCAATGCGGTGCCCAGGTATGTCCCCGGTTCAAGCAGGGCCATGGCGAACAGGGCAAGGACCGGATCGGTGGGCCGGGGGGAGTGCAGGCAAACCGCGGCCCCCGCCGCAGGCAAGGATCGGCGCCTCGGACGCCGGGTGTCGCCCGCGCTCTCCCCAGCCACAGTTCACCTGGCGGATCGGCCGGCCCGGCTCAATCTCCCGCACCGGGCTCGGCGCTGAAATGCTCCTTGAACTTGTTCGGCACGCCCTGCCAGCGGTCGGCATCGTCCGGAGAGGTTTTCTGGCGCGTGATGTTGGGCCACATCTCCGAATACTGCCGGTTCAGCTCCAACCACTTCTCGGCCGCGTCGCCGTCGGTATCCGGCTTGATCGCCTCGGCGGGGCATTCCGGTTCGCACACCCCGCAATCGATGCACTCGTCGGGGTGGATGACGAGCATGTTCTCGCCTTCATAGAAACAGTCGACCGGGCAGACCTCGACGCAGTCGGTGTACTTGCACTTGATGCAGTCTTCGGTGACGACGAATGTCATCGGGTGATCCTCATGGGCGATCGGGCGTCGGGACGGAGCAGCAAGGTCCCGGATACGCCGGTACGGTCACGCGCCGTCGGACAGGCCGTATCGGGCCATCACCCGTTTGCGCGCAGCACCGCTATCACGATCAGGAACATGCAAGAGTCCCGCAATACGGCGCAAGAGGTTGGCTTCGAGATGATGGAGTTCACCGTCTGCATAGGCGACATCCCATAGCATCTCGATGATCTCCACACGATCTTCAGGGCCTATCTGGTCCCGAATGGTCGCGGTGAAGAAATACCACTGCGCCGGCCCGTCGGAGATGGCGCGGGCCTCCCCGATCACGGTCGCGAGTTCCGCTTCGGTCAGCTCGAACCGCCACCGGATCAGCTGCTCGATCCGGTGAAGCTCCACTTCTTCAAGGCTGTCGTCGAGTTTGGCGGCCTCGATCATCAACACCGCCGCCGCCAACGGCAATGCCTCGGCCTTGGACACCGGCGGGTCGGTCTCACCGGCCGAACGATCGAGGAAGAGCGATCTGATACGATTGAGCACGCCCTAATATCCCTTTATTTAGAATGGACTATAACGCCGTATCGCGGTGGCCGATTGCGACGATTGGTCGTAGGGCGGGGCGGCCGGCCCGAACCGCCGAGAGGCCGGTCGCACGGGTCAAGCGCCGGGCTCGTCGCCCTTCAGGGCGGCGACGGCCCGGCGGTCGCGTTTGGTCGGCCGTGGTCCGGCCCGGGCGCCGGCGGGCATGGGGCCGCCGGAAGGCGCCGGCAGGGCATTGTCCCGGGTCGGCGGATCGAGATCCGCATACAGGCCCTGGGCCTCGGCGGCGGGGCCACGACGCTCGGCCAGGGCCAGGACCTTGATCACCCGCACGTGCCGGCCCTGGACAAAGGTCAGCACCATGCCGGGGCGCACGGCGAAATGCGCCTTGGTGACGGTGGCCCCGTCCACCCGCATCCGGCCGCCCTCGCACTGCCTGCCCGCCAGGCTGCGGGTCTTGAAGAAGCGCGCGCCCCACAGCCATTTGTCCAGCCGCTGACCAGGACCCGGTTCGGTCATGGGGGCGGATCCTCCGACAGGTGCATCAGCGGGATCCGGCCAGGGCGGCGAGCGCGGCGAAGGGCCCGTCGGCGACCGCCGACGCCCCCTTGGTCTTCCGGGCCGGTGCCGGCGGGCCGGTCTTCGGTCTGCGGGTCTTGGGCAACCGAAAGGTCGCGGTGCCGTCGTCGGCCGGCTGACCAGGCTTGAACCCCAAGGCGGTCAACACGTCCGGCAGTTCGGCCAGCCTGCAGCCGATCACGTGGGCGAGACCCGGCGCCAAGGCGATCCTGCCCTGGACCGCACGCTCATGCGCGTGCCCCATCAGCGCCTCCAGCCGGTCGATCCGGATGGCCCGCGGCCCGGCCGGGATGTAGAAGACCGAGGCCAGGAACCGATCGTTGCCCGCCGTTTCCCGCGGTTGCGAGGGAACCCCCGCCGGCGGCACGGGCGGTGGCCAGGGCCCGCCCTCGGCCACCGCCGTTAACAGGCCGATCATGGCGATCGGGGCCGGCTTGATCAGCGGGGCGAGATAGGCGTAGCGGCTGCCCAGCCGCACGCCGAGACCGAAGAGCCGGCGCCGCTGGGCCTTGTCGAGCCCCGCGACGACATCATCGAGTGCGGCTCTGGGCACCGCGCCCGCCCCTTCGAGCAGTTGGAAGGCAATACCGGCGGCCGCCCCGGTCAGCTCCGCCGCCTTGAGCCGCATCAGCGGGGCGAGGTCGGCGGCGATCCTGCCGGTCACGAACCGGGTCAGCCGGGCGACGAGGCGGTCCCGCGCCGGCGGATCGACCAGCGGCAGCCGGGCCAGGCGGACGGTCGGGCTCAGCCGGTCCGCCCCGTCGGTCAGATGGGCGACCGGATGGCCCTGCCAGCGCAGGGTGCCGGCCGCATCGCCCGCGAGATCGAGGGCGAAGGCGGCATCCTCGGCCTCGCACAGCCCTCGCACCCGTGCTGCGATCTCGTCCCGCAGGGCCCTCCGGGCCGCGGTCAGGATCGCCTTTTCGTCCTCGCGATGCAGACCGGTGTCCGGTACGAAGCGGAGGCCTTCCAGATGGCCGACGAACTCCCCCTCGACCAGCACCCGGCCGTCACGGCCGACGGCCCCGATCAGCTCCGCCCCGCTCTTGAGACCCTTGACCAGGGCCGCCGACCGCCGGTCGACGAAGCGCTGGGTCAGCCGATCGTGCAGCGCGTCGGACAGCCGGTCCTCGACGGCACGGGTGCGCTCCTGCCAGCCCTTGATATCATCGAGCCAGTCCGCCTGGTGGGCGATATAGGTCCAGGTGCGGATATGGGCGATCCGCTGCACCAGGCTGTCGATGTCACCGTCGGTCCGGGTCAGCCGGCCGATCTGCTGGGCCGCCCAATCGGGGTCGAGGCGGCCACCGGACCGGCCGGCCTGGCCGATCAACTGGGTGTAGACCCGGGTCAGCAGCCGGGTGTGGGCATCGGTCAGCATCTTGCGGAAATCCGGCACCCGGCAGACGTCCCAGAGCAGGCGCACCGCCTCCGGCGTGGTGGCCCGGTCCAGCACCGCCTGGTCCTTGGCCAGCACGGCCAGCGCCTGCTGGTCCTCGACCTCGGGACCCCGCCGCAGCTCGGGCCGGTCGGGCCGGCGCTCGAGGCTCTTGAGCAGGCCCTTGGGGGAGCGGAAGTCCAGCGCGGTGTTCCGCCACATCAGCGTCCTCAGCGGCTCGAAGCTGTGGGTCTCCACCGCGTCGATCACGGTCTCGTCGAGCCCGCCGGCGGTATCGGTGGTCCCGAAGGTGCCGTCGCTCATGTGCCGGCCGGCGCGGCCGGCGATCTGGGCGATCTCGGCGGCGCGCAGCGGCCGGGGGCTGAAGCCGTCGAACTTGTGCAGCCGGGCGAAGGCGACATGGTCGATGTCCATGTTGAGCCCCATCCCGATCGCGTCGGTGGCGACCAGATAGTCGACCTCCCCGGCCTGGTACATCGCCACCTGGGCGTTGCGGGTGCGCGGGCTCAGGGCCCCCAGGACGACCGCCGCCCCACCCCGGTGCCGGCGGATCATCTCGGCCACGTGATAGACGTCGGTGGCGGAGAACACGACCACCGCCGACCGGCCGGGCAGCTTGGTCAGCTTGCGCTCACCGAGATGGGTCAGCGCGGACAGGCGCTGGCGGGTAACGATCTCGACCTTCGGCAACAGCGTGGTGAGCACCGGGCGGATCGTTTCGGCCCCCAGGAACACCGTCTCGTCGAGGCCGCGGGCATGCAGCAGCCGGTCGGTGAAGATGTGCCCGCGCTCGGGATCGGCGCAGAGCTGGATCTCGTCCACCGCCAGGAACGCCACCGCCCGGTCCAGCGGCATGCTCTCGACCGTGCAGACGAAATACCTCGCCCCGGGCGGGACGATCTTCTCCTCCCCGGTGACCAGGGCGACCCGGGACCGGCCCTTGAGCTTGACGATCCTGTCGTAGTTCTCGCGGGCGAGGAGACGGAGCGGGAAGCCGATCATGCCGGACTCGTGGCCCAGCATCCGCTCGATGGCGAAATGGGTCTTGCCGGTATTGGTCGGGCCGAGTACCGCCATCAGCCGTGACCAACCGAGCGCAAGGTCGGCACCGCGTGTCATCGCCCTTCTCAGATGAGGGGATTCCCCGGCTTCGGCAAGGGTGACCGGCGCGGGGCGGTTTTGGGTGCCGCCGGGACGACATCTTCCTGTCATGATTGCCGGGGTAGATCGCCCGGCATCGGGCGGGTATTCCCCTGGCATCGCCAGGATCGGCGGTCCGTGCCTGCCCGCCGACCCGCACCGGCCCGACCCGGCCCCTCCCTCCGACGGAGCTTCTCGATGCGTCGACTTCTGCTCGCCACCGCGGCGACCGCCGCCCTGATCCCGGCCGGGGCCCCGGCCCAGTCCGGCGAGGACGCCCGGACGGTCGTCACGGTGCTCAAGAACCAGCTCGACCTGGCAACATCCTATCTCGGCGACCAGTTCGACATGGTGCGATCGGGCACGATCCGGGCCGTTCCCGCCGATGGCGTCCTGCTGGTCGACTACCCGGAGCTGGTGTTCCGGATGATGATCGAGGACGTCTACGAGCGGTTGGAAATCATCCTTCCGGCCTACCGGTTCCCGGCCGTGGTCGAGGGCGAGACCGTCCGGCTCGACTATGGCGGTCCCTATGCGATGACGGTCGCCCGGCAGGAAGGCTTCGACGACATGGGTGGGGTGACGTGGGAGACCGATACCCTGACCACCATCGCGATGGGCGATGTCAGCGGCAGCCAGATCCTACGGGTGCCGGACGGGTGGACCACGGGCGCGGATGTCGAGGTCAGCGACATCCTGGTCACCACGGACGGCGCGCCTGAACAGGTGTCCCTCGACGGCATGAGCATTGTCCTGACGAGCGCGGAGCGGGCCGATCGGCGGTGGGACATGCAGTCGACCGTGACCTTTGAGTCCGGGTGGGCCGAGACCGGCGGCCTCGGACAGGGTGTGCGCTGGAGCGGGGCCGACCAGACCTTGGACATGACCGGCTACAGCATCGAGCGGGGGATCGAATGGAATCATCTCGCCACCGACTTGACCAGCCGGATGGAAATGGTGGACGGGCACGAGTTCGCCCAGACCCTGGTCGATCTGTGGTTCGGAGACGACCCGCTGCTCGAAGCGTTGCATCTCTCGGCCGGCCTGGACGGCCTGGCGTTGTCCGACGGCCGCACCGCCACCACCGTGGGCGCGATCGACTATGGCCTGGGCATGTCCGGCATGGGCGGCCCCGAGATCGACGTCGCACTCACCATCGGGGTGGACGGTTGGTCCGTGTCCGGCACGCCGCCGGAGGTGGCCGAGATCGCGCCGCAGACGGTGCGTCTGGCCCTGGCGGCCGATGCGATCCCGGTGCGCAACCTGATCGCCGATGCCGAGGCCGCCCTGATCGACGGCACGGACCCCACGCCGATGATGATGGGCTCGCTGATCACATCGGCGGCCGTCCTGACCGTCGAGGAGGTGTTCGTCGAAAGCCCGCTGTCCACCCTGTCCGGTGGCGGGACCCTGCGACCGGACCCCGCGGCGATGATGGGCGCAGTCGGCGCGTTCGACTTCCGGATCAGCGGCCTGCCCGACACGATCGCCTACGTCGCCGGGTCCGGCATGGCGGACGCCGACGAGACGGTCGCGGCCCTGACCCTGCTGCAGAGCCTGGGCCAGGAGATGACGGATGCCGAGACCGGCGAGCCGTACCGGCACTACCGCATGGAGCTGACGGCACAAGGCCAGATGCTGCTCAACGGCACGGACTTCCTGCCGCTGCTGCAGACGCTCTGACCGGGCGGCCCGGCCGCCTCACCCGAGGACGATCATCGCCTCCAAGGTCGCCAGCCGATCGGCCTCCTCGGCCGGCTTGTCCCAGCGGATGCGGTGGATGCGGGGAAAGCGCATCGCCACCCCGGATTTGTGCCGGGTGGAACGGTGCACGCTGTCGAACGCGACCTCCAGCACCAGGGCCGGGGTGACCGCGCGCACCGGCCCGAACCGGTCCTTGGTGTTGGCCCGGATCCATGTGTCGAGCCGGGCCAGCTCCTCGTCGGTGAAGCCGAAATAGGCCTTGCCGACCGGCACCAACTCACCCTCCCCCGCCCGGTCACCGGTCCAGGCGCCGAAGGTGAAGTCCGAGTAGAAGCTCGACCGCTTGCCGTGGCCGCGCTGGGCGTAGAGCAGCACCGTGTCCAGGATCAGCGGATCGCGCTTCCACTTGAACCACGGTCCCTTCGGACGGCCGGCGAGATAGGGGCTGTCGCCGCGCTTGAGCATCAGGCCTTCGATCGCGGCGGCCCGTGCCCCGTCGCGCAAGCCGTGCAGGTCCTCGGTCCGATCGAACGGCACCAGCGCCGACAGATCCATGCGCGCCGGCCGCACCCGATCGAACCAGGCCTCCAGGTGCTGTCTGCGCCTGTCGAAAGACAGGGGCCGCAGGTCGTCGCTCCGGTCGAACAGCAGATCGTACAGCCGCACCCAGGCCGGGAAGTCCCGCAGCATCTTGGCCGAGACGGTCTTGCGGTTGAGCCGCTGCTGCAGGTCGTTGAACGGGGCAACGGTCACGCCCGCATCGCCGTCTTCGGCCGGCCGGGCGACCAGCAGCTCGCCATCGAGAACGGCGTCGAAACCCATCGCCTCGGCGATGTCGGGGAAGACGGACGAGAGATCATCGCCGGTGCGGGAGTAGATCCGCCGCTCCCCGCCCGAGGCGGCGAGCTGCACCCGGATGCCGTCCCATTTCCACTCCGCGCGATAGGCGGCCGGGTCGAGCCGGTCGAGATCCGCATCCTCCAGCGGGTTGGCCAGCATCAGCGGCCGGAACACCGCGCGGTCGTCGATCACCGGCCGGCCGGCTCCTCCCGTCAGCCAGTCGAACAGCTCGGTGAAGGGCGGGGTCAGCCCGTGCCAGATCTCCTCGATCTCCCCCAGATCCTGATCGAAGGCCTGGGCCAGGGCGGTCTTGGCCAGCCGCGCCGACACGCCGACCCGAAAACCGCCGGTGATCAGCTTGAGGAGCGCGAACCGCTCGGGCGGCCCCAGCGCATCGAGCCAGCGTTCGACCAGGCCGGGGGCGGTGCTGCGGCTGGCATCGGCCAAAGCGTCGACCACCTCGCTCAGCTCGGGCGGCCGGTCGGGGCCGGGTCTGGGGGGCCAGATCAGCGACACCGTCTCCGCCAGATCGCCGACATAGTCGTAGGACCAGCGGAACAGCAGCGGATCGACCCGCTGTTCCACCAGCCCCCGCACCAGCCCGGCCTTGGCGGCGGGGAAGCTGAGCCCGCCGGTCAATGCGGCCAGCGCCCAGCCGCGGTCGGGATCCGGCTCGGCGGTGAAGTAGTCGACCAGCAGACGCAGCTTGCCGTTGCGCTGCGGCGTGAACACCAGCGCCTCCATCAATTGGGCGAAGGCCTTCACGCCGCGTCCTCCCCGTCCTCGTCACGACCGACCAGGCGCAGCGCCCGGGCCGCCAGGCCCAGCAGCTCGGCCTGGCGGACCAGCGCCTCCTCCCGTCCGTGGGTGACCCAGATCTCCGCCGCCTCGACCTCCTGGATGGTGGCGACCAGCTCATCCCAATCGGCGTGGTCGGAGATGATCAGCGGCAGTTCCACCCCGCGCTGCTTGGCGCGCTGGCGCACCCGCATCCAGCCGCTGGCCGCCGCCGCCATCGGGTCGGGCAGCCGCCGGGCCCAGCGGTCGGCGATCGCTGAGGGCGGGGCCAGCACGATCTGTCCCTGGAAATCGGCTTTGGGCCGGCCGGTCGCGGGCACCAGCTCCCCGAGATTGACCCCGTGCTCCCGATAGAGTTCGCAGAGCGCCAGGAGAGCCCCATGCAGGAACAGCGGCCGGTCGTAGCCGGCGGCGCGCAGCAGCGCGATCACCCGCTGCGCCTTGCCCAGCGCGTACACGCCGAGCACGATCGCCCGGTCGGGATTGCGCGCCCGGGCCTGCAGCAGCTTGCCGATCTCCGCCTCGGCCGGGGGATGATGGAACACCGGCAGCCCGAAGGTGGCTTCAGTGACGAACACGTCGCTGGGGACGACCTCGAACGGCGCGCAGGTCGGGTCGGAACGGCGCTTGTAATCGCCCGACACCGTGACCCGGCAGCCGCGCCAGGTCAGCACCGCCTGGGCGGAGCCCAGGACATGGCCCGCCGGCACCAGCTCCACCGTAACCCCGTCCAGGGTGATCGGCCGGCGATAGGGCAGCGGCTCCAGCGTGCCGCCGGCCGCGTCGCCATAGCGGGCGCGCATGATCGCCAGGGTCTCGGGCGTCGCCAGCACCGCCCTGTGGTTGGGACGGGCGTGGTCGGCATGGCCGTGGGTGATGACCGCCCGGTCCACCGGCCGGGCCGGATCGACATGGAAACCGCCGGGCTCGACGAACAGGCCGGCCTCGGTCACCCGGATCCAGTCTTCGCCGCGAGGGGTGGGGGAGATCGCCATGACCGGGAAGGTAGGGTGCCGCGCTGCCGCCGTCACCGATCCTGGAGAGGGGCCGATTTGCAGGCGCGTGGACTTGCCGCGGCCGTCCGGACGGTAATGTCATCTGACGATGACCGACTCGACCCCGCCCCCATCCGCCGATCTGCTCGGCGCCGGTCCGCGCGTCCGGCCCCGGATCGCCTGCATCGGTGCCGCCAATATGGATGTGAAGGCGCAATCCCTCGCCCCGGTGGCGATGGGCTCCTCGAACCCGGTGACGCTGATGCGCGGCTTCGGCGGGGTGGCCCGCAACGTGGCCGAGACCTTGGCCCGGCTGGAATGTGACATCGCGATGGTCAGCCGGGTCGGCCTGGATGCCGATGGCGACGGGCTGTTGGCGGGGTTGCGGGCGCTGTCGGTCGACACGGCGATGGTCGGCCGCTCCCGGCTGTTCCCGACCGCGACCTACACCGCCCTCCTGGCCCCGGACGGGGAGATGGTGGTCGCCTTCGCCGACATGGCGATCTACGACGAGATGACCCCGGACCTGACCACCGCGATCCCGATCGGCCTTGCCGCCTACGATATCTGGTTCGTCGATGCGAACCTGCCGGCGGACACGATCGAGAGCCTGCTCGACGCCAAGCCGGCCGATGTGATGCTGGCGGCCGATCCGGTCTCCGTGCTCAAGGCCGGCAAGATCGCCCGGCAGCTCGACCGGGTCGACCTTTTGTTCTGCAATCGGGACGAGGCCGCCTATCTGGCCGACATGCCGATCCGCGCCCCGCTGGACGTGACCGAGGCAGCGCACCGCCTGCGCGCCCACGGCACCGGGGCGGTGGTGATCTCGCTCGGTGCGCAAGGGGCGTTCGTCTGCTCGGACCGGGTCTACGACTTCTTCCCCGCCCTGCCGGCGGCCAAGGTGGACGTCACCGGAGCGGGCGACGCGCTGGTCGCCGGCGTGCTGTACGGCCAGGGGACCGGGCTGCCGCTCGACCGCGCGGTCGGCTACGGCCTGGCCAGCGCCGCCCTGGCGCTGGAGACCACCGCCACGGTCAACCCCGACCTCTGCCCCGATCTGGTGGCCCGGCGCCGCCCGGCCCCGGCGGCGCAGCGGTAGGCCGCATCCCCCTATCGGCGGAACGCGGCCACATCGGCGGGGGCCAGATGGGGACCGCCCAGGACCCAGTCCCGGTCCGCCAGCCGGCCGGTCAGGTCGACCGGGCTGGAGCCGTAGTTGATCAGCACCTGCAGTCCCCCCATCCGGCGCGTGCGTATGCCGTCCGGCAGATCCGCCAGATCGCCGGGCCGGATCGGCAGCACCGCGTCCAGCACCCGGTCGAAGGCGACGGCATCGGGCCAGCCGGCAAGGTAGGACACCGCCCCGGCCGTCAGCAGCGCCGGGGTGCCGTCCTCGCAAGCCAGGACGGTCGCCACGCCGGCCCCGGGCTCCACGAACTCCCGCCAGTGCCGGATGGTCCCGCCGCCGGCGAGGGGGACGCCCGCGTCCGGGCGCAGGCTTTCGACCCGGGCGACGGTGAGGTCGATCAGCGCCGGACAGTCGGGCGGCAGGCCGGCCGGGATCGACAGCTCGGGCGTCTTGGCCCCGGTGCGCGGGCCGAGCAGGACCGGTCCGTCGGCGGTGGCGATCAGGTTCCGCCAGACCTCCGTCCAGACGATCAGGCCCGGTGCCAGCACGGCCCGATAGCCCGACAGGCTCTCGGCGGTGGGGCCGAGGATGTCGACCGACAGCCCCCGGCGGCGTAGCGCGCGATAGGCATCCAGCAGCAACTGGATCGTATCGAAGCCCCGGCTCTGGGGCTGGATCTCCGTGGCCCAGATGGAGGGGTAGTCGAACAGCAGCGCCACATCGGCCCGGGAGGCTCCGACCACCGGCGCCGCCGCCGCCAGGGTCGCGAGGTCGTCGGCCACCCGCCGCGCCTCCGCCAGGGCCGGAGCGGGCTGGCCGTCGGGGCGGAGAAGACCGGCATGCATCTGCTCTTGCGCGAACGGGGCCTGGCGCCAGCGGAACCAGCACACCGTCTCCGCGCCATGGGCGAACGCCTCCAGCGCCCAGGCCCGGCTCATGCCGGGGAGCGGCACGGGGTTGTAGGGCGCCCAGTTCACCGGTCCCGGCTGCAGCTCCATGATCCACCAGCGGCCCCTGCCGACCGCGCGGTAAAGGTCGTGATGGAAGGCCTGGAAGTCGGGATCGCCCTGGCGCATGAAGTCGCGGGTCTCCACGCGGCCGCCCGGCAGGCCGACTTCGAGGTACCCCAGCGGGTAGACGTCCCAGCTCGCCCCGTCGAGATCGGCGCCGAGATCGAAATGATCGAACCCGGTCTCCCCGCCCATATAGTTGTGCAGGATGGGCACGCCGGGGGCATGTTCTCGGAGCATGTCGACCTGGACCCGGTTGAACGCGGCCACCTGGTCGGAGCTGTAGCGGCGAAAGGCGAGCCAATGCGCGGGGTTGGCCTCCGTCACCGTGGCATGGGGCAGTTCGATGTCCTCGAACGACCGGTACTCCATCGACCAGAACACGGTGCCCCAAGCCGCGTTGAGATCGGCGACGCTGCCGTACCGGCTCGCCAGCCAGCGTCGGAAGCCTTTCCGGGCGGCATGGGAATAGGAGACGGCCGTATCGTGGCAGCCATACTCGTTGTCGGTCTGCCAGGCGACGACCGCGGGGTGCCGGCCGTAGCGTTCGGCCAGCGCCCGGGTGATGCGCACCCCTTCGGCCCGGTAGCCCTCATGGCTGAAGCAGTAATGCCGGCGGGAGCCGAAGCCGCGCGGCCGGCCGTCGCGATCGACCGCCAGCATGTCGGGGTGCCGGTCGAGCATCCAGCGCGGCGGGGTCGCGGTCGGGGTGCCCAGGACGATGCCGAGCCCGGCCGCCGCCAAGGTCTCGATCGCCCGGTCGAGCCAGCCGAAATCGAACCGGCCGGGATCGGGCTCCAGCCGGGACCAGGCGAACTCGCCGATCCGCACGCGGGTGAGGCCGGTCTCCGCCATCCGCCGGGCATCCTCGGCCCAGCCCGCTTCCGGCCAGTGCTCGGGGTAGTAGCAGACGCCGATATGGCGGGGTCCGGTCATGGGGTCAGTCCTGGTCGGCGATGGCGTCGTCGTAGGCGGCCACCGCATGGGCCGCCCGCTCGGCGATGGCATCGAGGGTGTAGGCCGGCTGGTAGAGCGCGGTGCCGAGCCCGAACCCGGTCACCCCGGCCTGCAGCCAGACCGCGAAGCCGGGTGCGTCGACCCCACCCACGGCATAGGTGGCCGAGCCCGGCGGCAGGACGGCCTTGAGCGCCTTGAGCCCGGCCGGCCCCATCTGGAAGGCCGGGAACAGCTTGAGCCCGTCCGCGCCGGCCGCCAGCGCCTGAAAGCACTCGGTCGCCGTGAACACGCCGGGCAGGATCTCCAGCCCTCTCGACTTGGCGTGGCGGATCACCGCCGGATCGCAGTTGGGGGCGACGATCAGGGTGCCGCCGGCCGCGGCCACCCGGTCGATGGCGTAGGCGTCGAGCACCGTGCCGGCGCCGATCTGGGCCCGATCGCCGAACTCGGCGGCCAGCAGGGCGATGCTCTCCAGCGGATCGGGGCTGTTGAGCGGTACCTCGATCCGGGTGATGCCGGCGGCCAGCAGCCGATCGGCCACCGCGACCGACTGCGCCGGCGCGATCCCCCGCAGAATGGCGATGAGCGGTCGGGTCATCGGACGGTCTCCCGCTGGACGGTGTCATGGGGGCGGGCCGCGGCCCGCAGACGCGACAGCCCGGCCACGACGAGGTCGTCCCCGTCGAACCGGGTCACCGATCGATCCATCCGGTCGAGCGCGCGGGCGTACAGCGCGGTCAGGCGGCTGGCCCCGACCAGGGCGACCGGCCGATCGCTCTCCGACGGTGCCAGCACGGCCGCCAGCTCCTGCCCGATCAACAGGCCCGAGAGCCGGGCGATCGCAGCCGCCGGCGGCTGGTCGCCCACCAGCGCGCCGGCCCGGACGCCGAACAGCCGCGCCGACACCCGGGCCGGATCGGCCAGGGCGTCGCCGACCGCCGCGTCGAAGGCGGCCTGATCCCAGGCCGTATCGTCGACCGAATGCCGCAGGATCGAGCGATGGGCGAGCAGATCGAACAGCTCCCCCGTCATCACGGTGGCGAACCGCGTCACCGCGCCGTCCACCATCTCCGCCCATTTGCTGTGGGTCCCGGGCAGGCACACCACGCCGGCGAAGGCGGGCTTAAGGGCCAGCAGGCCGGCGAGCTGCGTTTCCTCCCCCCGGATCACGTCGGGCGGGGAGAGCTGGCGGAGACCCGGCACGATCCGCACGATCGCCCCGGCGGGGGCGTCGGGGACCGTCACCAGATGGCCGGACAAGCCGGACAGGGGCACGGGCACGGTGCGGTAGGGCGCCTCGCACCAGCCCTGCCGGCTGCCGGCCATCCCGCAGATGACGACGTCGCGGGGCCGGGCCGGATCCAGCCACCCCCCCAGCAGGGCGGCGAGGGTCGGTGCGAAGGCCTCCCGATCCAGGCGCGCCATCCCGGCCTCGCTGGCCTGCGCCTCCAGCGGCCGGTCGTCCGGCCCCATCGCCCAGGCGCGCAAGCGCGAGGTGCCCCAATCGACCGCGATCCAGGTAGGCGGTTCCCTCATCCCGTCACCACCACACCGCCGTCGATCACCAGCGCCTGGCCGGTCATCATGCGCGAGACGCCGGAAGCCAGGAACAGGACGCCGCCGACGATGTCGGCCGGCTGCAACGGCTCCTTCAGGCATTGCCGGTGCAGGGTCTCCTCGATCGCCTCCCCGGTGACCCACAGCCGCTTCTGCCGCTCGGTCATCACCCAGCCCGGCATCAGCGCGTTGACCCGGATGTTGTCGGGGCCGAACTCCCGCGCATGCGCCCGGGTCAGCCCGGTGATGGCGGCATTGGCCGCGGCATAGGACGGATAGCCGGCATTGCCCATCATATAGCTGACCGAGGACATGTTGACGATCGACCCGCCGCCGGCCGCCGCCATCCCCGGCACCACCGCTTGGGCGGCGAAGAAATAGGGCCGCAGATTGATCGCCTGGTTCCGGTCCCAGGCCTCGACGGTCATCTCGGCGGTGGTGTGTCGGGTGTCGTCGGCGGCGTTGCTGACCAGGACGGTGGCGGCCCCATGGGCCTCGGCGGCCTGGGCGATCGCGGTCCGGAGCGCCGGGACGTCGGTCACGTCGCAGGGCAGGAACAGCGGTACCGTGCCGTGAGCCGCCGCCATCCGCTCGACGAACGCCGAGGCGTCGGAGCGCTGGACGAAGGCGACCCTGGCCCCTTGCGCAAGGAACCCTTCGGTCAAGGCAGCACCGATGCCGGCCCCGCCCCCGGTGATGAACACCGAGGCGCCCTTGAGGTCGGGGAAGGTTGCGGCGACGGTCATCGGTGGCTCCCCCGCTCGGCCTCGTACCGGCGGTCACCGGATGACCGATGGGCTGGGGAGAGCGCAGTGAACCCCAGCCTGTCAGGGTACGGGACCGCGCGCCGGGGTTCGCCTTCGGCTCTCCCCGGCCTATGGGGACCGGTGCCGGTCATCCGCTCAACCTTTCGCCTTCGATCACCCACAGGGTGGCGGGGAAACCGGCCGGCATGGCGAGCCCCCGGTGCATCAGCGCCGCACCGGAGAGGACCAAGCCCTCGGCGCCGGCGCTGGTCAGCCCGGCCGGATCGGCGACCGCCTGGCCGCTGGCGTCGTCCCGGTTGGTCAGGCGGATCCGGTAGCGCGCCGCCGGATCGAGCCCGGCCAGGCGCACGCCCCGCGGCACCGACCGCGCGCTTTCGGTCGCCTGACCGGCGAAGACGACGAACCGGCCGCCATCGGCCGCCAGGTGCAGCTCCGCGATCACCGCCGGGTCGGGCGGGTCGAGCGGATAGAGATCTCCGGACAACAGCCAATCGCGGTTGGCCTTCCACCAGGCGGTGACGCGGGCGACGGTGAGGGCTTCGGGGCCGGTCAGCTCGCGCGGATCGAACTCGTAGCCCATATGCCGTTGGGCGGCGACCCAGGCGCGGAAGCCCATCGCCAGCTCCCGCCCCGAGGTGTGCGAGACCCGCGGACCCGCATGGGACCCGGTGACCTCCGGCGGCAGCATCAGGCTCGCCCAATGCTGCATCGTCAGGCGAACCAACGCGTCGTTGCTGTCCGACAGCCAGACCCGGTGGGTGTGGGCGAGGATGCCGAGATCGATCCGGCCGCCGCCGCCCGAACAGCTCTCGATCTCGACATGGGGATGGGCCGCGCGGACCCGGCCGAGCAACCGGTCGACCGCCCGGGCCTGGGCGGCGGTGGCGCCGACCAAGGGCCGGTTGTGGTCCCATTTCAGATAGTCGATCGGGTACTCCGTCAGCAGCGCGTCGAGCCGGGCAAAGATATGCTCGGCGACCTCGGGCTTGGCCTTGTCGAGCACGTATTGCCGCCGGCCGGAGGGCTGATCCTGCACGGCACCGCCCAGCACCCAGTCCGGATGCTCGGCATACAGCGCGCTGTCGGCCGAGATCATCTCCGGCTCGACCCACAGCCCGAAGCGCATGCCCAGGCCCTCGACATGGGCGATCAGCGGGCCGAGGCCGTCGGGATAGCGGATCGGATCGACCGTCCAGTCGCCCAGCGCCCGGTCGTCGTCCGACCGGCCGCGGAACCAGCCATCGTCGAGCACGAAGCGCTCGGCACCCAGGGCGGCGGCCCGGCTGGCGATCTCCTTCAGAACGGCGAGATCGTGCGCGAAATAGATCGCCTCCCAGCAATTGTAATGAACCGGCCGCGGCCGCTGCGGATCGGGGAACCGGACCACCGACCGGCGGATATGGCGGTGAAAGGCCCGGGCGAGGCCGCCGAGCCCCTGTGTCGAGACCGCGGCGACCAGGGCCGGGCTGGCGACGCTCTGCCCCGGCGCCAGCCGCACCTCGCCGGCCCGCAAGGCCGCGCCCATCTGCACCTGGCGGCGCCCGTCCGGCTCCTCCTCCACCACCAGGCGGTGACCGCCGGACCAGGCGAGCTGGATCCCCAGGGCCCGGCCCTCGGTCATGTTGGTGGTCGGGGTCAGGAAGGCGGCGTAGGGCGGGCTGGCATGCCCGGTCCGCCCTTCCCGGCTCTCGCGCATATGGGCGCCGACCCGCAGCTTGGCCCGCTGGGGCTGGAACTCGCCGGTCCAGCGGCCGGCGAACTCCAGGATCTCGTCATGATCGTCGGGGATCGGCAGGACCGGCGCCGGCAGCCAATCGACGGCCAGCGGCCGGTCGGTCTCCAGCGCCGTGTTCGCGACCAGCACACCGGTCTGGGGGTCCAGCGCGACCGTCAGGGTCAGGGCCAACCCCCGGCGCGGGTCGCGGGCCGTCCAAACCAGACGGTCAGGGGCGGCGTCGACCCCTTCGAGCCGGAACAGCGGGTCCAGCGGCCCGTCCTGGGTGCGCAGCATCAGCCCCGGATGGCCGAACCAGCCGCGGCGGTGCTCGGGGCTCAGGCTCAAGGGCGCGCGCCCATCGAGCCGGGCCTTGGGCAAGGCCGGCCGCAAGGCCGTCGCCAGCGCCTCCAGATCCTCATCCGCCGGCAGGGCGGCCCCCCAATGGAGACAGCAGGGCAGCCCGTCACCCTCGCCCGCGAACACCCACGTCACACCCGGCGCATCCAGGCGCCAGGCGCGAAAGCTCTCGGTCACTTCACCGCTCCCAGCGTCAAGCCGGCGATGAAGTGGCGCTGCATGGCGAAGAACATGATCACCGGCGGCAGGGCGGCGATGATCGACCCGGCGGAGATGAGCTGCCAGCTCGCCACCCATTGCCCGCGCAGGGCCTGGATGCCGGCGGTGATCGGCTGGGCGCTGTCGGACTGCACCAGCACCAGGGCCCAGAAGTAATCGTTCCAGATGAAGGTGAAGATCAGTACCGACAGGGCGGCCAAGGCCGGCCGGACCAGGGGCAGGATCACGTACCAGAAAAGCTGGAACTCGTTGGCCCCTTCGATCCGGGCCGCCTCGATCACTTCGTAGGGCAGCGCCTTGATGAAGTTGCGCATGAACAACACGCAGAACCCGGTCTGAAAGGCGATGTGGAACACCACCAGACCTTCGATGCTGTCATACATGCCCAGCGACCGGGTAAGCTCCCGCACCGGGATCATCAGGATCTGGAACGGGATGAAGTTGCCGGCGATGAACATCGCGAACAGCAGCAGCTCTCCGGGCCATCTCGACCGCCGCAAGAGCCACGCCGACGCGACCACGGCGGCGACGAAACCGAGCAGCAAGGTCGCCGACACCCCGATATTGGTGACCATGAAAACCGCGATCACCACGCCCACCGTCAGGGTCAGGACCACCGGGCTGATGCGGTACTGGGCCAGGGCGAAGCCGGCCATGGCCGCCAGGGCGACCGAGCCGATCACCGTCGGTACGGTGATCAGTACCGAGTTCAGCATGTACCGGGCCAAGGGCGTCCGGGTGAACGCCTCGACATAGTTCTGGTACCACAGGATCTCGGTCGGCCAGCCCCAGTAGTTGCCGCGGGTGATGTCCTCCAGCGTCCGGACCGAGGTCAGGGCCACGGCGATCAAGGGCAGCAGCCACACCACCAGGCTGACCCACAGAGCCACCCGATAGGTGATGTTGGCCGCGGTACCGCGCTTGTGGATCGGGGTGGGAAACATCGGCTCAGCGCTCCTGCCGGACCAGCCGGGTCAGGAACCAGGCGATGAACACGCTCATGAACAGGAACAGGATGACGGCGACGGCCGCACCATAGCCCATGCGGTAATTGAACAGGGCCTCCTCGTACATCTTGAAGGCCAGGACGGTGGAGCTGCCCCACGGCCCGCCATTGGTCATGATGGCGATCAGGTCGAAGCTGCGGAGCGAACCGATCACCGTCACCACGATCGCCAGGAAGGTCGCCGGCCAGAGCTGCGGCAGGATGATCTTGTGCAGCATGGTCCAGCTCGACGCCCCGTCGATGCGGGCGGCCTCGACCTGCTCGGCGTCCACATTGTTGAGCCCGGTCAGATAGAGGATCATGCAGTAGGCGGTCTGCGGCCACAGGCCGGCAGCGATGATCCAGAACGTCACATAGGTCTCGGAACTCAGCGGGCTGATCCCCGGCAGGCCGAGCCCCTCCAGAATGACGTTCAGCAGACCGTTGGCCGGATCGTAGAACCAGGTGAACACTAGGCCGACGACGACCTGGCTGATCACGAAGGGGAAGAAGAACAGGCTCTTGACGAAGCGGATGCCCCACACGTTCTGGTTCAGGAACAGGGCCGTCGCCAGTCCGAACACCGGCGACAGCATGAACAGAACGAGCCATTTGACGTTGTTGATGACGGCCGTCTCGAAATCGAAATCGTACAGGAGCAGCTCGACATAGTTGCCGAGCCCGATGAACTCCATCGGCCCGAGCCCGTCCCAGTCGTGCAGGCTGATCCAGAAGCTCTGCACGATCGGGTAGATCACGTAGACGGCGAACAGCACCAACGCGGGCGACAGGAACACCCATGGCGCGATGCGGGTCTGGTGCCGGTCGAACCAGGTCCGGAACCCGCTGCGCGGCACCGGACGGGAAGGCAGGAACGTATCCGTCATGCGCGACCTACCAGGACGGCCGTGAAGGGGGGAGGACGGAAGGCCGGAGGGACGGCCTTCCGTCCTTTCGTGTCAGCGCGGAGGAAGCCCGAGCCCCGGGGTGGCCGGGAGCCGGCAGCGGCGGACGCTGCACGGCCCCCCCGGCCGGGGAGGGGACGCCCCCCAGGCCCCGGCGGCGGGGACTATTCGAAGATGCGCTGACGGGTCCGCTCGAGCTGGCTGAGGATCCGGTCCCGCCGGTCCGGGGCGACCATGAACTGCTGGAAGCCTTCCATGCCGGCCCGTGCCATCTCCGGATCGGTGTCGCGGTCGTAGAACTGGGCGATGCCGTCGGCGGCGTTCAGCATGGCGAAACCCGCCTGCAGGAACGGATCGTCCCCGACTTGCGCATCGGCATGCGGCGGCAGTTGCAGCAGCGCCTCGTTCAACTCGGTCTGGATTTCCGGCCGGGCGACGAAGGCCAGGAACAGCCGGGCATCGTCCGGGTTCTCGGCGCCGACGGGGATGTGCACCGTGTCGATCGGCGCATCCTCATACATGCCCATATCGGGGTCGATCTGCGGGAACGGCATGAACCCGTAGAGGTCCCGATCCTCTTCCGGAAAGAACGGGCTGAGGAAATTGCCCATCAGATACATCGCCGCTTCGCCCTGGATGATGAACGGGATGGCTTCCTGCCAGGAATAGGCGGTGTGATCGTCGATGAAGCAGCCGGCGTCGATGGCGCGTTCCCAGTTGTCGAAGGTCGCCTGCACACCGTCATCGGTGTACGGCACCTCACCGGCCATCAGGCTCATGTGGTAGTCGAGCCCGTTGGTGCGCAGGTTGAGGTAGTCGAACCAGCCGGCCGCGGTCCACAGGAACTTGGTGCCGATGGTCACCGGCGCGATGCCCGCGGCGCTGAGGGTTTCGCAAGCCGCGATCAGTTCGTCATAGGTCTCGAACGCGGCGAGCCCGTGTTCCTCGAAAATATCCCGGCGGTAGTAGATGCCCCACTGATAATAGGTGAACGGCACGCCGTATTGCGCACCGTCGACGGTGAGCGCCGAGCGGGCTGCCCCCATCGCCTCGTGCAGGCCGTTCTCGTCCCAGACGTCGGAGACGTCCTCGAACAGGCCACGCTGCACGAAGGTGTTCATCCGCTCGCCGGCGAACCAGAACACCACGTCCGGCGGCTCGGCCCCCAGCCAGTTGCGGATCGCGGTCTTGTAGGCCTCGTGCTCGAAGATGTTGAAGCTGACGTCGATGTCCGGATGCTCGGCTTCGAACTGCTCGACGATCGACTCGAAGGCCGCGCGGGGTGCGGGGTCGGACGTATTGGCATTGATCACCAGCTCCCGCGCCGAGGCGGAGCCGGCGGCCAGAGCGACAGCGGCGGTGGCCGCGAGCAGAGCCTTGGAGTTCAAACGCATCCTGGATCCTCCCGATCGGTTGTCGGACACGGGCTGATGCCGGCCCGGCCCGGTTCCGCCGTGTATTCGTCCCTTGACAGGACTACCCGACGGTGATTTTGTTCCATTATTCGGAACTTGATTTCGTATTCTGAACTATCTTGCCGATCCCGAGGCGGAACTGTCAACCCGCTATGCGGAATGATCGGTGCAGGAATGCAGGCGGACGCAAGGCGTATGGAAGCCAGTCGGACACGCGGGACCATGCTGGGCGACGGCACGGTGGCCAAGGCCCTGTCGCTGCTCGACCGGGTCGCCGAAGCCGGAGAGCCGGTCCGTTTCACCACCCTGCTGTCGGACAGCCCGTTCCCCAAGGCGACCTTGCACCGCCTGCTGCGGACGCTGACCGGTGAAGGCATGCTGGTGTTCGAGCCGCGGACGCAGACCTATTCCCTGGGTCCCCGGCTGATGCGGCTGGCGCATACGGCGTGGCGCCATTCGGGTCTCGCCGAAGCGGCACGGCCGGTGCTCGACCGGCTGATGGCGGAGATCGGGGAGACCCTGCACCTGGCCCAGCTCGACCAGGGTCAGGTGCTCTATCTCGACAAGCGGGTCGCCGCCCAGGCGGTGCCGATGTACTCCTCTACCGGCAAGATCGCCCCGGCCTACTGCACCGGCGTCGGCAAGGCGATGCTGGCCTTCCTGACAGCGGACGCGCAGGATCGGGCGGTCGTCCGGCAGAGCTTCCGGCAGCATACCCCCAACACCCTGGTGACCGAGGACGCGCTCAGAGCCGAACTGGCGGCGATCCGGGCACGCGGCTATGCCGTCGACCGGGAGGAGCACGAACCCGGCATCATCTGCGTCGCCGTGCCGATCCGCTCCCCCGGCGGGGAGCTGTTCGGCAGCCTGTCGGTCACGGGCACGGTGCTGCGCACCAGCCTTGCGGAGCTGGAAGGGATGGCCCCCCAGATCGCGTCCGCCGCGGCGGACATCGCCCATGACGCCCTGATCCGCATGGTGCCGGCTCTATAGCCGCGGGCCGGCCTCGTCCGGCGTACCGGCGAGGCCTCGACAGCAGGGCACGCCGGACGGGCAGAGGTGCGACAGGACGTCACAGGCTCGATCGCCCGGCAGCGGGCCGCACCGGGATCACCCGCCAATACCCGCCGTCATCGGCGGGAACGGAGTCTCGGGGACGGCCGCATCCGACGTTTTACGTACCGCTGTTCGTCTTGTCCTTCATCACACCGCTCTATGTCATTTCCGAGAGAGACAGCATTCTCCAGACAACTTTGTCTGGCACAACGTTTGGTTAACCTTTGATGGGCTTGGGTGGCTGTACCGATCCTCAGACTCTCGCAATGGAGCACCATATCATGAAGGCAGGCACCAGACGCGAGCTCCTGTGCGCTGTAGAGTTGCTGAACCGGATCGAGATCACCGATCGCGGCCTGGAGATCGAAAAACGGGCCTTGGCCAACCGGCTGGCGAGCATGCTCCCGCGCTTGCGGGATGCCGAGCCGATCGCCGAAGATCTGCAGGTCACGTTCAAGGATGGCCGGACCCTGGAAGCGGTCCTGGCGGACTACCAGGAACGGTATCCCGGTGATCGGTCGGATCGCCATCCGGTGACGCCGCTCATGCCCCGAAGCGGCCCCTGCCAGGACGGGTTGAGCTGGTACCTCGAACGGGCGGGCATCGATCGTACCTTGGGTTTCGACGATGTGGATCCCTCGGAGTTCCGCAGGCTCCTGCCCTGGGTCGCGTTGGTCGAACGGATCGGGCCGATCCAGGACGGGCGGTTCCGCATCCGGGTCGCCGGCGACGAAGTCTGCCATCTGTTCGGCACGCAGATGGTCGGCCGGTACCTCGACGAACTCCCGCTGCGGGACTGGAAGGAGTACTGGCACATCCAGTACCGGTCCTGCATCGCCCGAGGAGAACCGGTCTTCGACACGGTCCCGCTGGAATGGGTCGACCGCGACTTCCTGTTGGTGGAGTATCTGCTGCTGCCGGTCGTCGATCGGTACGGCGACGTGCAGCGGGTGCTGACCTTCATGGCGACCTTGTCGCGCACCAAGATCGCCGCCTGAAGGCGGGCGGAAGTCTCCCGGCCGCGTGGACGCTGGGGGATACGGAAAGCCGGGCCGGCGATACGGTCCTGGAGCGGCCGGGATCCCGCAGAGCGCATCGCACGGCGGCCGGGACGGCACCGGAACACGAGGGGGGCGGTGCTCCGCGTTGTGCCCCGTCACCGTCGGCCGGGCCGAGGTTCCGGCCGAGACGGGCTCCTCAATCGAGCGCCTTGACGATTTCCTCGCACACCTTCTTGGCGTCGCCGAACAGCATCATGGTGTTGTCGCGGAAGAACAGCTCGTTCTGCACCCCGGCATAGCCCGAAGCCATCGACCGCTTGACGAACAGCACCGTCTTGGCCTTGTCGACGTCGAGGATCGGCATACCGAAGATCGGGCTCGCCGGATCGGTCTTGGCCGCCGGGTTGGTGACGTCGTTGGCACCGATCACGAAGGCCACGTCCGCCGTGCCGAAGTCGCGGTTGATGTCGTCGAGCTCGAACACCTCGTCATACGGCACGTTGGCCTCGGCCAGCAGCACGTTCATGTGCCCCGGCATCCGGCCGGCGACCGGGTGGATCGCGTATTTCACATCGACGCCTTCGCCCTTGAGGAGGTCCGACATCTCCCTGAGCGCGTGCTGGGCCTGTGCGACGGCCATGCCGTAGCCCGGGACGATGATCACGGATTGGGCGTTCTGCATGATGAACGCGGCGTCGTCGGCCGAGCCTTGCTTGACGGGCTTCTCCTCGCCGCTGCCGGCGGCCACCGCGGCGGTTTCGCCACCGAACCCGCCGAGGATCACGTTGATGATCGACCGGTTCATGCCCTTGCACATGATGTAGGACAGGATCGCACCGGACGCACCGACCAGCGCACCGGTGATGATCAAGAGGTTGTTCTGCAACGTGAAACCGATGCCCGCGGCCGCCCAGCCGGAATAGCTGTTCAGCATCGAGACGACGACCGGCATGTCGGCCCCGCCGATCGGCAGGATCAACAGGAAGCCCAGCGCCAGGGCGATGACGACGATCGCCCAGAACACCACCGGCGACTGGCCGGTGCACAAGGCGACGACCAAAGCCACGGTAACCAGGCCCAACAGCGCGTTCAGCGGGTGCTGATAGGGGAAGACCAGCGGCTTGCCGCTCATGATCCCCTGCAGCTTGGCGAACGCGATCACCGAGCCGGAGAACGTGATCGCCCCGATCGCCACCCCGATCGACATCTCGATCAGGCTCCCGATCTTGATCGCGCCGTATTCCCCGATCCCGTAGGCGGCCGGGTTGAAGAACGCCGCCGCGGCGACGAACACGGCCGCCAGACCGACGAGGCTGTGAAACGCCGCGACCAGTTGCGGCAGGGCCGTCATCTGGATCCGCATGGCGATGACGGTACCGACCGCCCCGCCGACGACGACGCCCGGCAGGATGGCGAGGTAGTTGACCACGTCGGCCAGGGCCAGGGTGGTCACAATGGCGATCGCCATGCCGGCGATGCCGAAGATGTTGCCCTGCCGGGCCGTCTCCGGCGATGAAAGGCCGCGCAGCGCCAGGATGAAGCAGACGCTGGAGACCAGGTAGGCGAGAACCGCGAAGCTTGCCATCGGTCCGGGCCCCTTACTTCTGCTTCTTCTTGTACATGGACAGCATGCGCTGGGTGACGATGAAGCCGCCGAAGATGTTCACCGAGGCCAGGGTCACCGCCAGGAACCCCATGAAGGAGCTGAAGGTGAAATCGGCCGGGCCGGCGGCGATCAGGGCACCGACGATGATCACCGAGGAGATCGCGTTGGTGACCCCCATCAGCGGGCTGTGCAGGGCCGGGGTGACGTTCCAGACCACGTAATAGCCGACGAAGCAGGCGAGCACGAAAACGGTCAGTCCGACCAGCAGGAAGTCGAGCCCGCTCCCCCCGCCGACGGCGGCTCCGGCGATCGGCTGCGCTGCCGCCTGGGCTTCCGCCGCCAGGGCTGCGGCCTGTTCGGCCAGCGCTTGCGTTTCGGACAGGAGCGCCTGGGCCCGCTCCAGGATTTCTTCAGGGGTCATCGGATCAAGGACTCCTCAAGCAACCTCGGTTGCCAACCGGAAACGGCTCAGCCCGCGTCGGGGGCGAAGGTCGGATGGACGACCTTGCCGTCCCGCGTCAGGCAGGTGCCGGTGATGATCTGGTCGTCCCAGTCGATCCTGAGCGCCGGGCCGGCCTCACCCGTCTCGATCAAGGGCTGGATGAAATTGAGCAGGTTCTTGGCGTACAGGGCCGACGCGTCGGTCGCCAGCCGGCTCGCCACATTGGTGAAACCCACGATCGTCACCCCGTTGTCCGTGACCACCACCTCGCCGGGTCTGGACAACGGGCAGTTGCCGCCGCGCTCGACCGCCAGGTCGACGATCACCGAGCCCGGCTTCATGGTCTTGACCATGTCTTCGCTGATCAGCACCGGGGCGGGGCGGCCTGGGATCAGGGCGGTGGTGACGACGATGTCCTGCTTGGCGATATGCGATGCGACCAACTCGGCCTGCTTGGCCTTGTAGGCATCCGACATCTCCTTGGCATAGCCGCCGGCGGTCTCGGCCGCCTTGAACTCCTCGTCCTCGACGGCGATGAAGCTCGCACCGAGGCTCTGCACCTGTTCCTTGGTCGCCGGCCGCACATCGGTGGCGGAGACGACCGCGCCCAGGCGTCGGGCGGTGGCGATCGCCTGCAGACCGGCGACACCGACCCCCATGACGAACAGCTTGGCCGGCGCCACCGTGCCGGCGGCGGTCATCATCATCGGCATCGCCCGGCCGTATTGCGTGGCGGCGTCCAGCACCGCCCGATAGCCGGCCAGGTTCGACTGGCTCGACAGCACATCCATCGACTGTGCCCGGGTGATGCGCGGCATCAGCTCCATCGCAAAGGCCGCGATCCCCTTGTCCGCATAGGCCTGCAGGCTGTCCCGCGCATCGTAGGGCGCGAGCGTGGAGACCAGAAGCGCCCCCGCCTTCATCGGCGCCAGCTCATCGACATCCGCTTCGCCGGGCAGCAGCGGCCGCTGGACCTTGAAGACGATATCGGCGTCCGCGGCCGCGGACGCCAGATCGGGGGCGATGGCCGCACCCCCGGCCTCGAACGCACCGTCCGGGATGCTGGCGCCTTGGCCGGCACCGGTCTCCACCACCACATCCAGACCCAGGCCCTTCAGGCGCTTGACCGTATCGGGGGTGGCGGCGACCCGTGCCTCGCCGGCACGGCGCTCTTTCAGGATGGCGAGCTTCATGGCACCAGGCTCGAAACGTAAAGGAAGGGCTCGAAGATCGGGGATCCGGTTTCAAGCGCCGGACCGGAACGGTCACGGAGTTCGGGTCACCCTGCCCGACGGCGCGTGCGAATAGCAAGCACCGGCCGATGCTACAATAGGCACGGGCGAGATGCGGACCAGGGGCGCGCCAGCCGGGCATCGCGGCGGCACCGCGGTCGTCTGCGGGCGCCGCCGGAGCCCTGTCGGCGAGGCCATGCGAGCCGTAGCACTGCCTACCCGTGCATGCCCCTTCGGTCGCGCCCGCATCGGTGGTACAGTGCGGCGTGGTCCGCTCCGCGCTTGCCGGCCACGCGCCCTGGGGGAGAGGAACCCGACCGTGCCGGATGGACACCTGGCGTCAGACCAGCGGATCGCCGACCGCATCCGGGCCGAGGCGGAAGCCTATTTCGGCCCCGAACTGATCGCCGGCATCGACCTGCGCCGCGACACCGGCCCCGACGACGAGCCCGTGGTGTTCGTCACGGTGGTCTACCGCAAACGCGGTGAGCGTCTGCCTGTCAACAGAACCATGGACTTCCGCATGCGCATTTGGGAGATGGCAGTCGAACTGGGTCTGGCTTCGGACCCGGTGACATCCTTCACTCCGGAAGCCGAATTCGTGAAGCGGCATGCTGGCGTGGCATGACTGCCTGGCCTGCGCTCGTAGTCTGCTGGACGCTCCGGGTGGGGACGTCGCTCCCCGACGGGCGATCAGTACGATCTACTATGGCGTTCTTCACGTGATCGCGCGCCAGTCGGCGGATCTGCTCGTATCACATGGACCGGGAGAGACCGGCACGGCCAGTTGGCTTCGTGTCTACCGTTCTCTGGATCACGGTGCCGCCCGCCGGGCCTGTTCGGACCGCGAATGGCTTCGGACATTGGCGGAGCCACATCGCCGATTGGCCGTCGAGTTCGTCGCCCTGCAGCGGCTGCGGCACGATGCCGACTACAATCCGGCCGCGAGCTTCTCAGCTGACGATGTGGCCGAGCACATCGATACGGCCGAACAGACGATCGAGCAATGGCTGGCGACACCGGCGGAGGAGCGGCTGGGTTTCTGCGTTCGGCTGCTGTTCCGCAACCGGGCGCAGGCCGCGTGAGCGCCGGGCTTACGCCGTGAGCGCCAGATCGATCGCCGGGTCGATGTGAGCCGTGGCGGATGCGTCGCCCGGGGGCAGCACCGTGCCCGCGGCGGCGGCCAGCACCAGCCCGTACAGCAGCAGCGCCCGCAGCCCCGCCCGCTCCGGCGCCACGCCCGCGGCCCAGACCAGGCCTTCCAGATAGGCCAGGCGCCGCCGGTCGATCGCCGCGAGACGGTCGGCCATCGCCGGGTCGGTACGCGCCCAGTCCCGCATGGCCCGCTCGATCGCCGAGGCCATGGCCTCGGTCCAGCGCGACAGGACGTCCTGCAAGCGGGCGCGCGGCGGCGCCCCCAGCGCATCGGCCTCGTCGATCACCGTTTCGGTGGCCTCGAACGCCCAATGCTCCCGCATCTCGCGCAAGAGGGCAGCCCGGTCCGGGAAATGCCAGTAGAAGCTGCCGCGGGTGATCCCGATGCGGCGGGCCAGCACGTCGACCTTGACCCCGTCCACGCCCCGCTCCGCCAACAGCACCATGGCCGCATCGATCCAGTCCTGCGGGCCGAGGGGGGCCCGATTCGCAGTCGTATCCGGCATCGTCTCCGTCTTGATCCCGTCCTGGTCCGATCCTGGTTTCCTCCGGGGTGTCCGAAGCCCGCCGCCCGATCCGCCCCGGATCCCACACCGCGCGATCCCCAACCGGCCGAACCTGCGTTTACGGTTTCGCACCCTCTTGCCGAAACCATGACAAATCCGTGAGGCCTCGCCAAATCGTGTTTGCCGCAACATCGTGGTAACCGGTCCGACGCACTACATCAGCATGCGCCATGCCGCGCGCCGGGGACACGGGACCCGGCATCGTCGCCGCCCTTGGGAGACCCAACAGCTTGCCGCCACTTCCGCTGCTTCGATGGACCGCCGGGCTGGTCGGCCTCGCCCTGATGGGGGGAGCGGCGTTCGGCCTGCAGTCGGTCCGGGCGAGCTACGAGCAAGGGCTCGACCGATTGTGTGCCCGCGTCACCTGGGGAGCCGGCGGGACGGCGGTGGGCGTGCTGCTCGGCACGCCGGACTTGACCGCGCCGAGCCCCGATCGGCTGGTGCAGGTGCGCAACGCCTTGTCCGGTGTGGTCGCGGTCCGCTGGCGCGCCCCCGACGGGTCGGTCGGGCAGTCGGTCGGACAATCGGCGGCGACGCGCTGGGTGGACCTGACGCGCCCGTCCACCCCGGCACCGGCCGGACGGAGCGACATCGTGATCGCCCGTGCGGATTTTCCGCTGGTCGGCGCCGGTGGTCCCGCGGGGCAGACCCTGGTGGCCAGCAGCGTCCCGATCGCCGGCGGCGGGCAGGTCGAGGTCCTGACCGACATCACCGAGGCTCATGGGGATCTGGTCACCGACAGCCGCAGGCTGGGCACCCTGATGGCCATGGCCGGGCTGGCCGGGCTCCTGCCCCTGGGCTACGCCGTGGCCGCCGGCCGGCGCCCTGCCCGGCCTTTCCGCCCTGCCGCACGGGAGCCGTCCAAGCTCGGCGAAGCCGAAGCGGGGGCGGTCGCCCATGATCTCAACAACCTCCTGGCGATCATCGACGGCTCGGCCCGCCTCCTGGAGCGGCTGTCGCCCGATGCCGAGGCGGCGCGGACCCATGCCCGACGCATCGAGGACGCGGTGCGCCGGGGGGCGACCCTGAGCGCCGGGCTAACCCGGGGGCGGTCGCTGGCCGATCGCGCCACGGTCCCGAAAACGGCCGTTCCGCCCGGGGTCGGGCGCCGGCTGATCCTGCTGGTCGAGGATGATGACGATCTGCGGTCCTTGTACGAAGGCATCCTGACCGAGGCGGGCCACGACGTCCTGACGGCTGCCGATGGCGCCGCTGCCCTGGCGATGCTCCCGGCGGGCCCGTTCGATCTGGTGATCAGTGACGTCGCCATGCCGGGGATGGACGGTCTGTCGCTGGCCCGTGCCTTGCGCCGACAGGCCCCCGACACACCGGTCGTGCTGATGACCGGCTACGCACCCCATGATCGGTCCGACGTCCCCGACGGCACCACGGTCCTGGCCAAACCGTTCCGTCCCGAGACCCTGGTGATCACCGCGGCCCGGATGGTCGCTGCCGGATCGGTATAGGTTTTTATTCTTGACATAGGATTTTTAGACGGGCACAGTCGACCCATCAACGCCACAGCCATGTCCTGAGAGCGGATGCGGCCGCGTTGATGGGCTCGCCCGCCCGGACGCCGGTTCCGTCCCCCCCGCCGGTGGCCGGCGCGGGCGGGCCCGATGCGGCCATGGCGGCACCGGCACCTCGTGCCGATGGCCCCCGGCCGCCTTGGCGAGCCCGATGTCGGGCCCTTCCTCCTCCCTGCCGTCGCGACGGGGCCGGTGCGGCGTGCCGGCCCCGCCGCAGCCCTGCGACCGGCGGTTTAGAGCATCCTGCGTCCGAACGGACGCAGATAAGATGCTCTAAATCTTTGAAATAGATCAACTTATCTGCGTTCAGATGAGTCCATCTGAACGCAGGT
>JANQKE010000008.1 GCA_028281265.1 Alphaproteobacteria bacterium | reverse complement strand
CCGATCTGATCTTCGGCCGCGGCGCCACCGTCACCGAGGACGGTCTGATCCAGACCGGGACCGGCGGTGACAAGATGCCGTACCACTGGCCGTTCACGGCGATGCTGCCGAACCCCGAAGACTATGTCCTGCGCCGGTCGGCCGTGAGCTTGACCGAGATCTATCGGGCCGCCCAGTGGGAGAGCGTGCCCCCCAGGCTGCCGCCCCCGGCCGAGGACACACCCGGCCCGGTATCGCTCGGCGCGGCGCCCCCGCAAGCGGCGGCCCCCTCCGGCGAGCCGCCGCCGATGCGCCCGCAACGGGATCAGCCGGCCTTGAACCGAAAGCAGCGGCGGGCCATCGCGGCCCGGCAGCGCAGAACCCCAACGCCGCTGCCCGGCACCGCAACGGTGCATTGAACCGCCCCGGCGACACGGTCCTGGCGCGGCTGCCCGGGGTGCTGACGCTGACCGCCGGCGACACCCCCCTGACCATCGACCAGGGCCAGCTCCCCCTCTTCGACCCGGAAACCGGCAAGAACCTGTGGTGAGGGGGGAGGACGGATGGCTGAGGCGGCCTCCCGAACCCGCCGCCCCCGGGTCACCTTCCCCATGACCAGGGCCGGCGTGTCCGGGTGACCTGAGCCCCTTTCCGCCCCCAGCCGTGGCGGCGGACCGGACCTGCCATCTGCGCCCCCGGCCGACCTCCTCGACAACCCGCCCGGCGGGAGGCCCGGCCTCGACCGGGCCGCAGCCATGCGGCAGCGCCCCCCTCGACGGCAGAGGGTCGGCGCGGCAAGACAGCGGCATCGACCGGAACCCATCAGATCAGGAGTGCCCGATGTTCATCGCCATGAACCGATTCCGCGTCAAGAAAGGCCAAGAGGCCGCGTTCGAAGCGGTCTGGCTGAACCGCGACAGCCACATCCGCAACGAACCGGGGTTCGAGGCCTTCCACCTGCTGCGCGGCCCCGAAGGCGAGGCGTACACCCTGTACGCCTCCCATACCGTGTGGGCGAGCGAGGACGCCTTTCGGGCCTGGACCCGGAGCCAGGCGTTCCGCGATGCGCACAAGGATGCCGGCAGCAGCGCCGACCTGTATCTCGAAAGCCCGCAGTTCGAAGGGTTCGCGACGATCCAGACCGTGACCCCTTAGACCGAGATGACATGAGGGGGACCTACCTTCATGTCTGAAGCGTGCTCTCCAAGGTGAGAGGCGGAGCGGGATGCGGGACGCCACGCGCGATCGCAAGACGCGATCGCACCGAACGCCATCCCGCTCTCGATCGACCTTACGTTCAGACGGCCTCATCCGAACGCAGGCAAGGTGCTCGACTTCAAGAAGGGAGAGCCTCTTATCCTCGCGTCCGGTCGGACGCGAGGATACTCTGAGCGCGCGGCCGCGACGGGCGAAACCCGCCCGATTCGGCGGAACCACCATGGTGACGATCGGACCACGGGGCAGCCGAGGCGTGGGCCACAGCGTTGCCCTGGCCTGGCGTCGGCCGGCGGCGCTATAGAGGGCCTGCCCGCACCGCTTCGCCTGCCCTCGACCCCCCGCGTGCCCCCATGCAGAAACCCTTGACCCTGCTGATCCTGCTGATCGGCGCGGCCGTGACCGTCAACTTCCTGGCCGCGGCCCAGGCGCTGCTGGTGCCGCTGGTGCTGGCGATCTTCCTGTCCTATCTGATCATGGCGATCGAGGAGTCGATCCGGGGCTACTTCCCGCTGCCGTTCCGGGAAGCCCGCTGGGCCTCGATGATCCTGGCCCTGGTCATGGTGATGGCCGCCCTGTGGCTGATCGGCTGGATCGTGGCCGAGAATCTGGGCCAGGTCGCGGCCGCCGTTCCGGCCTATGAAGACAATCTCCGGGCGGTGCTGGCCAGCACCGGCGAGATGCTGAACCTCGGCCCGGTGCTGACGCCCGAGGAGCTGGCCCGCTGGGTGGGCGAAGAGGTCGATCTCGAACAGATGATCGGGCAGTTCGCCAACGCCATCCAGTTGATCGCCCGCAACGCGTTCCTGATCGTCCTCTATACCGGCTTCATCATGCTGGAGCGGGGGGCGTTCACCATGAAGCTGCTGCAGCTCGCCACCACCGACGATCACAAGGACCGCATCAGCCACACCATCGGCGACATCACCCGGCGGATGCGCCAGTACATCGCGCTGAAGACCCTGATCTGCATCCTGGTGGGGGCGGGGAGCTGGGTGATCATGATCGTGATCGGGATCGACTTCGCCGGCTTC
This sequence comes from Alphaproteobacteria bacterium, assembly GCA_028281265.1. Classification (GTDB taxonomy): domain Bacteria; phylum Pseudomonadota; class Alphaproteobacteria; order DSM-16000; family Inquilinaceae; genus JANQKE01. Next base: position 26,465 of record JANQKE010000008.1, on the reverse strand, counting down.
TGGGCGGTGCTGATCTTTCTGCTGAACTACATCCCCTATATCGGGTCGTTCATCGCGGTCGCCTTCCCGGTGGCGCTGACGCTGGTGCAGTTCGGCTCCCTGCCGCTGTTCCTGGTCTCGCTGATCAGCCTGGTGGCGGTCCAGGTCACGGTGGGCAACATCATCGAGCCGCGGCTGATGGGCAACTCGCTGAACCTGAGCCCGCTGGTGATCCTGATCGCCATGGTGAGCTGGGGGTCGATCTGGGGCATCGTCGGCGCGTTCCTGGCGGTGCCGCTGACCGTCATCATGCTGATCATCTTCGCCCAGTTCTCCAGCACCCGGCCGCTGGCGGTACTGCTGTCGCGCGACGGCCAAGTGTAGCGGCCGCGCGATACCGGTTCGTGCCGCGGTGACGGCATCTCAAGCCGTCCTCCACGGTCAGACGTCATGCGAGGCTTTGCCCCCACACGCCCGGGCGCGCCGCCGCGTCCGTGACCGGGCCGGCTCATCGCGACCCGGCATCACCCGTCGACCGCACGGCCGCGACCGGCCGGCCGGCACTGTCGGGGATCGGGATGGCGGCGAAATGCCGGGCGTAGAAACCGACGGGCCCGACATCGCCGATGACGGCGTAGGCGAAGCCGCGCCGGCGCAAGCCCTCCAGCGCCGCATGGGTCAGGGCCACGCCGAGCCCCCGGCCCCGCGCCCGTTCGTCGACGCCGACGGGTCCGATGAAGCCGCGGGCCGTCACATCGAAGCAGGCGAAGCCCAGGATCGTGCGGTCCCGGACCGCGATCACCATGCTCGCCGGCACCTGCGACAGGGCCGTCGCCGCCTCACCGGCCCACAGGTCCCCGAACGTCGCGTCGACCCATCGTTCGACCGCCCGTCGCTCATAGGCCACCGGCGGCCGGATGGCGACGTCCTCCGGCATCGGCGGGGCCGGCGGCAACGCGTACAGGCGCACCAGCATATCGAGCCGTGTGTCGACCATCCCTGCCCCTCCTTACGGCAATCGCGGGCGATCAGCGTCCGCGCCCGCGCACCCGACCCTTGAGATGCGCGGTCGCCGCTTCGACCTCGGCCCGGGCCGGGCCGGTCTGCGGGCACCGGTCCAGCACGAAATAGGCGGTGCGCAACACGTCCCGCCAGCGCGGCCGGCGCGGGACGGTGTCCGGCAGCAGATAGCGGTCCAGCGTGCGGGTCTGGGGGGTCGAGCGGTCGAGATAGACCCGCCAGATCCCGCTTTCCTCCGCCAGGCTGACCTTGTCCTTGCCGGTCGCTTCGGTCCACAGGGCGAGTGCCGTGGCCATGACGGCGACGACGGCCTGCCGCAGGGCCTGGTCGGCATCGGCTGGCGGGTGATCCTCCGCCGCGCCGGCCGCCCTGGCACCGGCCGGCGCGTCATCGGTCCGACCGGCGCCCGGGGCCGGGTCTTGGGCACCCGTCCGTGGCTCCGATGACGCGGCGGATAGCGGCCGCGCGGCCAGCAGCCCGGTGAGGCCGGCGGCGACGAGGACGGCCAGCAACGCGCCACCCCCGAGGATCTGGACCAGCGCGCCGGCCGACGGACCACCCCCGGCTGCCCGGGCTTCTGCGGCCTCCTGCTCGACCGCCAGCAACCAGCGCACCCCGCCATGGTCGACGGGGGCCAGGGCGGCGAACAGCTCGGGACCCTCGCCCGCCGACAGCGGTGCGGCGACCGAACGGCCGGCCCGGGCGCGGGACAGCAGCCGCTCCCCCGCCGGGCCGGGCCGGCCGACCGCCGGATCGGCCTCCGCCGGCAGACGCGGGACACCGTCGATGCCCAGCAGGGACAGCCGGCCCGTCGATCCCAGACCGTCACCGTCGGCGAGGATGCGCAGCAAGGGCGCGCTGCCCAGGCGCAGCACCAGCGTGCCCCGCGCGGCGCCGTATTGCGTGACCGGCAGGGCGAGATAGGCAACGCCATCGCCGGGTGCGGGGTCGGGGACCAGCGCGACATCGCCGCCCCCGGCCGCGAGCGCCTGGACCGCCGCGGCCAGACCGCCGCCGATCTCGTCGACCGGCCGGCCGAGCGGCGCACGGTCCTGCAGGCCGAACAACACCCAGCCATCCCGGTTGACCAGGAACAGGTCGACGAAGCCGGACCGGTCGGCGAACGCCCGGAACGGCACCATGAAGCGCTGCGACACGTCCTGGTAGGAGGACAGCCGCTCGGCCGTCGCCCGGGCCGGCGCATCCTCGGCGATCGGGGCGAGCCCGTAATGCAGGCGGATCAGGTCGCCGGCCCGGCGCGGATCGTCGGAGAGGGATCGGAAGGCGGTATCGAAGCCGTAGAAGCGGCCCAGCGCGTAGCGGACCGCATCGCCGCCGGCGAAGGTACGGGCCTGCTGCTCCAAAGCGTCGAGCTGAGCGGTCAGCCGGCCCGCCCGGGCGTCGCGGACGACCACCAGCCGGTCGATCGCCTGGCGATCCAGACTGCGGTGATACGCCTCGACCAGGATCGACGCCACCAGCAGCATCGGCACCAGCCCCGCCACCAACAGGCACAAGAACAGCCGCGTGCGCAGGCCCGACCGGCCCATCAGCCTGTCCCGGATCGACCGCCGGCAGAGGCGTGTGCGACCCCGCACCTCATGGCGCCGCGCCGGCCGCGCCGCAGTCCCGCACGAAATGGCGGTCGTCGATCCGAACGATCCGATCGGACGGCCGGGCGGCGCGCCGCCGGACCTGCTCGGCCCGGTCATGGAAATCGGTCTGCCGGGCGCTGAGCTCGGCCAGCGGGCGGCGCGGGTCCGGCACCGCCGACAGCAGGAGATGGGTGTAGATATGCTCCGGACGATCGATCACCCGGTCGGTCGCTCCCCATTCGACGATCTGCCCAGCATACATCACGGCGATCTCGTCGGCCACATGACGGGCGGTGGCGATGTCGTGGGTGATGTAGAGGAGGGCCAGCCGGCGCTCCCGGGTCAGGCGGGCCAGCAGGTCCAGCACCCCCCGCCGGATCGACACGTCGAGCATCGAGGTCGGCTCGTCGGCGATCAGGATCCGCGGTTCGACCGCCAGCGCCCGGGCCAGGTTGACCCGCTGACGCTGCCCGCCGGAGAGCTGGTGCGGGTACTTCCACAGGGTCTGCTCGACATCGAGCTCCACCTGCCGCAGCAGATCCTCGATCCGCCGCCGCAGCGCCTCGCCCGGGGTGGCGAACCGGTGGCGCAGCAGCGGCCGGGCCAGGTGATGGTGTATCGTGTGGGCGGGGTTGAGGGCCGAGAACGGGTCCTGGAAGACCATCTGCACCGCCCGACGATAGGCGAGCCGCTCGCGGTCCGGCAGACGGCCGGGCAGCCGCGTTCCGTCGAACCGGATCTCCCCGCCGGTCGGCGCATGCACCTGGGTCAACAGCTTGGCACAGGTCGACTTGCCCGAGCCCGACTCCCCGACCAGGGCCAGGCAATGCCCCGGCGCCAGGCTGAAGGAGACGTCGCGCAAGACCCGGCGGGCGACGCGCCGCAGCCCCTCCCGCACCCGGAAGTCCATGACGATCCCGCGGGCCTCGAGCACCGGCGGCGCTTCGGCGAGGTCGCCCGGGCGGGTATCGCGGGTCTCCCCCGTGACCAGGGGCAGGGCCCGCCACAACGCTTTGGTATAGGGGTGCCGGGGGGCCGTGCGCATCTGCTCGGCGGGTCCCTGCTCGACCAGCACGCCGTCCTTCATGATGCCGATACGGTCGCAGAACTGCGCCATCAGCGCGAGATCATGGGTGATGAACAGGACCGAGAAGCCGAACCGGCGGCGCAGATCGTGGATCTGCTGCAGGATCTCCCGCTGGACGACGACATCGAGAGCGGTGGTCGGCTCGTCCAGGATGATCAGCTTCGGCCCCAGGGCCAGCGCCATGGCCAGGACGAGGCGCTGCCGCATCCCGCCGGAGAACTGGTGCGGGTAGTCCGGCAGCCGGCCGGGATCGATGCCGACCAGGGTCAGCAGCTCCCGCGCCCTGGCATCGGCCTGCCGCGGCGACGCGCCGGTATGGGTCCGCAGCATGTCGCGGAACTGGGCCCGCACCCGCAACACCGGGTTCAAGGAGTTCATCGCGCTCTGGAACGCCATGGAGACGGCGCGCCAGCGGAAGCCGCGCAGCGCCGCCCCGCTCAGCGCCAGCACGTCGGTTCCGTCCAGGGTGATGCCGCCGCCGCCGATCCGCACCGTCGACCCGTGCAGCCGGGCGATGGCATAGGCCACCGTGCTCTTGCCCGAACCGCTTTCGCCGGCCAGGCCATAGACTTCACCGGGCCGGATGGTGAGGCTGACCCGGTCGACCGCGCGGAACGGTCCGTCCTGGGTCAGATAGTCGATCGACAGGTCGTCGATGATCAGGCGGGGGGGTGCTGCCATGCTCACGCCTCCGCCCCGGCCTTGGTGTCGATGGGCTTGCCGGCCCACGGCCTGGGGGCACGCGGCACGGTGCGCAGCCGCGGATTGGCGATCTCGTCGATGGCGAAGTTGATCAGCGCCAGGGCACCGCCGAACACCGCCACCGCAGCGCACGGGGCGAACACCTCCCACCAGGCGCCGACGATCAGGGCCGAGGAGGTCTGGGCGTTGTAGAGCATCGTCCCCCAGGACACGGCCAGCGGGTCGCCCAGGCCGAGGAACTCGAGGGTGGCCTGGGTGATCACGGTGTAGATCACCGAGCCGATGAAGTTGATGCCGACGATGGAAATCAGGTTCGGCAACAGCTCGACCGCGATCACCCGCCAGCGCGGCTCCCCCAAGAGCTCCGCGGCCTGGATGAACTCCCGCCGCCGCAGGGCCAGGGTCTGCGCGCGGATCACCCGGGCCCCCCAGGCCCAGGAGGTCAGGCCGATGATCAGCGCGATGGCCCACGGCCCGGCCTGGCCGAGAAACGCCGCCAGCACCAGGAGCAGCGGCAGGTTGGGGATCACCAGGACGACGTTGGTCAGAAAGGTCAGCCCCTCGTCGACCCAGCCGCCGAGATAGCCGGCGGTGATGCCGACCGCCACGCCGAGCGCGGCGATCAGGAAGCCGGTGCCGAAGCCGATCAGCAGCGACGACCGGGCGCCGTAGACGAGCTGGGCCCAGACGTCGCGGCCGATCCGGGTGGTGCCGAGCCAATGCTCCCAGCTCGGCGGCTGGTGCGGCCCGCCGACCCGTGCCGTCGGCTCGTAAGCGGTGAGCAGCGGGGCGGCGATCGCAAGGACGATGAACACGACGACCACGCCGAGGCCGAACGCGGCCTTGGGATTGCGCACGAGGGTGAGCAGAACCGTGTTCATCGCCGTCACTCCGTCCGCAGCCGGGGGTCGAGCAGATAGTTGGCGAGATCGGCGACGAAGTTCGCGGCGAGCACGCACAGCGTCATGATCAGGAGCTGGCCTTGGATCAGCGGGTAGTCCCGGGCGATGATCCCCTGGTAGAGCGTGTTGCCCAGACCGGGATAGTTGAACACGATCTCCGTGATCAGGGAGCCGCCCATCACCATGCCGATGGTGATCGCAAACGAGCTCAGCAGCGGCAGGATCGCGTTGCGGGCGCCATAGGCCAGCATCAACCGCAGCTCGGACAGCCCCTTGGCCCGGCCGAGCATGATGTAGTCCTCGCCCAGCAGGTTGATCAGCGTGTTGCGGATGGTCACCAGATAGCCGCCGATCTGCACCAGCACCAGTGTGCTCAACGGCAGGACCGCATGGGTCAGCACGCTGCCGAACCAGGCGAGCGACCAGCCGGGGTCGAGGGCCGGCGCCCAGGCGTAGCCCGGGGGCAGCCAGCGCAGCACGACGGCAAAGGCGAACAGCGCCACCAGCGACACGACGACCGCCGGGATCGCCTGCAGCACCAGGGACAGTGGCGATATCACGCTGTCGAACAGCCCCCCGCGCCACCATGCCGCGGCGATCCCCAGCGCCGACCCGATGGCAAACGCGATCACGGTGGAGCTGCCGACCAGGAAGAGCGTCCAACCGGCCGCACGCGCCAGCACATCGGCCACCGGCAGCGGGTAGAACCGGACCGAGATGCCGAGATCCCAGGTGAACACGCTTTTCAGATAGGCCAGGAACTGCACCGGCAGCGGCCCGTCGACGAAGCCGAACGTAGCGCGGAGGGCGGCTTGCGCTTCCGGCGGCAGCGATGCGTCGGCCTGGGCGAACATGATGTCGACCGGATCGCCGGGCATCATGCGCGGCAGGGCGAAGTTGAAACAGGCCGCCGCGACGAACGCCACCAGATAGAACGCCAGGCGCCGGATCAGGAACTCCATGGGAACCTCCGGTCACGCCCCGAGGCGATGCGGCCGAGCCGCCGTCGGGGACCCGGGGGTGAAGGGCGGCGGCCGTCGGCATCACGGGGGAGGAGTGCAACCCCGTCCGACCGGCCGCCGCCCAACCCGGAACCGGTGCGAGAGGAGGGTCGACCGGTTCCGGGCCGGACGCGTCCTGCCGCCCGCACCGGGCGACGGGACGCGTCCAAGGATGGGGCGTCGATGAGCGCTGGATCGACCTTGCGTTCGGATGGGCTCATCTGAACGCAGGTAAGGTGATCTCCTTCAAAGAGTGGGAGCCATCTCATCCGCGTCCGTTCGGCCGCAGACTAGCCGTTCGGCCGCAGCGCCAGCACGTGGATCAGCCGCTCCGGCGTGCCGGCATGGACCCGGGGTGCGGCGACCGGGTTGTCGGCATTGAACCAGCCGCCGAACCGGGCGGTGTTGTACTGGTACCAGACCGGGTTGTTGAACAACGGCACGTGCGGCATGGTCTCCGCGACGATCCATTGGGCCCGGTCCATCGCCTCGCGCCGTCGGTCGAGGTCGGCGGTGCGGGTGAAGGCGTCCAGCGCCGCGTCGAGATCCGGATCGGTGAACCGGTGGGCGGCGAAGCGGGTGACGCCGACGAACCGGCTGTGCAAGGCGCTGTCGAAGGTCCGGTGCGGCGTCGCGCCGCTGAAATAGGCGTTGATCGCGACGTCGTAATCGCCGTCGATCAGCCGCTGGCTCCACACGGCGGCCTCCGGTGTGGCCACGGTGGCGTCGATCCCCAGGGCCTGCAGCCCTTCAACCGCCATCTGGACGGTATTGACCCAGTCGGTCCAGCCGTTGGGGACCAGGATGGAGAACGCGATCTCCCGACCGTCCGGCGTCTCCAGGAGGGTGTCGCCATCGCTGTCGGCGTAGCCGGCTTCGGCCAGGATCGCCGCCGCACCGTCGAGATCGAACCGGGTGTAGCGGCCGAACGCCTCGTCGACGGCCGGGTTGTTCCAGCTATCGAACTGCCGGCCCAGGCCGGAGGGGTATTCGTTGACCGTGGGATAGCCGTAGCCGGCGATGTCGACCATCGCCTGCCGGTCCATCGCCATCGAGAAGGCGCGGCGGAAGGCGACGTCGTTGAAGGCCTCACGGTTGCCGGCGGGCTCGGCCTCGGCGTTCAGATGCATCACCACGAAGGAGCCGGGCGGGAACCAGTAGCGGTGATGTTCGGGATCGGCGGCGACGTAGGACCGCTCGATATCCGGCAGGAAGGAGCCGAACCAGTCGAGCTCCCCGCGCTGGGCGGCGATCAGGGTCTGATCGTTGTTGGCGAGCTGCGGCAGGCGCAGGCAGTCGATCTGGAGCGTGGCGGCATCCCAGTAGTTCGGGTTGCGGCACTGCACATAGACCTGGCTGGTGAAGCGCTCGATCTCGGTGAACGGGCCGGTGCCGACCGGGGTGTCGTTGGTGTAGGTGACCGGATCCTCGATGGCCGCCCAGATATGCTCGGGCACGATCGGGATCTCCACGATGCGCTCGGCCAGGGTGGTGTCGACGGTGTTGAGCCGGAAGGTCACCGTGTGGCTGTCGACCTTGTCGACGGCATCGAGGCTCTGCCAGATGCTGCGGATGTCGAGCGCCGGCTGCTCCCGGATCAGATCGAAGGTGAAGACGATGTCTTCGGCGTCGAACACCTCGCCGTCGGACCACCGCACCCCTTCCCGCAAGGTGAAGGTGACCGCCCGCAGATCGTCGCTGTAGGATACGCCGTCCGCCAGCCGGTGGTGGATCCGGCCCGGATGCAGGGTGTTGAACACCACCAACGGCTCATAGATGAACTCGCGGGTGGTCGGCAGCCGGTTGGCCTCGGTGAACGGGTTGAAGTTCCGGGTCCAGACGGTGGTCTGGTAGGGCACGATGGTCAGTACCGCCCGGTCGTCACCGGACTGGGCAAGGGCCGGAGCGGTTCCCCCGCCCAAGGCCGCGGCCGCGGCCAGGGCGCCGATCGCGCTCCGCAGGCCAGAGGATCGGTGCGCCATCAGATGATGCCTCCTGTTCGTCCTATTCGTCGTTGCCCCGGTGGGGGCCGGCCCCGCGTCGATGGGCGACGGTCCGGTCCGGGGGCGGCATCGAGGTCCGTTCGTCCGCCGCCCCCCGGCACCGGCATCGCGGCTTGGGGGGCCTTTGTAGTCGGCAAGCGGATCATGCTTTCGCCCCACCCGCCAAGCGGACAGATCGTCAAACTGTCACGCATATGGAAATCAGTCGACTAGCCGAGTGAATCGACGATTCTGTGGCGACCGTTCCGGATCGCCCGGACGGCAAGATCGCCGCTTTGGCGAAATCGTCGATGCCGGCGCTTGGCAGGTCGGCGGCGATCGGCTCAAGCTACCGGGTCGGCCCCCGCTATCGTGGACGGGCCCGATCCCCGCTCTGCTCGTCCGTCCGTGCCGGAGACCGCCGATGACCACCGCCGCCCCCGCTCCCCTGGTGATCGGTGTTCCGGGCCCGTTTCTCGATTCCGAGCAACGGGCCGCCCTGCGGGACGTCCGCCCGGTGGGGATGATCGTGTTCGCCCGGAACGTGCAGAGCCAGGACCAGCTCCGCGCCCTGACCGACGGGTTCCGGGAGGCGGTCGACCTGCCGGAAGCGATGGTGATGGTCGACCAGGAGGGCGGCCGGGTGCAGCAACTGCGCGGACCCGACTGGCCGGCCTTTCCCAGCTTCGGTCGGATCGGCCGGCTGGCCACCGATGGCGACGTCGCCCGTGCCGAAGCCGCGGCCCGCGAGATGGCCCGGGCGATCGGTGCCGGTCTGGTGCCGGCCGGGATCGACACCGTCTGCTCCCCGGTGGTCGACCTCGACCTGCCCGAAGGCGACGCCATCATCGGCCACCGCGCCTTCGGCGCCGATCCGGCGGTGGTGACCCGGTTGGGCCGCGCGGTGTGCGACGGGTTCCTGTCCGTCGGGGTGACGCCGATCCTCAAGCACATCCCCGGTCACGGGCGCGCGCCGGTGGACAGCCACAAGGCGACGCCGATGGTCGACACCGACCTCGCCACGCTGGACGCCACCGACTTCGCGCCGTTCCGCGCGCTCGACACCCAGCCCTGGGCGATGGTGGCGCATGTGGTCTATCGTGCCGTCGATCCGGAGCGGCCGGCCTCGATCTCGCCCGCCGTGGTGGACCGGGTGATCCGCCGGCGGCTCGGCTTCGACGGGGTGTTGATCTCCGACTGCCTGTACATGGAGGCGCTGCGGGGGCCGGTGGCCGAGCGCTGCGCGGCCGCGGTCGCCGCCGGCCTCGATCTCGCCCTGGCCTGCCATGGCGATCACCGCGACTGGCGCGCCTTTGCCCACGCCACCGGATCGATCGCGCCGGCCAGTTGGGCCCGCCTGCAGGCCGACCACGCCCGGCGCGTCGCCGGCCGCACCGACGGGACGGCAGCACCGGATCCAGCCGCGACCGCCCGGGACCTCCACGCCCTGCTGCCGGCGGCGTGACCCGGATCAGCTCAAGCCGACAGGCCCATCCGGCCTCGGCCGATGACCGTCGGGGACCAAGTCCTTAGAACACCCCGCACAAGAAGCGGCGCGAATAAAGAGCTCCGTTCCTTTGAAATCGATCGTCTTTGTGCATTTCGATTGTTTCGATCAGAACACCGGATGACCTAGATCAACCTGCGTTCAGATGGACTCATCTGAACGCAGGTTGATCTATTTCAAAGATGTAGAGCATCCTGCGTCCGTTAGGACGCATGATGCTCTAATTCGACGCTGGTGCCAAGCGGGGCCGCCGCACCAGGTCGGCCGTCAGGCTGTAGGCGCCATCCAGCAGGTCCTCCTGCGCCAGAAAGTCCCGCAAGGAGCCGAACGAAACGGTGACCGCCTGCCCGCCCGGCTGACCACGCTGCTCGTCCATATCCGCTCTTCCCGACAGGCTGAGCCCGATCCGCGCCAGCGGATTGAGACGAACGGTCGTCGGCTGAAAGCGGGCCTCGATCGCCGCCTGAACACGTTCGGGATCCGATGTGCCGTCGATCACGGCCAGCAGGACCCGGAGCAGGAACGTGTTGGAGTTGTCATGGGTCGGATCGAAGGGGTTGTCGAGCAGATTGTAGCTGGGATTGTGCAAGGCTGCGTACGCCTGCCCGCCGATGAAGCCGGAGAGCCGGTTCTGCAGATCCGCAACCGGGATCGCGATGCCGACATCCGCAACGGCCGTGTTCCAGACGAACCGGGTCGGCGTGCCGATCTCCAGGCGGCTCAGGGCCGGCCGATCGGCGTCGTTGATCACCTCGTACACCCGATAGCCGTAGCCGAGCTGGACGCACGCCTGACGGGTGCGCCAGGTGTCGTCGGTACAGCCCGGACGGTCGAGCCGGTGCGCCATGGCGCCATGCACCCAGAACCCGCAATGGGCATAGCGCATCGGTTCCGGCAGGCCCAAGGCGCCGCGCCGTTCCCGACCGGTCTGGCATACGATCGCCACCGTGGCGCCGCGCCGCGCCAGATCGGTCTCGATCGCCCGGGCGAAGGCGGTCAGCGAGGCGTCGGTGAAGCGCGGGTCGCCTGCACCGCTGCTGGCGGTGGAGTCGGCATGGGCCGGTGCCGCGGCCATCCCGAACAGCAGGGCCGCGGCCAGGCAGCGGATCCGCCCGCCCCCCGGCAACCGACGCCGCTCACCCGCGGGTCGGGCGCGGCGCACCGGCCGCCCGCAAGCCACCGTCATTGCATCGGCCGAACCGGACCGAGCGGCAGCGGCGATCCGGGATCCGCCTCGACCGTATGTCCCCGTGCGTCGGCCCCCAGCGCGTCCAGCTCCGCCGCGGTGACGCGGGACACCCACAGCGCGCCGTCCGGACCGGCGACCAGGAATGCACCGGCCGACAGCACCGGCGCCACCGACAGGACGACCGCCCCGGCCGAGGCGGTGGCCGAGACCTCGAGGGACTCTTGCGCGTCGGCAGCCGGTGCCGCCGCCACGACCGCCAGCAAGAGTGCGGCCGGGAGAGGTCGGGTGGGCAGCATCGTGTCACCTCCTGTTCGGTTCTGCTGCGATTGCGTCGGGCCGACCGTCGACGCCAATCGCGGCACAACCGTGGCGGCGGCGCCCCTGTCGCCGCGTCGGGACGCCCGGTGCCCCGGACCCGTACCGCTTCGGCCGAGAGGAGCCGCCCGAGAAGGGGGAGTGCCCCTAACATTTTTCCCATGGCTGGCTATCTCACGTAATAATATGTAGTTCTGAGGTCGATTTGTTGCCCGCGCCGTCCTGCCGACCTAAACTGCTGTCCGAGATCGGCTTTTGCTGTCCGGGGATGGCGGTAGGACCGGACGGGCCCGATCGTTCATCACGCCGGGGGTCGGGCGCGGAGACGGGCGCGACCGACGACGTCAGCACGCGGACAGGACGCGACGCATGAAGGGCATGGTTCTCCGAGGCCTGGTCGAGCATATGGAGAGCGCGTTCGGGCTGGACGTCGCCGACAAGGTCTTGTTGGAGGCCGACTTGCCGTCAGGGGGTGCGTACACCACCGTGGGTGTCTACGACCACGCCGAGGTCCTGGAGATCGTCACCCATCTCAGCCGGCACACTGGCGTTGACGGTGCGGTTCTGGTCGACAGTTTCGGCGAGTTCCTGTTTGCCATGCTGGTGGACGCTCACCCCGAATTCCTTGAAGATCAGGATGATCTGTTCACCTTTCTCGAAGGGATCGAGGACATCATCCACGTCAACGTGCGGCGGCTCTATCCGGAAGCGGAGTTGCCTCGGTTCGCGTGTGCACGTAAAGGCGATGATCAGTTGCTGATGCACTACCGATCGCATCGCCCGTTCGCCGGGCTCGTTCCCGGCCTGATCCGCGGGGCGTCCCGTCATTTCGGCGAGGTCGTGGACATCGGTCACGAGCCGCTGCCGCCGGCCGACGGCACCCGCGCCCGCTTCACTCTGACACGCCGGTCCGGATGACGTATTCGAGCACCCTGGAACCCGGTTCGAACGCCGATCTGTACGAGCGCCGCTACCAGCGCGAGCGCCGGGCCCGACTGGAGGCCGAGCGGCTGCTCGAACTCAAGGCCAGAGAGCTCGACCGCGCCCGCAACCTCGCCGAGGCCGCTTTGAACACGCTGCAAGACGCGATCGACAGCCTCGATGAAGGGTTCCTGCTGCTCGACAAAGACGAGGTCATCCTCCTGGTCAATCAGCGGTACCGGGAACTCTATCCCGAGATCGCCGACATCGCCGTGCCCGGGACGCCGTTCGTGACGTTGATCGAGGCCGTGGTCGCAGCCGGCATCATCGTCGATCCGCCACCCGATGCGGACTTCGTGCAGCATCGCCTGGACCGGATGAGGCAGGCCGACGGTCCGTGGGAGCAGAGGCTGGCCAATGGCCGGATCCTGCTGATCAACGAACACCCGACGGCCCAGGGCGGCTATGTCAGCCTGCATACCGACGTCACGTCGCTCCGGCACGGGGAGATGCAGGCGCGCTGGCTGGGGGCCGCGATGGAGGCGGCGATCGACGGTATGGTGGTGGCCGACGCCGAGGGCAAGATCACCTATGCCAACCGCGCGATGGCGGAGATGCTGGGACTGCAGAGCGGAGCGCAGCTCATCGGCCTCAGTTCCCGCGATTTCTACGCGCCGGACGAGCTCGCCCGATACGATCAGGAGATCCGGAAGGATATCAAGATCAATGGACAGTGGCGGGGGGAGGCGCGAGCCCTCCGCGTCACCGGCGAACCCTTCGTGACCGAGGTCTCGCTGTCGCGGCTCGACGATGGCGGGATCGTCGCCACGATCCGCGACGTCACCGAGCGCAACCAGGCACTGGAGCAGCGGACCCGGCTGCAGGAGCAGCTCTTCCGCGCTCAGAAGATGGATGCGATCGGCAAGCTCGCCGGCGGCATCGCCCACGACTTCAACAACATCCTGACCTCGATGCTGGGCTATGCCAGCTTCCTGGTCGAGGATCTCAACGAGGGCTCGGAGCTTCAGGGGTTCGCCAAGCAGATCGTGACCTCCGGCAACCGGGCCACCAAGCTGGTACAACAGATCCTGGCCTTCAGCCGCCAGAACGACGAGCAGGCGGAGACCGTACCGATCGCCCGCGCGGTCGACGAGACGGCGGACATGCTGCGCTCCACCCTGGCCAAGACCATCGACCTGATCATCGATCAAGGGACCAGGGACGCCTTCATCACAGGGGATGCGACCCAGTTGAGCCAGGTGCTCATGAACCTGTGCGTCAACGCGCGCGATGCGATCGGGGATGGCGGCGGCACGATCCGCATCGAGACCGGGACCGTGGAGGGACGGTCGGTGGTCGACGAGCACGGCGCGCCGCAGGAGACCCGGTCCCCCGACCCGGGTGCGGCCCCGGCCGTCCTGGTTCATGTCGACAACGACGGCTCGTCGATCGCCTGGATCGGGGCGCTGCGGACCGACCGCCGCTATGTCCGCATCGCCGTGTCGGACAACGGCTCCGGCATGCCGCCGGAAGTGCTGAGCCGGATCTTCGACCCGTTCTTCACCACCAAGCCGATCGGATCGGGAACGGGGCTCGGGCTGTCGGCGGTGCATGGCATCGTCACCGCCCACAGCGGCGCGTTGCGGGTGGAAAGCCGGCCCGGCTACGGGACGAGGTTCGAGCTCTACTTCCCCGCCGTCGAACCCGGACAGACGGCCGGGGCGGAAGGCGACCGGTTCGTCGAAGGGCGCGGTGCTCAGGAAACCGTGCTGGTGGTCGACGACGAAGTCGATGTCGGCGGTATGACCAGCCTGGCGCTCAAGCGGCTGGGCTTCCGGGTGGATCACCGGATCAGCGGGATCGAGGCGTTGGCCGCCGTCCGGGCGGCGCCGCAGCGCTATGCCGCCATCATCACCGACCAGATCATGCCTCAGATGACCGGGCTCGAGCTGACCAAGACGCTGCGGAACGAAGGCTTCGACCGTCCGATCATCGTGTGCACCGGTTATGCCGAGGCGATCGACGAAGAGTTGGTGGCGACCAACGGCGGCGATTACCTGTTGTTCAAGCCGGTCCGCCCGCGCACTCTGGGGGAGACGCTGCGGGCGCTCTTGGATGCCCGGTCTTCGCCGTAACCGATCGGTTGCCGCCGTGACATCGCCTCGTGCCGGTGGGTCGACCGGCCATGCCACCCCCTGGGCCGTACCGGACCGGTTCAACATCGCCACCGCCTGCCTGGACCGGCATGCCGACGGACGGGGGCGGCCGGCGTTGATCTCGATCGACGAGGCCGGGGCGGGCTGGACGATCAGCTTCGATACCCTGCTGACCTGGACCTGCCGGCTGGCCCATGCGCTGACCGGGCTGGGCGCGCGGCGCGGCGACCGGGTCGCGATCCTGCTGCCGCAGTCGGTCGAAACAGCGATCGCCCATTTCGCCAGCTATCGCGCCGGACTGATCGCCCTGCCCCTGTTCACCCTGTTCGGGGAGGAGGCGCTGGCCTACCGGCTGGGCGACTCCGGCGCCCGCTTCGTGATCACCGATCGCGCCAATGCCGCCAAGCTGACCGGCCTGCGCACGGGCCTGCCCGCCCTGGAGCGGGTTCTGCTGATCGATGGGGCGGAAGGGCCGGGAACCTTGGACTTCTGGGACACGCTGGAACGCGGCAGGGCGGACTGTCCGGCCGCGGTCACCGGCGCTGATGACCCCGCCCTGATCATCTACACCAGCGGGACCACCGGTCAGCCCAAAGGGGCGCTGCACGCGCACCGGGTGCTGCTGGGCCATCTGCCGGGCGTGGAGCACCCGCACCAGTTCTTCCCCAAGCCCGGCGACCGGTTCTGGACACCGGCCGACTGGGCCTGGATCGGCGGGCTGTTGGATGTGCTGCTGCCGTCCCTGTACCACGGCGTGCCGGTGGTCGCGCATCGGATGGCGAAGTTCGATCCCGAGGCCGCGTTCGACCTGATCCGCCGGCACGGCATCCGCAACCTGTTCCTGCCACCGACCGCGCTGAAGCTGATGCGCGAGGCCCCGGCCCGCCGGCACGAGGGCGTGCGCAGCATCGGCTCGGGCGGCGAGAGCCTGGGGGAGGAGCTGCTGGCCTGGGGGGAGCGGACCTTCGGCGTCGCGATCGCCGAATTCTACGGCCAGACCGAATGCAACCTGGTGCTCGGCAACAACCCCGCGCTGTTTCCGATCCAGCCCGGTGCCATGGGCAAGGCGATCCCGGGCCATCGGGTCGTCATCCTGGACGGTGCGGGACGGATCCTGCCCGATGGCGAGGCCGGGCAGATCGCCGTCGAGGCGCCCGATCCGGTGATGTTCCTGCGCTACTGGAACAGGCCCGAGGCGACGGCCGCCAAATTCGTGACCGGTCCCGACGGCCGGTTCCTGCTGACCGGGGATACCGGGGCGCGCGACCCCGACGGATACTTCCGGTTCGTCGGCCGGGATGACGACGTCATCACCTCGGCCGGCTACCGCATCGGACCGGGGGAGATCGAGGACTGTCTGTTGACCCATCCCGCGGTCTCGATGGCCGCCGCGGTCGGCGTGCCCGACCCGATCCGCACCGAACGGGTCAAGGCGGTCGTCGTGCTCAAGCCCGGGATCGACGGGACCGACGCCCTGAAGGCCGACCTGCAGGCCCATGTGAAGACCCGGCTGGCCGCACACGAATACCCGCGGATCGTCGAGTTCCGCGACCACTTGCCCATGACCGCGACCGGCAAGATCATCCGCCGGGCGTTGCGGGACCCCCGCCGGCCGTGATCGGAGACGCCGGATCGACCGGCGATCAGATGGACCCATCTGAACGCGGATAAGGTGGTCGGCTTCAAAGAGGCAGAGCCTCTTGTCTCACGTCCGGTCGGACGCAAGGACGCTCTACCGGATCGGGATGCCGAACGGCAGCCGGCACGGGCGGATATCGACCATCTCGCAATAGCGGTCGGGGAGCGGCTGCGTACAGTCCGGATCGAACGCACATTCGGCAACGGCCATCGGCATGCCGTCATGGAACTGTCCGTCCAGGGGGCCGTCATAATGTCCCGCGAGGGTCGCCCGGACCTGGAAATGGCGCACGGCTTCCGGCCCCCCCAGGCGCATGGCCCGGCTCCAGTCCCGGACCGCCCCTTCGATGGTGCCCATGCCATGGTGCGTGTCGCCGCGCAGCATCAGGACCATGCCGGAATCGGGGGTACGGGCGAGGACCCGGTCGTAATCGGCGATTGCGGCCTCATGCTCTCCCAAAGCGGCGTGCATCTGGGCGCGGTTGATCAGCGTGTTGAGGTTACCGGGCTCGTATTGCAGCGATCGGTTGAAGTCGGCCAGGGCCGCTTCGTACGCGAAGTCGGCAAGGTGCCAGTTGCCGAGGATCTGATACGCAAGCGCGTTTTCCGGGTCGAGCCGCAGCGCCGTGCCTGCGTCGGCGAGGCTGCGATCCCGATCCCCGGCGCGATAGAGGAACAGCGCCCGGAACGCAAACAGCGCGCCATCGTTCGGGGCCTCGGTCATGCGCTGTTCGAAGATGGTGAGGGCATCATCCGCGCGGCCGGTGATCTGATAGAGATCGGTCAAGCCCTGGATCACGGTCACATGGCGGTCGCCCAATGCCCAGGCCCGTTCGTAAGCGATCAGAGCCGCCGGAACGTTGCGTGCCTGCCGATAGACGTAACCCTGCAGCCGGTAGAGCGCACCGGTCTGCGGTGAGAGCCCGATCGCCCGTTCGATAGGCGGGATCGCCAGATCGGGACGGTTCAGTCTCGAGTGACCGACCGCCAGTTGCGCCAGTGCGACCACCCGAACATCCGGGGGAAGGGTCGCGACGGACAGGAGGGCCTCGCAGCCCGCCACCTTCACGGTCGGATCGCTCGCCTGCAAGCAGGCCGCCAAGGCCTGATCCGGCGAGCTTCGCTGCTGGGTCATCGCCGGGACGGCCCACAAGAGGCCCAGTAGCATCACGGCCGACGCGAAGCACGCGGACCGGCCCCATGCGGGTCCCGGCGGCATGCGGCCGCCACTCCATGTCATCGTTCGGATCATCATTCCGCTCCCCGGTGCCCCCGTTTCGATCGACCCTATGGCCGCTTCGGACCCATCCGCAGATGACGAATGAGCCTTGACACCGATCGCCCTATCGGGCGGGAGGCTCGCCGCGGGCTGTCAACGCCTTGCGCAACCGCGCGCGCCTCGGCCAGATCGATGTAGCAGCCCTTCCCGGTCTCACCGACGCAAGGTCGGGCAGCCGCCACGGTATCGGCCCCGTCGCCGGCAACCGTGCGAACCGCTTGGCCCGGCCGTACCCGTTCATCGGGGCTATGACAGGGGGGCAATCCTGCCGGTGCGGACAGGATCGCCCTTTCGGCGGCGACCGTGCTCGCGGCCGCCGCCGTTCGCCCCCGGGGGCCGTCCCCTACGCCGCCCGGACGCGGGTCATGCCTTCACTGTACAGGCGGTTGACCTCCTCGCCGAGATACTTCGCACTCTCGCCGCGGGCGATCACCGCATCGGGCGGGAAGATCGCCGGGTTCTCCAGATAATCGGCACTCATCAGCCGCTTGGCGGCCGCATTCGGCAGGGCGTAGTAGATGAAGTCGGCGATCGCGGCATGCACCTCGGCCTCGAGGATGAAATCGATGAACGCGTGCGCCTCGTCCACATGCGGGGCGTCGTTCGGCACCGCCCACACATCCTGCCAGATCAGCCCGCCCTCGCGCGGGTTGGCGAAGGACAGGTCGTCATCCTCCTCCATCACCTGCAGGATGTCGCCGTTCCATTCCATCGCCAGGTTGACCTCCCCGGACAGGAGCAGGTCCTGGCCGTTGTCGCCGGCGATCGAGCGGACATTGTCCTTGGACGCGATCAGCAACTGCACCGCCTCCTCGATCCGCGCCGGGTCGGTCTCGTTCAGCGAGTAGCCCAGGCGCTTGAGTGCCATCTGGATCACCGTCGACGGCTCCGACAGCCAGGAGATGCGGCCGGCATACGGCTCGCTCTCGTCGAACACGTAGCCCCAGCTTTCCGGCGCGCCCCTGGTACGGCTGGTGCGGTAGCCGATGCCGATGGTGCCCCAGAAATAGGGCATCGTGTACGCCCGCCCCGGATCGAACGCCGCGTCCTGGAAGTTGGGATCGACATTGGCGAAGTTGGGGATCCGGGAATGATCGAGCGGCTGCAGCATCCCGGCCAGGATCATCCGCTCGGCGAAATCGTTGGTCGGGCAGATGACATCGTAGCCGGGATTGCCTTCACGGAACCGGGCGAACAGTTCGGCATTGTCGGCGAACAGATCGTAGCGGACCTCGATCCCCGTGGCCGCACCGAAATCGTCGAGCGTCGTCTCGCCGATATAGGTATCCCAGTTGTAGACGTTGACCTGCCGGTTCTGGGCCATCGCCAGGCTCGGCAGCAGGTTCGCCACCGCCGGTGCGGCGACGGCGACCGACACCGAGTGCTTGAGGAACTGGCGCCGGGACGGCCGGCCCATCAGACGACGTTTCATGAACTGCCTCTCCTGTCTGGTGTGGTTCGGCGGGGCGCCGGGGACCATGACGGCCTGCCGGGCAGGACGATCGGCCCCCGGCCGTTTCCCTCGGCCGCCGATGGCCGGAACGCATCCGGTCTTTCCGCTGCCTCGCCGGCTTTCGGGCAGAGCTAACGGGACCCGGCGGGCGGTTGTCAACGGACGCCGTGTGACGCTCGGTGCTTGAGCGGCGGCCAAGCCTCGCCGATGCTGGGCTCCCGCCTCGCCCGACGTCGGAGCCCAGACCGCCCGTGCCCGAACTGACCATCCGCCCGGCCTCGGCCGACGACTTCGCCATCGCCATCGACTGGGCGGCCGCTGAGGGATGGAACCCCGGCCTCGACGACCTCGACGCTTTTCACCGCACCGACCCGGAGGGCTTCCTGCTCGGCTGGCGGGAGGGTGAGCCGATCGCGTCGATCTCGGTCGTCCGATACGGCGACGGCTACGGGTTCTTGGGGTTCTACATCGTCCGGCCCGACCAGCGCGGCCGCGGCTACGGCTGGACGCTGTGGCAGGCGGGCATGGCGCGCCTGGCCGGCCGGACCGTCGGCCTGGACGGCGTCGCCGCCCAGCAGGCGAACTATCGGAAGAGCGGCTTCGTTCTGGCCGACACCAATATCCGCCACGCCGGCGTTGCGGCACCGGCGGCGCGGGCCGGGTCATCCGACGTGACGATCGTCGGCGCTTCGGACGTCGAGCCGGCGGCGCTGCTGGCGTATGATCGACAGTTCTTCCCAACGCCGCGGCCCCGGTTCACACGGGCCTGGGCCCTGTGCGGGCCGGGCGAGGTCCGGCGCACCTCCCGGGTCGCGCTCGATAACGGGCGGATCACCGGCTACGGCACAATCCGGGCCTGCCGGTCGGAGCACAAGATCGGCCCGCTGTTCGCCGAGACCGCCCCGGTGGCCGAAGCCCTGTTCGCCGCCCTGTGCCGGACGGTGCCGGCGGTCGACCCGATCGCTCTGGATACCCCGCAAAGCAACCCGGCGGCGATCGATCTGGCCCGGCGGGCCGGGCTCGAGCCCGTGTTCGAAACCGCGCGGATGTATGCCGGACCCGACCCCGGGCTCCCGGCCGGGCGGACGTTCGGGGTGACGACGTTCGAGCTGGGCTGAGGGTCGCAGCCGGACCGTTCCTATTGCCCGTCCGCCGCCGCCAATTGGACCGGCCCGCGCAAGCGGCGATGATCGGGCAGGGCCGGCGGCACCGGCACCAGGCCGCCGGCAGCCGTCATTCCCGGCCGACGCGGCGGCAGCGGCACGGTGATATCGGCGACGACAAGCCCCGGGACCGGTTCGGCGCCGGCCGGCCGCGGCGGGCGCGGAACCGGGGCCAGCCTGGCCAGACGGTCCGGGACGGCAGGGGTGACGCGATCCGGCGAAAACGGCGCGGCGATCCCGATCGGAGCCGCGGTTCGGGCGGGCGGAACGGCCGCCGGGACGGCCGCCGGCGCGGCGACGGCCGGTGCGTCGGGAAGGACCGCGGATGTCGATGCCGCCGGCGCGATCGGCGGCAGCGTTGCGACCGTGACCCGGTCGGCCGCCATCGGGTCGTGTCCTCGGCTCGGACGGGTCAAGCGGCGCGGCTGTCCGATATCCGCCGGGACTTGGGTGCCGTGATCCATGTCGGCCTCCGCAACCACGGTATCGACCGTCGCCCGCTCCCGGCAGATCGCTTCGCGGCGCAGCGCCCGCACCAGGGCGCAATCCTCCTCCCGGACGGCCGAGATCGCGTGGTCGGTCGGCGTCTTGCCAGTCTCCAGCAACACCACCCCGGTGGCGCCATAGCTGGCCAGCATCACCGGCGCGGGCAGCAGGCACCCGGTCAACCCGATCGCCGCCGCGCCCAAGACGAAGGCGCGCCGCACACCGCCCCTGTGAAACACCATGCTCCCGTCCCCGCCACAGCCCGTCGGTCCGCGCTCATCCAAAGCTGCCAGAATCGGCCGGCGTAGGGAAGCAATTTCCTTTATTGACAGTTTTTTAGGGCATCCTCTTAACGTGATCTGCAAGAGTTGCCGCCAGCCGCGCCAAGCCGATACGACGAAGCCCCGCTCCGAACCGACGGAAACGGGGCCTCAGACCAAGGTGCGATGAGGGAGGCTCATCGCGACGCGGCAAGCACGCCCATGCGCCCGAGCGTGTGCGAGGCAAGCCTCACGGAACGCTTGACCGAAAGGACGACGAGAGCGGATCGCTCTAGGCGGAGACCTGGGTCTCCACACCCTTGGTGTTCAGCATCTCCGTCAGTTCGCCGGTCTGGTACATCTCCCGCACGATGTCGCAGCCGCCGACGAACTCGCCTTTGACATAGAGCTGCGGGATCGTCGGCCAGGCCGAGAACTCCTTGATACCCTGGCGCAGCCCCGGGTCATCGAGCACGTTGACGCCCTTGAAGCGCACGCCGAGATGGGTCAGCACCTGGACCACCGCGGCGGAGAACCCGCATTGCGGGAACACCGGCGTGCCTTTCATGAACAGCACGACATCGGTGGCCGTGATTTCGGACTGGATACGCTCGGCAACGGGATTTTCCATCAGGAGACCTCGCTCGGGAAGCCGCCGGGTCAAGGCCGGCGGGCCCAAAGGTTGGAAGGGACAAACGGCGACGGGGACGGCGACCTTCAGGTCTCCGGAACCGCCGTTTGCAGGGCCAGGGCATGCAGCTCGTTGCCCATCCGCCCCTGCAGGGCCTTGTACACCATCTGGTGCTGCTGGACCCGGGTCTTGCCCGCGAAGGCCGGGCTGACGACATAGGCCGCGTAATGATCCCCATCGCCGCGCAGATCCTGGATCTCGACGGTCGAACCGGGAATGCCTTCCTTGATGAGGCGGACGATCTCCGCCGGATCCATGGCCATGGGGATACTCGCGTCCTTCGCGCAGGGGCTGTGACGTGCCGGGTGACCGCAAGCCACCCACGCCCGCACCGGCCCCATCGGGGGGGCATATGGCACGGGCACATTGTCGATTCAACGAAAGGACGACCGGATCGGTCAAGCGATTCCGGCGGCCACTCGTGGCCGATCCCGTCAATCGGCCTTGTGCCGCCGATACAGATAGGCGTGCCAGATCAGCAGGGCCGCGGTCGTCCGATAGGGTCGGAACGCCTGGGCGACGCCGTCCAGCGCCGCCGCGTTCGGCCGGTCGGGCAGCTCCGCCAGCTCCTGCCAGCCGATCTGCAGGGCAAGGTCCCCGGCCGGGAACACGTCGTCCCGGCCGAGCGCCCAAAGCAGATAACACTGCGCCGACCAGGGTCCGAACCCCTTGAGCGCCGTAATCGCCGCCTCGGCCAGGTCGTCGGGCAATCGGGCCCAAGCGGCCGGATCGATCCGGCCGTCCAGCAGGCCCTCGGCCAGCGCCCGTGCGTAGCCCGCCTTCTGTCGCGTGAACCCGCACTGCCGCAGGGTCGCGTCATCCAGGGTGAGGAAGCGCTGCGGCGTGATCGGATCGATGGTCCGCGCAAGCCGCAGCAGCATCGCCTTGGCCGCGGCGATCGAGACCTGCTGTTCCAGGATGATATGGACCAGGGTGGCGAAGCCCGGATGGCGGCGGGTGAGCCCGTTACGGTCGCGGTGCGGCAGCCCAGCAGCCAAGACCGGGAACCACTCGATCAGCACGTCTTGGCCGGTATAGGGCAGCGGCTCGTCGGTCCAGACCGGCATGCGCCGCCCGATCGGTCACCGGGCGCCCGGCGGGCTCTTACCGGCTCACAGCCAGGGCTGGCCGGTCGCCCGCCGCGCCTCGAAGCCGTCGATCGCCGCCGCCTTCTCCAGGGTCAGGCCGATATCGTCGAGGCCGTTGAGCAGGCAGTGCTTGCGGAACGGGTCGACGTCGAAGCGGAGGGTGCCGCCATCCGGGCCGGTGATGGTCTGGCTTTCGAGATCGACAGTGATCGTGGCATTCGCGCCCCGCTCGGCATCGTCCATCAGCTTGTCGACGTCTTCCTGCGGCAGGACGATCGGCAGGATGCCATTCTTGAAGCAGTTGTTGAAGAAGATGTCCGCGAAGCTGGGGGCGATCACGCAGCGGATGCCGAAGTCCAACAGCGCCCAGGGGGCATGCTCGCGGGACGAGCCGCAGCCGAAATTCTCCCCGGCGACCAGGATCTGCGCGGTCTTGTAGGCCGGCTGATCGAGCACGAATCCGGTCAGGGTGCCGTCGGGATCGGTCCGCAGCTCGTAGAACAGACCCTCGGCCAAGCCGGTCCGCTTGATGGTCTTCAGGAATTGCTTGGGAACGATCATGTCGGTGTCGACATTGGCCATCGGCAACGGCGCGGCGACGGCGGTCAGGGTCGTAAACGGCTGCATGGTCCTTCCATCCCCAAGCGATCGATCGGCCCGAACGGCCGGTATCCGGCCCCGGACGGTTAGCAATGCCACAGGCCCGCGGTGCGCCGAAAGCCCGATCTTGTCCCCTTCGCCCGCGCACAATCGGCCGAGGGGCCACGGTGCTGGCCAGGCAACGCCCGGGCCGGCAGAGCATCCTGCGTCCGAACGGACGCAGAGGAGATGCTCTGAACTCTTTGACGTCGACCAACCTGCGTTCAGATGATTCCATCCGAACGCAGGTTGATCTAGACCGGGACCTCACCGGATTGCACGCAGCGCCGGTCCGTGCGGGGCCGGCCGATGAAGGGATGAATGCGCCATGGATTTGGGTGTGAAGGGCAAGACCGCGCTGGTGATGGGTGCGTCGAGCGGGTTGGGCAAGGCCACGGCCGAGGCGCTGGCCCGGGAGGGCTGCAACCTGATCATCGCCGCCCGTAGCGAGGCCACCCTCGAGGAGGTCGCCGCCGACCTCGCCGGCCGCTACGGCGTGACGGTGGAGGCGTTCGCCCTGGACCTCGCCGATGCCGCCGGGGTCGACCGGGCCTGCGGGCTCGCCGACCGGCCGGGGGGTATCGACATCCTGGTGGCCAATTCGGGCGGCCCCCCGCCGTCAGGCGCCCTGGGCGTGCCGGAGGCGACCTGGCGGTCGCAGTTCGAGCAGATGGTGCTGGCGATCATCCGCATCATGGACGCATTGGTGCCACCGATGCGGGACCGCGGCTGGGGCCGGGTGGTGGCGATCGCATCCTCCGGCGTGGTGCAGCCGATCCCGACCCTGGCGATCTCGAACACGCTGCGGGCAAGCCTGATGCTCTACTGCAAGACCTTGGCGGCCGAGGTCGCCGGCGACGGGGTCACGGTCAACATGGTGCTGCCGGGCCGGATCAAGACCGCCCGGACCGACCGGCTCGACGCCGCGGCGGCCGAGCGGACCGGCCAGAGCGTGGACGCGATCCAGGCCGCCGCCGGTGCGGCGATCCCGGTTGGCCGCTACGGCCGGCCCGAGGAGTTCGGCGCGGTCTGCGCCTTCCTGGCCTCGGCCCGGGCGAGCTATGTCACCGGATCGACGATCGCGGTCGACGGCGGAGCGGTGCGCGGGATCTGACCCCGCCGTTCGGATGGGACGGTGAGGTGCCGGATGTTCGGTCCCGGCGTCTGATGGACCGGACCGAGCTTGAATCGTCCGGGCTCGGTCATCCATCTCTTGCATGGGGAGCCGTATGGTGTGCGCCGGCTGACGGACACCATACGGCCCACATCTCGGCCAGCCGCCGCTTCGAGAGCTGCCGACATGGCATCGAGACCCCGGCGACAGCCGTTGGTGCCGGCCGTCGGGATCACTCCAGCGACACGCCGATGAACTGGGTCACACCCTGCCGATCGAGGGTGACCAGGACCGATCGCCGTCCGGCCGCCTGGGCCTGGTCGATCCGCTCGGCCGCCTCGTCGTAGGTGGTCACCGGCTCCTGACCGATCTCCACGATCACGTCCCCGACCCGGATATCCTTGTCCGCGGCCGGTCCGCCGGGATCGATCGCCGTCACCACAAGGCCTTGGAGGGCGGCGTCGAGGTCATACTCCTCCCGCATGTCCTGGTTGACCGGAACGACGGTCAAGCCGACCGTGTCGAGCGAGCGCGGCAGTGCGGGGCCATTGGTCTCGGGCGTGGCGGCCAGCAGACCGGCGGCCTCGGCCTCCTCCAGCTCGCCGAGCCGGATCTGCAGCGTGACGATGTCGCCGCGCCGGAAGACGACCACATCGACCTCCCGATTGACCGGCGTATCGGCGACCAGCCGGGGCAGATCCCGCATCTCCGGGATGTCTTGTCTGTCGAACTCGACGATCACGTCGCCGGGCAGCAAACCCGCTTCCTCGGCGGGGCCGCCGGGCGTGAGGCTCGTCACCATCGCGCCACGGGGCTCACCCAAGCCCAGGCTCTCGGCGATCTCCTCGGTCACGGTCTGGATGCGAACGCCGATCCAGCCCCGCCGCGTGCGGCCGAACTCCAGGATCTGGTCGACCACCCCGCGTGCCAGCGAGGACGGGATGGCGAAGCCGATGCCCACCGAGCCGCCCGAGGGCGAGAAGATCGCCGTGTTGATGCCGATGACCTCACCTTCGGTGTTGAACATCGGCCCGCCGGAGTTGCCGCGGTTGATCGAGGCGTCGGTCTGGATGAACTGGTCGTACGGCCCCTGACGGATATCGCGGCCGAAAGCGGAGATGATCCCGGCCGTGACCGTGCCGCCCAGGCCGAACGGATTGCCGATGGCGATCACCCAGTCGCCGACCCGCATGGCGTCGCTGTCGCCCCACAGAGTCGCCGGCAGCGGCGCATCGGGCTCGACCCGCAGGACGGCGATATCGGTCTTCTCGTCCCAGCCGACGACCGTGGCGTCGAGACGGGTATCGTCGGCGAGGATGACGGTGACCTCATCGGCCCGCTCGACGACATGATAGTTGGTGACGATCACCCCGGACGGATCGACGACGAAGCCCGAGCCCAGGGACGTGGCCCGGCGGTCCGGCGCCGGCTCCCCCTCCTGATAACGATCGAAGAAATCGCGAAAGAACTCCTCGAACGGCGAGCCTTCGGGGAATTCCGGCAGTTCGGGCGGACGGAAGCGGCGACCCTCGATGGTTTGCGAGGTCGAGATGTTGACCACCGTCGGCAGCAGTCGCTCCGCCAGGTCGGCGAAACTGTCGGGGCGCTGCTGCGCCTGGGCCCAGCCGCCGGCGAACACCGCCAGCAGGAGCAGGCCGACCGCGAGGCCCAGCCGGACCGGCCCACCGGCGGGCGGCACGGCAAACGCCCGAGCCCGGACGGTCCGACGTCGCTGTGGTTGAAGTTGGTTCGCGCTCAAAGGGGTGTCTCCTGCAGGTCCACCATCGTCTCCTCCTCCGGCATCGCATGCCTCCGGCCGGCCTGGGCCGCATCGTGCCTCGGGAGTGTCAACGGGGGAACTATGGCCTCACCAGGGCATGGCCAGCCCCGCTGAGCCGAGGTCGTACCGGATACGATGTCGCGGGCGCGGTCACCGGCCAGCATCGTTCGCCCTCGCATCAGCCGTACAGAACCCACAGCACGGCAACGCCGATCGCCGCGGCGAGCAGCCCAGCGCCGCGTAGCCGATGCGCAGGCAAGGCCAGCAGGGTGGCGACGATGCGCTTCATGCCGTCGGGCCAGATGGCGTAGATCAGCCCTTCGATCACCAGGATCAGGCCCAAGGCGGTGATCAGGTCGATCGTCGTCATCGACTTCCCTCCCGAAACCGGCCGGTCTCCCTTCGGGCCGGCGGCGCCGGGCTAGAGCATCCTGCGTCCGAACGGACGCAGATAAGATGCTCTAAATCTTTGAAATAGATCAACTTATCTGCGTTCAGATGAGTCCATCTGAACGCAG
>JANQKE010000210.1 GCA_028281265.1 Alphaproteobacteria bacterium | reverse complement strand
CAGGAGCGAGGAGGAAGGACATGCTCAGGCATATTCGACGACGAGCCACGCCGCAGCAGGGCTCATCCGCCCGGCCCTTCGGGTTGGCGTGTGCCGGCCGCCCGCTGCGTTGCGCCGCTTGCCCGAAGGGCCGGGCGGATGAGCCCTGCTGCGGGGTTGCTCGTCGTCGGATATGTCTGAGCATGTCCTTCCTCCTCGCTCCTGGCATCAGGGCCCATCCACCTCGGCAGATCCACCCGGTATTCCCTGAAAACGCTCTAGATCGACCTGCGTTCAGAGGGGATCATCTGAACGCAGGTCGATCTACTTTAAGGAGTTGGAGCCTCTTATCTGCGTCCGTCCGGACGCAGGATGCTCCAGGACCGGTCCCGAAACCGCGGCAGGGTCAGTCCCGCAAGCGGCGGGAGCGGACCCCGATCGGACGGCACCCGCCCGGGCGGGCCGGCACGCGGCCGACCCGCCCGGTCCCATGCCCAAGCGCGGGTTTACGGGCAGACGTCGACGCTACCCGGCGTCACGCCTTGGCACACCACCTCCTGCGCCACCCATCCGGCGTCGATGACGGCGTCGAGATTGTCTTGGGTGATCGGCAGCGGCGCGAGCAGAATGGCGTTCATCGCCACGCCGCGCGGGCCGTCGGAGAAGGTGATCGCTCCATCGACCTCGTCGAGCGCGGTGCCGGCCGCGAGCTGTACGGCGATTTCCGCCGCCGCCCGGCCCAGGACCCGAGCGTCCTTCCAGACGCTGACCGTCTGGGTGCCCAGGGCCACCCGGTTGAGGGCAGCGTGGTCGCCGTCCTGGCCGGAGACCGGGATCCCTTCCATCCCTTGTGCGGTCAGGGCGGCGACGACGCCCCCGGCGGTCCCGTCGTTCGAGGCGACGACCGCGTCCACCTCGTTGTTGTTGGCGGTGAGGATCTGCTCCATGTTCCGTTGCGCGTTTTCCGGCAACCAGGCGTCGGTGTAGGCCTCACCCACGATGGTGATGTCGCCGGCATCGATGGCGGCCTGCAGCACCTCCTGTTGGCCGCCGCGGAGGAAGTCCGCGTTCGGATCCTGCGGCGAGCCCTTGATCATCACGTAGTTGCCGCTGGGCTGCACCTCGAAGATGGCCCGCGCCTGCATCCGGCCGACCTCGACATTGTCGAAGGTCAGGTAGAAGGCATCGGGGTGCTCGATCAGGCGGTCGTAGCCGACCACGGGCACGCCTTCAGCCACCGCCGCCTCGATCGCGGGGACGACGGCATCGGAGTCCTGCGCCAGCACGATCAGCGCGTCCGCACCCCGGGCCAGCAGGCTTTCGACATCCGCGAGCTGCTTGGAGACCGAAGACTGCGCGTCGGCGCTGATATAGGTCCCGCCGGCCTCCTCGATCGCGGCGACCATGGCGGTCTCGTCGGTCTTCCACCGCTCTTCCTGGAAGTTCGACCAGCTCACGCCGATCACCGGGCCATCCTGCGCGAGCGCCGCACCGCCGGCCAGCACGCCGACGGCGAAGGCGGAGCCCAGAAGGGCTGTCTTGATCATCTTCATGTGGGGAAGCCTCCTCCCGAGAGGTCGTGTCCGGCCAACGTCTTTTTTGGGCGGGCAGCCGGTGTTCTTTCCGCTCATTTGAGCAAGTGCGCCGCCCGTGTCGCTCAGGGTGGCACCTTACGCGGGGGAGTATTGCACGCTCGCCATGGGGCGCAAGCCCCTACCGTCAAGACCGACCGGGGTTTTTCCCGCCGCGTGCAGAGCGGCCGGAGCGTGCGTGCGACGCTCGGCCCTTGCTCAAAAGCGGCTCGCCGTGCAGATGACAGCGCCTCCTCTTGCCCATCCCGTGTCGTCTGCCGGTCTGCCGGGCGCGACGTGATCCGCGGCGGCAAGCCTCGGCCAGCCCGCCCCGACACTCCTCTGATCCGCCGAGATCCGCCGATGTCCGAAAACACCTCCCCCCCCGACGCCGCCCCGTTCACACCGCCACGGGACGGGGACGATCCGATCAAGGCCCCGCGCCTGGCGAAGCTGGTGGCTTTGTGCGAGGCCGGGATCGATCCCTATCCCTACAGATACGAGCGGACGGCGGTCGCGGCGATGTTGCAGGAGCGATACGCCGATCTGCCGGCCGACACCGTGACCGAGGACCGTGTCAGGGTGGCCGGCCGGATCCGGGCGATGCGCAACAGTGGCATGTTCATCGATCTGCACGACCATACCGGCAAGATCCAGATCTTCAGTCATAAGGACACGCTGGCCGAGGATCAGCTACACGTTCTCCGCCAGTTCGACATCGGTGATTGGATCGGCGTGGAAGGGTTCGTGCGCCGCACCAAGCGTGGGGAGTTGTCGATCAACGCCGTGCAACTCGCGGTCCTGTCCAAGACCCTGCTGCCGCTGCCGGAAAAGTATCACGGGCTGAGCGACACCGAGGCCCGCTACCGGCAGCGCTATCTCGACCTGATCATGAACGAGGACAGCCGCGAGACGTTGCGCCGGCGCTCCCGGATCGTCACCACGATCCGGTCGACCCTGACGGAGATGGGGTTCCTCGAAGTCGAGACCCCGACCCTGCACCCGATCCTCGGCGGGGCCTCGGCGCGGCCGTTCACCACCCACCACAACACGCTGGACATGGATCTGTTCCTGCGCATCGCGCCGGAGCTCTACCTCAAGCGGTTGATCGTCGGCGGGCTTTGGGAAGGGGTGTTCGAGATCGGGCGGAACTTCCGCAACGAAGGCATTTCCCCCAGGCACAACCCCGAATTCACGATGATGGAGTGCTACAAGGCCCTGTCGGACGTGGAGGACGTCATGGGCTGGGTGGAGGTGCTGCTCGCCGCCGCCGCCCAGGCCGCGACCGGCGATACCGGCGTGGCGTTCGGCGGGGTCACCCTCGACTTCGCCGGGCCCTATCCCCGCAAGCCGATGACGACCCTGATCGAGGAGGCGACGGGCGTCGACTTCCTGGCGCTCGACACGGCGGCGGCGCGCGATGCCGCCCGGTCGCTCGGCGCGACCGTCACCGGCACGGAGAAATGGGGCGAGGCGGTCGAGTTGGCGTTCGAGGTCGCGGCCGAGGCCGCCCTGATCCAGCCGACCCATGTCACCGATCTGCCTTACGACATCTCTCCCCTGGCCAAGAAGCACAAGACCGACCCGCGGCTGACCGAACGGTTCGAGACCTTCGTCAACGGGTGGGAGATCGCCAACGGGTTTTCCGAGCTCAGCGACCCGCAGGATCAGTACGACCGGTTCGTCGAGCAGGTCGCCGCCCGGGCGGCCGGCAATCTCGAAGCCGCGATGATGGATCGGGACTACGTCACGGCCCTGGAATACGGGCTGCCGCCGACCGGCGGGCTGGGAGTTGGCATCGACCGGCTGGTGATGCTGTTGACCGACAGCCACACCATCCGCGACGTCATCGCCTTCCCCACCCTGCGACCGCGCCCGTAGGACGGCCCAAGGCCGAACCGGACCGGCGGATCATCATGCGTTTCCCGCCTTCTGAACGGACGTTGCCTTGGCCTTTGCGATGCCATCACCAATATCGCGGATCAGCGTGCGAGGACTTGTCCGGAGGACCGCCGACGGGCCAAATAGGTACTGCTTGCCGTCGAGGAGGAACCAGCGCCGATGAGTCCGAACCGGAAGATCCTGGTGGTCGACGACGACGACGCGCTTCGGGAGTCGCTGTGCGAGCAACTGGCCCTGCACGAGGAGTTCACCACGACCGCCGCCGCATCCGGTGAACAGGCCCTGGCGCTGGTCAAGGACACCTATTTCGACGCGATCGTGCTCGATGTCGGCTTGCCCGACATGGACGGACGCGATCTGTGCCGGTTGATGCGCCGCAACGGCATCCGCAGCCCGGTGATCATGCTCACGGGGCACGTGTCGGACGCCGATACGATCCTGGGGCTGGACAGCGGTGCCAACGACTACATCACCAAGCCGTTCCGCCTGGGCGTGCTGCTGGCACGCTTGCGGGCTCAGCTCCGCCAGTTCGAACAGAGCGAAGACGCGGTCTTCCAGATCGGCCCCTACACCTTCAAGCCGGCCGCCAAGCTGATGGTCGACGAGGCGCGCAACCAGAAGGTGCGGCTGACGGAAAAGGAAACCGCCATCCTGAAATACCTCTACCGCGCCGGCGACAAGCCGGTCGGCCGGGACATCCTGCTCGACGAGGTCTGGGGCTACAACGCGGCCGTGACCACGCACACGCTGGAAACCCATGTCTACCGGCTGCGGCAGAAGATCGAGCGCGACCCGTCGAACGCCGAACTGCTGGTGACGGAGCCGGGCGGTTACCGCCTGGTGCCGTGACCGGGTTCGGACGATTTCGGTTTCTGCCAGTGCGATCAATGCGGTAGGGTGGCCGCGCGCGACGTCGGACGCCCGGCGACAGAACCGGGCAGGCCCGTATCAGGGAGGACCAGCATCATGACCACCGTCACCATCACCGCCACCGACGGCAGCGGCGGCTTCAGCGGCTACCTGGCGACGCCGGCATCCGCCCCGGCCGCCGGCATCCTGGTGATCCAGGAGATCTTCGGCGTCAACCAGGTGATGCGCGACCTGTGCGACGGGTTTGCCGAGCAGGGCTACGTCGCCCTTTGTCCCGACCTGTTCTGGCGGCAGGAGCCGGGGGTCGACATCACCGACAAGTCCGACGCGGAATGGCAAAAGGCCTTCTCCCTCTACCAGGGCTTCGACGAGGCCAAGGGGGTGGACGACCTCAGGGCGGCCTTGGGCGTCCTGCGCGGGCATCAGGCCTGCACCGGCAAGGTCGGCACGGTCGGCTACTGTCTGGGCGGTAAGCTCGCCTATCTGATGGCGACCCGGTCGGACGCCGATTGCAATGTCGGCTATTACGGGGTCGGCATCCAGGACGCACTGGACGAACGCGGCCATGTCACCCGGCCGCTGATGCTGCACATGGCCGGGCTCGATCAGTTCGTCCCGTCCGAAGCGCAAGAGAAGATCGTCGAAGCGGTCGCCGCCAACGACATGATCACCGTCTACCGCTACCCCGATCAGGATCACGCCTTCGCCCGGATCGGCGGGGCGCATTACGACCAGGCGGCGGCCAATCTGGCCGATGGCCGGACGGCGGAGTTCTTCGCCTCGCAGCTCGGCTGATCCTGCCCGGCGGGGTGCGGGACGCGCGCTCGGCCTTCCTTGTCTTCGACCGGCCCCCACACACCGCGACTACCAGGACCCTATCATGGCCCATGCGATCCGTCTCCACGCCACCGGCGGTCCGGAGGTCCTGACCTGGGAGGCGGTCAGCGTCGGCGACCCCGGTCCCGGCGAGGTCAAGCTCGACCAGTCGGCGGTGGGGCTGAACTATATCGACACCTATCACCGCAGCGGCCTGTATCCGATGCAACTGCCCGCCGGCATCGGCATGGAAGGGGCGGGGACGGTGACGGCCGTCGGCGCCGGGGTGACCGATCTCGCCGTCGGGGACCGGGTCTGCTATGCGAGCATGCCGTTGGGCGCCTATGCGACCGAGCGGCTGATGCCGGCCGACCGCCTGGTCAAGATCCCCGACGGGGTCGGCGACCGGGAGGCCGCCGGCATGATGCTGCAGGGGATGACGGTCGAGTACCTCATCCGCCGCACCTACCCGGTGAAGGCCGGGGACACCGTGCTGTTCCACGCCGCCGCCGGCGGGGTCGGGCTGATCGCCTGCCAATGGCTCAGCCATCTCGGTGCGACGGTGATCGGAACCGTGGGCAGCGAGGAGAAGGCCGAACGGGCCCGGGCCCATGGCTGCACGCATACCATCCTCTACCGGCACGAGGATATCGCCGCCCGGGTGCGGGAACTGACCGACGGTCGGGGCGTGCCGGTGGTCTATGATTCGGTCGGCAAGGACACGTGGCTTCCGTCCCTGGACAGTCTCGAGCCCCGTGGCCTGATGGTGTCCTTCGGCAATGCGTCCGGCCCGGTGGACGCGGTCAATCTCGGCATCCTGGCCCAGAAGGGATCGCTCTACGTCACCCGGCCGACCCTGATGACCTACACCGCCTCGGTCGAGGATCTGCGCGCCAGCGCCGCGGCGCTGTTCGATGTGGTGACGTCGGGTGCAGTCACGATCCCGGTCAACCAGACCTATCCCCTGGCCGAGGCGGCCCAGGCCCACCGCGACCTGGAAGCCCGCAAGACCACCGGCTCGACGGTGCTGCTGCCGTAGCGCAAGATGACATGAGGGTGACTCCCCCTCATGTCCGAATCTTGCTCTCAAAGATAAGTGTCAGAGCGGGATTCAGACATCATGTGCGATCGCAAATGCGATCGCCCCTAATGTCATCCCACTCTAGAGCGTTGTGATTTTAGGTTTGGTTATATCCTGCATTGATGAGGTAGTTTTGGCATTCTTGAGGTGTGTATGTATCGAGGATGTGCGCGATAGCGTCACAGATGGCGTCAGGTGTTCTGGCTCCGGCTTCGCGCAGACGGTGCTTTAGCTTTGAGAACACCTGCTCGATTGGATTGAGATCGGGGGAGTATTTGGGCAGGAACAGG
>JANQKE010000202.1 GCA_028281265.1 Alphaproteobacteria bacterium | reverse complement strand
CCTATACGCCCGTCGGCAGGGCGGTCGCGGCGGCCTGCGAAGTCTTCGAGAACGTCACCCGGCGCTACCGCAAGCCCGAGTGGGACCTCGAGGAGATCGACGTCGGCGGCGAGCGCGTGCCGGTCTCTCCCGAGGTGGTCTACGGCAAACTCTTCGGCGACCTCCTGCATTTCAGGCGCGATCTGGGCGGGTCCGGCCGGCGGCGCGATCCGAAGGTACTGATCGTCGCGCCGCTCTCGGGCCACTATGCCACCCTGCTGCGGGGTACCGTGAAGGCGATGCTCGCCGAGCATGAAGTCTTCGTGACCGATTGGCGCGACGCGCGCTTGATGCCCCTGGCCTATGGGCGCTTCGATCTCGACGACTTCATCGACTATGTGGTCGAGTTCATCCGCTTTGTCGGCCCGGATACCCATGTGGTCGCGGTTTGTCAGCCTTCGGTTCCGGTGCTTGCGGCAACGGCCCTGATGGCCGCCGCGCGCGACCCGCTGCGGCCGGCATCCATAACCCTGATGGGCGGACCCATCGACACCCGCCGCAATCCCACCGTGGTGAACGAACTGGCGGCCTCGCGTCCGCTGGCCTGGTTCGACCACTCGGTCATCACCCGGGTGCCCTTTCCCCATCCCGGCGCGCTTCGGCGGGTCTATCCGGGCTTCCTGCAGCTCACCGGCTTTATGACCATGAATCTGGAACGCCATCTGGACGCCCACGCCGACCTTTTCCGCCACCTGATTGTCGGCGACTGCGACTCGGTGGAGCAGCACCAACGCTTCTACCGGGAATACCGTTCGGTCATGGACCTGACGGCGGAGTTCTATCTGCAGACCATCAAGACCGTGTTCCAGGATCACGCGCTGCCGAACCGGACTCTGCGGCATCGCGGGGCGCTGCTGGACTGCCGTGCGGTTCGCGACACCGCGCTGATGACCATCGAAGGCGAGCACGACGACATCTGCGGCCTCGGACAGACCGAAGCGGCGCACGATCTCTGCGCCAACATTCCCGCCGCCGATCATCATCACTATATGCAGCCCGGCGTCGGGCACTACGGCGTCTTCAATGGCCGGCGATGGCGGGAAGAGATCCAGCCGCGGCTGAGGGACATGATCCGGACGACCGAAAGCAGGCGACGGGGGCGGAGAAAACGCGGGGCCGCTTGCTGAACCGGCCCATGCGCGCGCCTGGGGCGGGCTCCCCCGGGGCACTGCTCAAATTACGATGATCTCTTGGGTCAGGCGCTGCGCTGGTGCAGCGCTTCGGCCACCTCGGTCTCCGGCTCGCCAATGCCGGCGGCGTGGTGGGGCCTGTAGCGCCAGACCGAGGCCGGGGGAATATTGTCCATCACCCAACTAGCGCGTCGCCCATGCAGGCCCAGGCGTGCCAGAATGGAGCGGGACACCGGGGATGCCGGACCATACGTGAACTGAATAAAGACCCCGTTCTCGTCGAGCACCGCCATCGCTTCGGCAACGATCTGCAGGCAGATCCGGTCCGGTATCGACAACAGCGGCAGGCTTGAAACGACGGCCTTCACTTTGCCGATCCCCGCCTCGCGCAGCAGGCGGCGCAGGTCGACCGCATCGCCCTGCAACAGGCGGACCTCCGGAAAGCGTTGGGCCATGACCCGGTGAAAGGCCGGCTCGCGCTCGATCACCGTAATGTCGTCGATGGGGAAGCTGGCGTGCAGCAGGGCCGCCGTGATGTTGCCGGTGCCGCCGCCCAGTTCGATGATCGCACCCTCCGCCTCGCGGTCCACCTCCGCGACCATGGCCGCGGCCAGGCTCTTGCCGCTGGGCACGACCGCACCGACCGCCTTTGGGTTGCGCAGCCAGCGGCCAAGAAAGCTGATGTTCCGGCGAAGAGACGTTGCCGGTCTCGTTTTTATCGACATCTGGCGATCCGCAGTGGTCAATCCCGGCGGGGTCGCTGAACGCCCGGTTTTGCGGACCCCTCCGGCGCTGCCGGGGAGGGGGCGTTCGATTGCGGCGACTCCAATTTCGCTTAATTTAGCAAGCTCTATATGGAGATTGGGCCGGAATCCACAAGTGATCTTCTTGTGGTCCGGCCGCGCTTCGGATTCTGGAGACGCCAACGGCGGGAGCTCTGAGAAAGGCCAAACCGGCCTCTCTCAGAGCCTCCTAAGCACCGTCATGGTCTCCCCCTGTGTGTATCAGCGCAAAGGCGTCGAAGATCAGGCTTCAATGTTGATCTTCTGTCCCCGACTGGGATCCGGATAGGGAAACCGCGGGGGCGGGTCCTTATGCGCCGCTTCCACAGGCCGCGCCGACTCGACCTTGACAGCTTGCGGCGCTTCCGGCGCCGCTGCTGCCTGTGTCGAACCCGAGTTGGCCAGTGGCACAGGGGCTGTTTGGATCTGCATGTAATCCTCCTACAGTCCAGGC
>JANQKE010000165.1 GCA_028281265.1 Alphaproteobacteria bacterium | reverse complement strand
GCATCCTGCGTCCGAACGGACGCAGATAAGATGCTCTAAATCTTTGAAATAGATCAACCTGCGTTCAGATGAGTCCATCTGAACGCAGGTTGATCTAGTAGCCGATCTTGCGCTGTGGGGCGGCACCTTCCTTTTCGGCCTCGCCGTCGCCGTGCTGGGCTACCGATGGCACGCCCGGACCCGGCGGGAGCCAAGGGACGGGAGCCGGGAACCAGGAGCGCGGCGATAGGTGTTGCCCGGGCCAGATCTCGGGTGTCGCCCCGACGCTATCTACCCGATCTTGCGGGGCGGGAACCGGTTTGCTACAAGTTCGTGTAAGGTCCGTGGTTTTGCGTTCGGGATGGAGCAACGGCATGCCAGAGCGGCCACCGGTGTACCGCGCGGCTACGGCGAGTTCCGCGGCTCAGTATCGGCGCCAGGCTCGGGGCCGGTTGGAGCGGAACCGTCTGTCCGCCGCGGTCCGTGGCTACGATCGGGCCTGGCGGGCGGTGCGGGACCGGCTGGTGATCGAGCGGGGTGGCCGGTGCGAGGCCTGCGGGCGGACCGTCGTCCTGCGCCAGGCCGAAGCGAGCCGGGGCCGGCCGGTCGCCCATGTCGACCATATCGTGGCGGTGGCGGAGCGGCCGGATCTGCGGCTGGAGCCGACCAACCTGCGGGTCCTGTGTGCGCCCTGCCACAACGCAAGGACCGCGCGGGATCAGGCTTTCGGCCGGTCGGACCGGCGACCGTAGCCGCCCCACCGCCTCCCCGCGGCTCAGACACGGCCCGACGGGATGGGGGGTCGAATCTTCCCCCCGCCCCGACGTGAAGACCGGTTGCCGGATCGGGAATCTGGGCGTGCGAAATGGAGAACAAAAAGGTGGCGGTGCGCTCGGCGCCCGTGGGGGCGGCCACACCGGAACCGAGCCCGCTCAGGCGGCAATGCGGGCACCGAACCGCACGGGCGGTGATGCTTCTTCAGGTCGGCATGGGCTCGCAGCGCCGGCGGTGAGTTCTGGGGCTGAAGATCCCTTGAGGAGAGGCCGATGGCGGGTCGGAAGCGGAAGCCGGATCATCTGAAGGTGGTGCAGGGAACCGCGCAGGCCTGCCGGATGAACCCGGCGATGCCCAGGGCCAGCACCGGTGCGATGATCGCGCCGGCGACCCTCGCCCCACGGGAGGCCGAGGTGTTCGGACAGATCGCCACCATCCTGGAGCGCATGGGCATCGCCTCGCCCGACGCCGTGGACATGCTGTGGCTGCTGGCCCGGCGGATCGTCGAGATCGAAGAGCTGACGGTGATGATCGAGGATTGGGGCCGCACCTACGAGACCAGGACCCAGGCCGGTGGCCGGATGATCCGCGCCCGCCCCGAGGTCGCCATGCGCAACGAGGCGATGCGTCACGCCCAGTCACTGCTGGCCGAATTCGGCCTGAGCCCGGCGAGCGTGAGCAAGGTCAGCAGCCGCCAGGCGGCCGACACCAACCCGTTCGCCGCCCTGGGGCAGGCCTGATGTGCCACAGCCCCCGCATGTGGCGGCGGCCAACGGCTACGCCCGCGCGGTAGCCCGCGGCCGGGTCCCCGCCTGCCACTGGGTCCGCCAGGCCTGCCGACGTCACCTCGACGACCTGAAGGCCGCCCGGACCAAGACCTTCCCCTACCGGTTCGATGCGGCAGCGGCGGAGACGGTCTGCCGGTTCATCACCCTCTTGCCCCACACCAAGGGCCGCTGGGCCCGGCAGCGGGAGACGATCGCGCTTGAGCCCTGGCAGGCGTTCCTGACCTGTGCCGTGTTCGGCTGGAAGCGCAAGCGCGACGGGCTGCGCCGGTTCCGCCGGGTGCTGCTGCTGATCCCGCGGAAGAACGGCAAGTCGCTCTTGGCCGCGGCCTGGGGTCTCTACCTGTTCTGCGCGGACGAGGAGTTCGGTGCCGAGGTCTATTCCGGGGCGACGACGGAGAAACAGGCCTGGGAGGTGTTCCGGCCGGCCAGGCTTATGGCCCAGCGCACCCCGGCACTGACGGCGCATTACGGTATCGAGATCACGGCCGAGAGCCTGCACCGGCTGGCCGACGGGTCGCGGTTCCAGCCGATCATCGGCGATCCGCCGGACGGGGCGTCGCCCAGTGCGGCGATCCATGACGAGTATCACGAGCACGCCGACGACCGGCAGGTCGACACCATGGAGACCGGCATGGGCGCCCGGGACCAGCCGCTGCAGATCGTCGTCACCACCGCCGGCAGTAACCTCGCCGGCCCCTGCTACCAGGCCCAGCTCGACGCCCAGCAGATGCTCGACGGGGTGTTCGACGATCCCGAACTGTTCGCGGCGATCTGGACCATCGACAAGGACGACGACTGGACGGCCGAGGCCGCGTTGCGCAAGGCCAACCCCAATTATGGGGTCAGCGTGTCGGCGGAGTTCCTGGTCAACCAGCAGAAGGAAGCGGTCCGCGCCGCCCGGAAGGCGGCCAAGTTCAAGACCAAGCATCTGAACCTGTGGGTCGCCAGCCGGTCGGCCTTCTTCCCCGCCCAGCGCTGGATCGAGGCGGCGGTGCCGGACCTGAGATTGGACGAGTTCGCCGGCCAGCCTTGCGTGCTGGCGCTCGATCTCGCCTCCCGCATCGATATGGCCGCGAAGGTCTATCTGTTCGACCTCACCCGGTGCCGGACCGAGCGCGCGGACCGGCTGCGGGCGGCCGGGTACAGCCATGCGAGCTTCGGCCGCTACTACCTGCCCGAAGAGACGGTCGACGCCCCCGGCAACGGCCACTACCGCGGCTGGGCCGACGAGGGGCGGATCGTCCAGACCGACGGCCAGATCATCGATTTCGGGGAGATCAAGGCGGAGATCCTGGAGGATACCCGGCGGTTCCAGGTGGAGACGGTGGCCTATGACCCGTTCCAGGCGACCCAACTGGTCACAGAGCTGGCGGCCGAGAGCGTGCCGGTCCTCGAATACCGGCAGACGGTGGTGAACTTCAGCGAGCCGATGAAGGACGTCGAAGGGCTGATGCTGGCCCGCCGGATCGCCCATCCGGGCTGCCCGGTGACGACCTGGATGATCGCCAACGTCACCGCCAAGGAGGACGCCAAGGACAATGTCTACCCGCGCAAGGAACGGGCCGAGGACAAGATCGACGGGGCGGTCGCCCTGATCATGGCGCGCGGGGTCACGCTGGCCGCGCCGGAGGCGCCGCAGCGGTCGTTCTGGGAGGCGACGGCATGAAGCGGCTCCTCGCCCGTGTATTCGGCAGGGAGCGCAAGGCGGTCGCGTTCGACCAGGCCCTCCTGGACGTGCTGGTCGGCGCCGAGAGCGAGTCCGGCCAGGTGGTCACGCCCGAGACGGCGCTGAAGGTCACCGCCGTGTTGCGCTGTGCGCTGGTGATCGCCGACAGCGTGGCGACGGTGCCGCTCAAGATCATGCGGACGGCCCAGGGGCGCCGGCAGGCGGCGACCGACCACCCGCTGTACGACCTGTTGCACACGCGGCCCAACGATGTGCAGTCGTCGCTGGAATTCCGGGAGACCGTGGCGCTGCACATGGTGCTGACCGGCAACGCCTTCGTGTTCATCAACCGGGTCCGGGCGGGCCGGCGGATCGCCGAGCTGATCCCGCTCGACCCCGCACGGGTCCGGGTGCGCCGGCATGCCGACCGGACGCTGACCTACGGTGTGGACGGGGAAGAGGGCAGCCGCGACTACCCGGCGGACGCGATCTGGCATCTGCGCGGGCCGAGCGTGAGCGGCTGGCTGGGGATCGACCTGGTCGGCAAGGCGCGGGAGGCGATCGGCCTCGCCATGGCGACCGAAACGGCGCATGCTAAGCGGTTCCGCAACGGGGTGCAGGTCAGCGGGGTCTATTCCGTCGCCGACCCGCTGACGCCGGAGCAGTACAGCCAGTTGCGGGCCTATATCGACAAGAGCCATGCCGGCATCGGCAATGCCGGGGGCTGGTTCCTGCTCGACCGCGGGGCGAAGTGGAACCCGATCAGCATGACCGGGGTCGATGCCGAGCACGTGAAGACCCGGCAGTTCCAGATCGAGGAGATCTGCCGCGCCCTGGGCGTGATGCCGATCATGATCGGCTACACCGACAAGACGGCGACCTACGCCAGTGCCGAACAGATGTTCCTGGCTCATGCGGTGCACACCGCCCGGCCGTGGCACCGGCGGTTCGAACAGTCGATCGCCTGCCAGCTGCTGACCGCCGAGGAGCGGGCGGGCGGCTACTATCCGAAGTTCTTCGATGCCGAGCTGTTGCGCGGGGCCGCCAAGGATCGGGCCGAATACTACATGCGCGGCATCCAGGCCGGCTGGCTGCTGCGCAACGAGGCCCGGGAGTTCGAGGACATGGACCCGATCGAGGGGCTCGGCACGCCATTGACGCCGGTCAACATGGCGATCGGCACGGACGGCGCGCCCGCCCGACAGAAGGAGCAGCCGTCCGATGGAACGTAAGCTCGCCCCGCTCCCGGAGCTGAAGCTCGCCGACGACGCGGAGGCAATGGTCTTCTCCGGCTACGGCGCCCGGTTCGGCAATCTCGACGCCCGTGGCGACGTGATCGCCAAGGGGGCCTTTGCCGACAGTCTGAAGAAGGCCCGCCGTTCCGGCCGGTACCCGGCGATGCTGTTGCAGCACGGCGGCTATCTGTCGGCGGGCGACATGATGCCGATCGGCCTGTGGACCGAGCTGGAGGAGGACGCGGTCGGCCTGCGGGTCACGGGCCGGCTGGCCGACACCGCCCGGGCGCAGGAAGTCTACGCATT
This sequence comes from Alphaproteobacteria bacterium, assembly GCA_028281265.1. Classification (GTDB taxonomy): domain Bacteria; phylum Pseudomonadota; class Alphaproteobacteria; order DSM-16000; family Inquilinaceae; genus JANQKE01. Next base: position 15,522 of record JANQKE010000165.1, on the reverse strand, counting down.
GATGAAGATGGCGCCGCGGCCGGCGATCGACGGGCTGTCGATCGGCTACCGGGTCAAGAGCTTCGAATATGGAACCAGGCCCGGTGAGCCGCACCGGATCCTGAAGAAGATCGACCTGTTCGAGATCAGCCTGGTGACCTTCCCGGCCAACGACCGGGCCCGGGTGGACCAGGTCAAGAGCCTGCGCGGGCTGACCGCGCGCGATGCGGAGCGGGCCCTGCGCGAGGCCGGGTTCAGCCGCAGTGAAGCCAAGGCGCTGGTCGCCGGCGGCTTTCCGGCCCTGCCGCAGCGGGATGCTGACGGGAACGAGGGTGCCCAGGCCGCCGCCATTTCGGGGCTGCGGCGGCTGACATCGATCATGACGTCACGCTGAGAGGAGGGGGGGCGATGGAGCCCGATGAAGACATCCAGCAGGCACTGGACGCGTTCGGCCGTGCGTTCGAAGAGTTCAAGGCGACCAACGACGCCCGGCTGAAAGAGCTGGAAGCCAAGGGGGCGGTCGATCCGGTGGTCGAGGACAAGCTGCGCAAGGTCGAGGAGGGTCTGGCCGCCGGCGAGGCCCTGAGCCGCAAGCTTCTGGCCCAGGAGGAGGAACTCAAGGGCCTGCGCGGGACGGTGGACGAGCTGGAGAAGCGGGCCAACCGGCCTGCGACCGGCGACGACGCCGATCGCGCGGCCGAGCGCAAGCGGCGGGTCAATCTGTGGACCCGCGGCGTGGTCTCCGCCTTCACCGTCGGCATCCCCAACCTGCCCGAGGATCAGCGCAAGGCCCTGGACGTGGCGGCGGCCGAGTACAAGGGCATGACCGCCGGTGACGATACCACCGGCGGCTATCTGGCCCCGCGCGACTATGTCCGCGAGATCATCCGCGAGGTGACGGAAGCCAGCCGGCCCCGCGCCCTGGCGAGGGTGCGGTCGACGGCGATGAAGGCGATCGCCCAGCCCAAGCGCACCGGCCAGTTCAGCGCCCGGCGGGTCGGGGAGACCGAACCCCGGACCGAGACCGAAGGGCTGGGCTTCGGGATGGTGGAGATCACCGCCCCCGAGGCCTATGCGCTGATCGACATCAGCCAGCAGAACCTCGAGGACACGGAGTTCGACTTCGAGGCCGAGATCCGGGAGGAAGCGGTCGAGCAGTTCGGCATCCTGGAGGGCCGGGAGTTCGTCAGCGGCTCGGGCGTCGGCGAGATGGAAGGCATCCTGAGCAATGGCCAGGTCGGCGCCACCAAGTCGGGGCATGTCAGCCAGATCACCGCCGACGGGCTTCTGACCCTCAAATACGACGTCAAGACCGCCTACGCCCGGTCGGCGAAATTCGTCATGAACCGCCGGTCCTTAGGCGCGATCCGCCGGCTCAAGGACAAGAACGACCAGTATCTGTGGATGCCGGGGATCCAGTTCGGCCGGCCGAACACCATCGACGGCGATCCGTACGAGGAGGTGCCGGACATGCCGGACGAAGCGGCCAACGCGAAGCCCGTGGCCTATGGCGATTTCCGGCGGGCCTACACGATGGCCGACCGGGTGCAGATGTCGATGCTGCGGGATCCGTACACCCAAGCCACCAACGGGATGATCCGGTTCCACATGCGCCGGCGGGTCGGCGGCCGGGTGGTGCTGCCCGAAGCGATCCGCACCCTGGTCTGCAAGACCTGATCGTGCCAGCGGACCCGGCCGGTCTGTTGGCGCTCGACCTCGGCGGCCGGCCGACGACACTGCCGGGCTCCATCCCCTGACAACCCCCGTGATGATGGGAGGGTCCCATGGCCTCTCGCGACTTGATGAACAATCTACACCTGGTCCCGGCGATCCCGCCCGGAGCCCCCGTGGCCGACACGACCCCGCTGGTCTCCGACGTGATCGACACGATCGGGTATGAGGGGGTGATGTTCGCCGTGCTGACCGGCGATCTCGCCGACGCCGACGCCAGTTTCGGCGTCCTGGTCGAAGCCGGCGAGGCTGCGGATCTGGCCGACGCCGCGCCGGTGCCCGACAGCGAACTGACGGGCACGGAGGCGTTGGCCGGTTTCACCTTCGGCGACGACAATGCGGCGCGGAAGATCGGCTATGTCGGTCGCCGCCGCTATGTCCGGCTGACGGTGACGCCGGCCAACAACACCGCCAACGCCTTCGTCGCCGCGATCGCAGTCCTGGGCCATCCGGCCTGGGCACCGACGCCGAACCCGCCGGGCTAGGCCGCCGGCCGGTGATCCCGGTGACGAGATCCCCACCGGCCCTGGACCGTCTGGCGGGCCCGGCCGGCCCGATGATCGAGGAGGCCGATATCCACGCCCTGCTGCCGGGGGTCGAGGCGCCGGAAACCGCCCGGCTGATCGGGCTGTTGCGGGACGCGGCGACCGCCCAGCTCGACGGGTGGGCGGGTCTGCTGGGTCGGCAGATCATCACCGCCACCTGGCGGTTGCGGCTCCCCCGGTTTCCGTACCGCGATCGGTATGGCAACCCCTGGGCGGCGATCGACCTGCCGCTGCCGCGGCTGCAGACCGTCCTATCGGTGACGTTCGTCGATCCCGACGGCATCGACCGGCACCTCGGCGACGGCGATTGGCATATCGTCGACGGAGGGCACATGCCATCGAGCATCATGCCGGCCGACGGTGCGGACTGGCCGGAGACGGCCGTCCGCCCCGACGCGGTGACGATCACCTTCACCGCCGGATACGGCGACACCCCGGCTGACGTGCCGGCCAATCTGCGGCTGGCGGCCGCCCATATGATCGCCGACGGGTTCGAACACCGCGGGATGGCGACACCCTACGCCCTGGTGCCGAACGAAACGGCCTTGGGTCTGCTGAAGCCGTTCATGGTGCCGCGATGCCCGTGAGACGGCGCGCCCCGCGCCGGCGCCCTGCCCTGACCGATGCGATCGACGTGCTGCGGCCCCCGGGACCGGCGGCGCCGAACGGCCGCGGCGGCTGGCAGCCGGCTGCCGCGGTGCCCGTCCGCATTCCGGCCAACATATCCCCGGAGACGGGGCGCGAAGAGGTGATCGCCGACCAGGAGCGCGGCGTCCAGCGCTACGCGATCACCGTCCGCAACATAGGCGCGGGCGCGGCGATCGAGACCGGGCACCGGATCCGGTATCGCGGGGTCGATCTCGAGATCGTCACGGCGCCGGTCGAGGCCCCGCGGGAACTCTATCGCACCGTGACGGCCGAGGCCGGGGTGGAAACCCCGCCGGTGAGGACATGACGGCCCCGGTACGCGGTGCCGAGCGGGTCGTGGCCGGCTTCCGGGGGCTGCGGATCGCGGTCGAAGCCCGCCTGCGGGAAGCCCAGGCGCGCAACGCGGAGCGCCTGCTGTCCGTCCAGCGGGGCATCACCCCCCTCGACCCCGATGGGCCGGGACCGCATGTCCGCAACCTGCTGACGGTCGTCACCGAGCGTGACGGCTTGCGCGTCCGGGTGGGGCTGCCCAGCGATGCGCTTGCATCGGAAGGGTTCTGGTTCCGGTTCCTCGACCAAGGCGTGCAGGCCCAGACCGTCCGGTACCGGCGGGCGGGGTCGCAAAAACGGCACATCATACAAGTCCCGGCCCGCCAGGCCCAGCTGATCCTGATCCGATCGCTGGCAACGGTTCAGGCCGAGGCCCAGACAGCGCTGCAGGACGCCGTCGCGGCCGCGGTGCGAGAGGTGCGCGGCCGATGATCGACCCATCCGCGGATATCGGCGATGCGGTTCACCTGGCGCTGCACACCCGGCTCGACGGGGCGGTCTCGGGTCAGGACGGGGTGGCGTGCCCGCTCTACGACTCGGTTCCGGACGGCGCGCGACCGCCTTATGTCACCTACGATACGACGGACATCATGCGGTCCGATCTTTTGACCGACCTGCGCAGCGGGGTGCTGTTCGGCCTGACGGCGTGGTCGGACCGCCGGGGCCGCACCGAGGTACTGTCGATCCTCGCCCAGATCCGAGGCCTGACCCACCGGGCGCCGCTGCCGCTGGCCACCGGACATCTGGTGGAGATGACGGTGACGGCCGAACGGGTCGTCCCGCAGATCCGGGTCGGCCTGTTCCAGGGCCAGATCCTGCTCCGGGCCATGGTGGCCCATTGAGAGCCGGCCCTCGCCCCGACGGATCGGGGGAGTTCCTGGTTAATCAGCAGAAGGAGACTTGCCATGGCGAGTGAAATCACCTCGTCCGGGACGAAGCTGTTCCTCGGCCCGGCCGGTACGGTCGGTCACGACAAGGCGACCTACGATCTCGTCGTCTGGACGGAGGTGGGTAAGCTGGTCAACGCTCCGGACACCGTCGGCGAGGAATACGCCATCGTGGAGAGCCAGCAGCTCGGCAACCGGCTGACCGTCAAGGCCAAGGACCAGATCAATCCGGGATCGATCAGCGTCACCTACGATCACGTGATCGGCGATGCCGGCCAGGGGGCGATGGTGGCGGCCAAGGATTCCGATGCGCCGCACCCGTTCAAGCTCGAGCTCAAGAACGGGGAGCTGATCTACTTCCAGGGCCTGGTGACCCGAAATCCGACCAATGTGGGGGCGGCCGGGAACTTCGTGCGCCGGCAGGCGGACATCACCCTGACGACCACGACGCTGGGCCCGGTGGCGCCATAGAGCATCCTGCGTCCGAACGGACGCAGGATGCTCTAACTCTCTGAAGTAGATCAACCGCCCCCACGCCAGACCGTCCGCCGACCGATCCGGAGCCTTCCCATGACCAAGACCAAGGGCGGCGTGCTGACCGCCGCACCGCTGACCGTGACGATCGGGGACGAGCGTTTCGACCTCATCCCCAATCTGAGGGCCGTCAAGGCGTTAACGCCGGTGTTCGACGGTTTGCTGCCGGCCTTCACCCGTGTCCGCAACATCGATCCGGATACCACGGTGGCCGTGGTTCTGGCGGCCTCCGGCGTCACGAAGTCGGCCGAGGAGATCGAAGCGTTGACCGAAGCCGTCTGGTCCGGCCCGAACCGGGTCGAGATCCGGACGGCGGTGGTCAACTATCTCGGCCAGTTGCTCAATGGCGGGCACGCCATCGGCAGCGAGCCCGCCGTATCGGAGACCGCGGGAAACGCCGACGCCTGAGCCTGGAGCAGTATTGGGACACGCTGTTCGGCTGGGCGACCGGGTGGCTGGGCTGGCCGCCCGAGGTGGCCTTATCGACCCCGATCCCGCTGATCCGGCTGGCGTTCGACGCGCGGATCGAGTGCCTGCGGGCCTCGAACCCCTTCGCCGGCAAACCGGACGACGCCGATGCGGATCTGCCGCCCCCGGGATCGCCCCTGGACAGCGATCAGGAGGCCGCGGTCGACGACGCCTTGCGCCGTTGGGCCCGCGGCTCATAGCCAAGACGGGAGAATGGCGGGTCCCGGCCCGAACGCATCTGGCGCACCGGCACAGCGGCGGCCTTGCGGGCCGTGATCAAACGGTCCCGGCGGTGATCACCGGGTCGCGGTCACCGTTCCAGGTGAAGACCCAACCGTCGCCGAGTCTCACATTCTGGACCAGGGCGGGCCGGAAGGCGGCGAGGCACTGCCCTCCGGCATGCCGGACCGACGGGTACAGCACACCATTGCCGCCACCCTGCAGAACATCGCGGGCCAGGGCCTGGCCGGCCGGATAGCCGATGGCCGGGTCGGGATGGAGACAATCCCCGATCGCCGGGGCGGCAGTCAGATCGTGGAACCGGGTCACGAACCCGGCCAGCAGCTCGCGATAGGCGGTGATGTTCTCATAGATCCCCGTGGCATCCAGTTCGCGGGTCAGATGAAAGCCGACTTCCGCCCGGGCCGTCGGCGCCGCGTCAGGGCCATGGGTCGCGTACCACGCGCCCCGATCGGGGCCGTTGAACCGGTTCCCGGTCGCACGAGTGTAGCAGAACGCGGCGTTGATATGGGTCCAGCCGTAACCGTGGGCCGCGCCCGTCAACTCCTCGGCAGCGAGCCCGGTCGGCAGCGGCATGGTCCTTGACTGGCGGGTGGATGTCAGTCCCTCGACGGCGGCCAGGAAATCCCGCTCCGCATCACCGTCCGCCAGGGGGGCGAGGGCCGGCTCGTCGATATAGGCCGTCGAGATCAGCCGTATCGTGGCGGCGTCCATGAAGTCGCGGATCGGCAGGGTCGCCGCGTCCATCACAGACCGCCGCGGAGGGCATCGACATGCTGGCGGACCTGCATCATCGCAGGGATGCCGCCGGCGATCATCACCTCGATCGGCGTGCGGCCGTCGAAGCCTGGACCGGTGTTCGCGGTCTTCGGCCAGCCGAATGTGAGCGGCCCGTTGAAGAGCAGGCGCAAGCCCTTGTACAGGCCGATGATCAGGCTCGCCCGTGTCACCTTGTCCTGATCGAGCCGGCCCCCGAACGTCCCCGACTTCATTCGGCTCCAGGTCGCAGGCGGGACATCGAACAGGCCGGCCGCCTCCGCGTTCGTCAGCTTCCAGGCCTCCGCGCTACGGACGACGGCTTTCACGACGGCGTCGACCCGAGCGCGTTCGGAGAGTGCTTGCACGCCAACCGGATCGGGCGCGAACGAGACGGTGGTCATATTCAGTCTCCCTTATGACACTCCATACCATATCATATGATCAGATAAATGCAAGGGCCGGCGTGTCCCATGACGCGATCCACCCCTCCCGATCATCGAGGAGCCCGCCATGAGCGACAATGCCGGCGGCGACAATCTGGGTATGGACGTCACGATCGACGTCGCGCTCGATCGGTTCAACAAGAACATCGCTGCGGCCGAAGGACTGTTCGTCCGCTTCACCTCGGGGCTGGACAAGCGCTCCCGACGGTCGGTGCGGGAACTCAACCGGTTCGCCGCCGGGATGAACCCGGCGGCAGCGGCGGCCCTGAAGCTCGACCGTGACGTCGGTCGGGTCAACCAGGCGCTCGCTCGGCTGACCCCGGAGCTACAGGAGACGACCGGGGCCAAGGCCGCCGCGGCCGTGGCGATCGACGGGCTGACCAAACGCTACGAGCAGCAGTTGGCGACCCTGAGACGGGCTGGGCAGGCGACCGGCCAGATGACTTCGAGCCTCGCTGCCGGGGAGCGGACCGGTCGCCGGTTCGGCAGCATCGCCCAGCAGATGGGCTATCAGATCGGGGACTTCGCGGTCCAGGTCGCCTCCGGCCAGGGGGCGGTGCAGGCCCTCATCCAGCAGGGAACCCAGCTGATCCAGATCTTCGGTCCGATCGGCGCGATCGCCGGTGCGGTCGGTTCCGTCGTCGGCGTGCTGGCATCGGAGTATCTCGAGGCCGCCTTCGGGGCGGCGAGCCTGGAAACCGCCACCGAGCGCCTCAACGACGTCCTTACGGCCGCCGATAGTCTGGTGGGCGATACGGCCGACGATCTCGACCGGTTGGCGGAGAGCTACCGCAATGCGGATGAACAGCAACAGCTGTTCATGCGGGCGCGGCTGTCGCTCCACCTGGCCGACCAGCGCGCCGCCCTCTCCGGTCTACGCCACGCGTTGCTGGAGCATGCCCGCGAGGCGAGCGGCGTGATCTACGAGAGCGTCGGCGACCGGGGTGGGGGGATCAGGATCCGCAACCCGCTCGAAGGGTTCGACCTCGCCCAGGCCCGGCGCGCGCTCGATGCCCGCCAGGCGTTCGAAGACAGCGATCACGGCATCGCTGCCATCCAAGCGTATATGGGAACGATCGCCGACCTCGCGTTGGAGGTGGATGGGGCCAGCGCGAAGTTCGTGACGTTCGCTCAGGAAACCCTTACCACCGGCGAGAACCTGCTGGAGACCGAAGACCGGATCGCCGAGACCGAGGCTATCCTGCGGCAGCTCGCCGAAGGGGTAGCGGTCACGGGGACCGGCTTCCGCGGCCTCGGCAGCGACGCCGACCGGACGGCCAGGGCGGTCGCGAGCCTGTCCGGCGACATCGAACACCAGATCCAGGCGCTCGGCATCCAGATCGCGAGCCTGCTGCGGTTCGGCACCATCACCGACGAAACCGCCGACGCGCTGGCGCGTTTCGAGGCGGTGCAGAGTCTGGGTGCCGAGGCGACCGACGATCAGATCGCGTCCGTTACCTCCCTTGTGTCGGAGCGGGAGCGCCTGTCGCGTCAGCTCGCCACCCTGCTCGACCAGGAACGGGAGGCGGCCCGGCAAGCTGAGGAGCAGGAACGGCAGGCCGAGCGGCAGGCCGCGCAATGGTCCACCTTGACCCAGGGCCTGCGGGACCAGATCGCCGAGGCGCGCATCCTGATCGACGCCTACGAGACGATGGGCACGGTCACCGACGCGGCCCGGGAGGCGGCCGAGGCCTTGAGTTTGACGCAGCGCCTGGGGGTCGACCTGACCGCCGAGCAGGCCGAAGTCCTCTCCGGGCTGATCGCCGACCGGCGCGAGGCGCTCGATCAGCTCGACGCGTTGCGGGAGGCCGAGCGGGAGGCCGCCCGGCGGGCCGAGGAGGAGGCACGCCGACAAGACCAGGAGCGGGCCAGGCGGGCCCAGGAGGAGGCGCGCCGACAGGAGCAGGCGCGGGCCTGGTACGCCGAGTTGACCCGGGAGCTCGAGGGCGAGACCGAGGCGATCAATCGCCAGATCGCCGCCTATCGGACCCACGGCCGGGTCACTGCGGCCGTAAGGGATGAGCTGGACGCGCTGACGGTTGCCCAGCGGCTCGACGGTGCTGTGACCGCCGCCCAGACCGACGCGATCGAAGCCCTGGTGGCCAGCCGCAACCGCGCCCGCCGTGACCTCGATCGCCACCAGGCCGCCGAGACCGCGGCGGCGCGGGCGATCGCCGATGCGGTCCGGCAGGAACAGCAGGCGATCGCCGCCTTCGATGCGGCGGTCGACCGGCGCGCCGCGCAGGTCAGCGACACGGTGGCCGATCTTCTGGTCGACGGGGTGGGGGACGGAGGGCGCCGGTCGCTGGATCTGTTCGAGGACTGGTTGAGCGCGCTCAAGATCACCGCCCTGAGGAACGCCATCGTGGTGCCGATCACCACACAACTGGTGCAGTCGATGCCCTGGCTGTTCGGGGTGCCGGGGGCGCCTGGATCGGCCGGGGCCGGTCCGGGCGCGGTGCCAGCGCCGGGCGGCCCGTCGACGCCGGGCGCCGGGGCGGGTGGGTTCCTGGATCTGTCCCGATTCCTGAGCGCCCCCTCCTGGACCACCGGCAGCCTGGGCACCAACCTCGCCCTCGGCCCGATCGGCCGGAGCTTGGGCCTGTCCACCACCACGCCGACCGGTCTTGTGGTTCCGGCCGGCGGTGGCTGGCAGGGCTCGGTAGTGCGTGGACTGAACCAGCTGTCGAGCCCGGTCGGCATGATCGGGGGGATCGGGGGCAATCTGCTGGGGAACCTGCTGTTCGGCAGCGACCGGGGGATGGGGGCGGATCTCGGTGGCATGGCTGGGGCGGCGATCGGGCAGATCCTGATCCCGATCCCCGGGTTCGGTGCAGCCGTCGGCGCCCTGGGCGGCAACTTCCTGGGCGGCCTGTTCGGCAATGACAACGCCAAGAGGCGCGAACGCATGCGCCGGATCGTCGAGCGCAACAATGCCCTGGGCGAGATCGATCTGGCGATCGGGTCGCTGGAAGACCTGGCCGAGGAGATGTCCGACTGGCAACGCCAGATCCGCGAGACCGAGGATCGGATCGCCGAGTTGCGGCGCCAGCTGCACAAGCTCGACGGCGATACCGACCGTCTGGACACGGTGGCCGAGAAACTGCGCGAGGCCATCACGACCGCGTTCGACGAGGATATCGCCGACCAGGTCGCCGCGATGACCGGCGATATCGAGCACGGCTACCGCCGGCTGGTCGAGGCGCAAAACCAGCGGATCGACGACGCGATCGAGGCCGAGGGCGATCTGGCAGCCGTGCGCCGGCTCAACGCACTGGAAACCGAGCGCTGGCTCGATCAGTTGACTGCCGCCCAGCTCGACGCGCTGGGCGCCGTCGAGACCGCCCTCGACGCCATCGACCTGCAGGTGCGCGGGATCGTCGGCACCCTGGGCAGCGGGATCGATCAGCAGATCCTGGCCAGCGAGGCCGCCCGGTCCGCCAGCGAGCAGACGGCCGCCCTGTTCCGCTCGGTGGCGGGCGATCTGAGCAGAACCGTGGCCGATCTGCGCGGCGGCGGCCTGTCGATCCTGTCCCCGGCGCACGTGCTGGCCGAGCGGCTGAACCAGTTCGACAGGCTGCAGGCGGCCGCCGCCGGCGGCGATGTGGCCGCGATGCAGCAACTGCCGCAGTCGGCCACCGTGCTGCTGGAGGCCGCCCGGGTGATGCACGCCAGCGGGCCGGCCTATGTCGGGATCTTCGAGCGGGTCCAGGCGACCCTGGGCGGTCTGGCGATCACCGCCGACCAGTTCGCCTCGACCGAGGAACGCACGGCCGAACTGCTGGCGGTCAACATCGATCTGTTGACCGCGTTGCGCGACGAGCTGCGGCTTGACGCCGAGGATCGGGACCTCGCCGTCATCGCCGAGCTGACCGCCGGCCTCGAGCTGGTGACCGACCAGCTGGAAGGCCTGCCCGAAGCGATCAACCTGCATCTCGACCTGACCGGCCGGATCCGGGATCTCTATGAGCCCGCCATCCTGCAGCAGGTCGACCCGGCCGAACGGATCATCACCGAGACCCTGGTCGCACTGGCCGACCAGGGGGTCACGCTGACCGAGACCGACCCCAGGACGGTGCCGTTCACCGAGACCCTGTCGCGCCTCGCCGATGCCGGGCTCGACTTCACCCGGGCGCCACCCCCGGTCCAGGTCGCCTTCACCGAGACCCTGGAAGACCTGGTCAGCCGCGGGCTGTCGTTCACCGACACCCCGCTGCCGCAGCTCGTCCGCTACATCGAGAGCCTGCTGACGCTGAACGATCAGGGGACGACCTGGACGCCGGTCGCGGCCGATGCGGTCCGCACGCTGCGGGAGCATCTGGTCAGCCTGAGCGATCAGAACGCGATCTGGTCGAGCCCGGCAGCCGATGCGATCCGAGAGCTGCGGGAGCGCTTGATCGCCCTGTCGGACCGGGGCGAGACCTGGACCCCGGTCGCCCGCGATGCGGTACGCCGGTTGACCGAGGATCTGCTGAGCCTGGCCGAGCAGGATCGGCACTGGAGCGTGCCGGCACCCGACGCCTTGCGCACCTTGCGCGAGCAACTCGTCTCACTGTCGGACCAGGGTGAGGCCTGGAGCCGCGTCGCCGCCGACGCCACCCGGACGCTGGTCGAACGGTTCCGGACCGAAGGCGGGACGCTGACCGAGGCGCAGCAGGCCTGGCTCGACCTGTTCACCACCGATCAGGCGGAACAGACCCGGGTGCTGAACCTGCTGGCGACCTTCGATCTCGACGGCTCGGGGGCCCTGTCGCTGGCCGAGTTCCTGGCCGGCGGCGGCGATCGGGCCCAGTTCGAGGCGCTCGACCTCAACGCCGACCGGCAGCTCGACATCATCGAGCTTCTCGCCGACGCCAACGTGCTGTCGGAGACCGGCAATGCCGGCCAGGCGATCCTGCAGCGGCTGATCGACGATCTCGGCGGTGTCAGCCAGCGCACCCACGATCTGCTCGACCGCGACCGGGATCGGGATACGGGCTTCCAGACCGCCTTTATCGCCAACCAGGGCACGATCATCGAGCATCTCGGCCGGATCGCCCAGTTGACCGAGCAGGAGATCGCCGACGCCGAGGCCCGCGCCGCCTACGAGCGGGCGATGCAGGCCTGGCTGGCTGGCCGGGACGAGGCCGCTGTCGCCGCCTTCCAGCGCGGACGGTCAGCGGCTAACGACGTGGCCGGGCTCGAGGGCTTCTGGGGGCGGTTCAAGATCCCCGGGGCCTGGATCAGCCATGTCGACTGGGGCGGCACCGACATCGCGCATGCGGGCCACAACCGGAACAACGCCGCCGAGCTGGAGCGGCTCCGCAGCTTTACCGAGACAGCGCAGGCCATCTTCCGGTCGATCGAGGAGATGACCGGCGGGGTCATATCACCCGGCGGCTGGATCGGGCTCCAGCCCGGCCGGACCCGCTTCGAGATTTGGGGCCAGGAGTCGCGGGCGTTCGAGGGTGCGGATCTGCGGCCTGTGTTCGAGGCCCTGATCGAGGCCGGGCTTGAGGGCATCCAACAGGTCGACCCGGAGACCATGGACGTCTTGCGGGCGCTGGACTTCGCCGATCCCGCCACCGCCCTGCGCCGGCTCGCCGAGCATGTGTACGCCCGCGACAATCCCGAACCGATCCTCGGCTTCGCCCAGGGTGGCCATCATCTCGGCGGGCTCAGGCTGGTGGGCGAACGCGGACCGGAACTCGAGGCCACCGGGCCCGCGCGGATCTGGAGCCACGACCGGACCCGGGACCTGTTGGCCCCGACGGTGACGGTCGACCTCGCGCCGCTGGGCCGCGGCATCGATCGCCTGGCGGTTCTGGTGACCGACCAGACCGAGCATCTGTCCCGGGACCTCCGGCAGCTCTCCGACGAGGTCCGGGGGCTGCGGGCCGATGCCCGGCACCAGCGGATCCGCCGGGCGGTGGCAGCATGAGCTGGGGGGCAGCCCCGGCCGGGGAGCTCGCCTGGGGTGAGGTCGAGGCGCCGCTGACGCCCATGGCGATCCGGGCGGCGCTGGAGGGCGAGACTACCCTGTTGTGTGAGGTCACCCGCCGGCGGGTCGCGCCGATACCGACCGATCGGCAGGCCTGGGGCGAAACCGTTTGGGGCGAGACGGCCTGGGCGGGGTCGGCGCCGGGGATCGCGTACGTCCCGATCGACGCGGTGCTGCGTTGGTCGGACCGTCACTACATCAGCCGCGGCAGCGACGCGCCGCCCTGGACCGAGTGGGAGGGACGCATCGCCGCGGCGACGGTCACCCGTGCCGTCCGCCTGTCCCCCGATGCGGCCGGCGACGATGTGCACGGGGTCACGGTCGATGTCATCGACGCCGACGGGGCGGTGGCCGCGGATCTGCAAGGGGCGACGATCGAAGGCCGGCCGATGCGGCTGCTCCTGGGCCGGCCCGATGCGGCCTACGACCAATTCACCCCGATCTGGGTCGGTGTGGCCGACGCCCTGGCCCGCGGGGACGGGATCGTCACCGTCAGCGGTACGGATGCGAGCTGGCATCTCGACGAACCGGTCGCCCGCCGCCGCTATGCCGGCACCGGCGGGCGCGAGGGGCCGGCCGAACTGGCGGGCCGACCCGCGCCGATCGCCCTGGGGACGGTGCGCAATGCCGAGGGCGTGCCGCTGGATCCCGCGCGGCTGATCGACCATTGGCACGACGGCGCGGTGGCGGCGATCGACGCGCTGTACGATCGCGGCTTGGCCTTGCCGCGCGATACCGGGGTGGGCAGCGACGGCGATCTGCCGAGCTATGCCGCCTTGTGCGAAGCCGACGTCGCCCCGGGGCAGTTCGCGACCTGCCGGGCCGAAGGGCTGACCCGGCGGGGATCGCCGGCCGACGGGATGGTGACGGCCGACCTGCGCGGTGACACGGTCGACGGCGTGTTCGTCGAGAGCCTGCCCGCAATCACCGTGCGCCTGCTCGCCACCCGGTCCGGCCTGCCGGCCGACCAGTTCGATGGGCTGAGCTTCGACCGGCTGGCGGTCGAGATCCCCGAGGCCGGCGGGGTCTACCTTGCCGGCGAGGAGAGCGTGCGCAGCCTGTTGGGGCGTCTGCTGGCGGGCATCGGCTGCACCTGGTCGATCGATCGCCGGGGCCGGGTCTTCGCCCGGGCCTGGCGGGTCCCACAGGAGCGCGACGCGACCCTGACTCTCGACGAGACCGACATCCTGGCGATCGATGCGGATCCGCTGCCGCCCCCGGTGGGGCGCCGGGACGTGGCCTACGACCTCAACCACCGGGTTCAGACCGGGGCCGAAGTCGCCGGTGCGGTCTCCGCCGCGCACAGGACCTGGCTGGCCGCCCCGCACCGAGCCGTCGTGCGCGACAACCCGGCGGTCCGCGCCGGCCATGCCCGGGCGCGGGAGCCGGCGGTGCTGGTCACCCATCTGCGCGACCGGGCCGCCGCGGCGCGGGTGGCCGACCGCCTCGATGCGCTGTTCGGGCAGCCGCGCAGCCTGCTGCGGGTCGAGGTGCCGTCCGCCCTGGGGGCCGTCGTGACGCCGGGGCAAACGGTGCTGCTGCGCGGGGCGATCCCCGGCATCGCGACCCCGTCCGCCCGGCAGGCCTGGCCGATCGGGCACGATCCGATCGCGCGGCGGGCGACCGTGCTGTTGTGGGGCTGAGCCGGTGACGCCGCCGCTGCTGCTGTTCGGGGATCACCTCCAGGCGTCCGTGATCGCGGCCTCGGACCAGGTGCCGACCCTGCCGGCCGCCCATCTCCGCCACCCCACGGTGGCCAAGCGCTGGCAATGCCCGGGCACCGCTGGCTGGATCACGGCGGATGCCGGTCAGGCCGTGCCGGCCCGGGGCATCGTGCTCGCCGGCTGCCATATCGGCCCCGCCGACCGGATCCGCTGGCGGCTGTCGACCGGCGCGGCGGCGGCCGGCGACGTGATCGACACGGGCTGGACCGCCCAGCCTGGCGTCGCGCTGGAGGGGTATGCCGCGATCCTGTTCGCCGGCCCGGTGACCGCCCGGTTCCTCAGGATCGACATCGACGCGCCCGGGCGGGCGGCCTTCGGCTGGTTCGGGCTGGGGCGGCTGTTCTGGGCCGATGGCTGGCAGCCCCGGTTCGGTGCCGCCCCGGGCCTGATCGAAGACGCGACCGACCCGTCCCCGATCCACCGGGCGCCGGTATCCGGGGCCGAGTATCCGGCCCGCCGGCCGGTGCAGCGCACCTTGAGCCTGAGCTTCGAGGCGCTGGACGCCGTTCCCGGGGCCGACCGCCGGGCCCTGCGGCGCCTCCGCCGGGCCGCCGGGATCACTGAGCAGGTGGTGCTGGTGCCCGATCCCGACAGTCCGGACCTGGCCGAGGAGATCGTGCTGGGCCGGCTGGACGCACCCCCGGCGATCACCCGCGCCAACACCGCGTTCGACACCACCCGCCTGAGCATCCGGGAGAGCCGATGACCGGTTTCGACATCCTGGTCGAGGAGACGTCGACCACCACCGGCCTGGGCGCCTACGCCCTGGACGGAGCGACCGCCGCGCACAAGCGCGCCTTCCTGCCCGTGTTCGGTGACGGCGCCACAGTCTACTACATCGCCGGCGTCGGCCATCAGTGGGAGCACGTGCGCGGTCACGTGATCGCCGGCACGCCGACCCGTCTGACCCGGGATCACCTGATCTCCAGCAGCAGCGGCGGGTGGATCGACTGGCTCGGCGCCGAGGTCAAGCTGATCCGGTCCTGGCCGCCACCGGTGCCGGAGCTCTCCCAGCTCTACGAGCTGGGCGACCAGGCGATCGGGCTGATCACCCGCACCGCCCTGGGGGCCCTGGCGGTGCGGACGCTGCAAGGGGTGGCGGGCCGCATACTGGTGGCCGAGGGGGACGGGGTGGCCGGCGATCCGGTGGTGGACCTCGATCCGGACCTGCTGGCGTCCCTGGCGACCCGGGCGGAGATCGCGGCCGGCCGGCGCCATCCCCCGACCCTGGCGATCGTGGCCGAGCCGGGGCAG
>JANQKE010000186.1 GCA_028281265.1 Alphaproteobacteria bacterium | reverse complement strand
GGCCGGCTTTGGGGCTGGGATGGATTGCGGCAGGCGTGGGCGAGGAGTTCGTCAGGAAGCTGTTATCGAGTTCGTCGATGATCCGGCCAAGCCGGGTGTGGGGGGTCGGGACGTCGAAGGATCGGCTGGACATGAAGTGAATCGCACTGGCTTGCCCGAAGGTACCGACTGAGCTGGCCGACCGCTGAGCGACAGCGTCCGGTTCAGGCGGGGCATCGGTTCAACAGCATGGGCAGCGCATCCTGCCAGGGTAGGGAACTGCGGATCAGGGCGCACTCGCTGCCCGGCGATCCGGCCGAGGACATGGTCGAGGGAGCGTGGTTGCCATTGTGTTCAGTCCCGAAGCCACGGCAAAGGTTGCAATTCTCTAGTATTTCGATCTAGCGTCTGTGAGAGCGCATCGGGGCTTTGAACAAACGTTATTTTGGGTCTTGGCAATGAAGTGGTCGGACATTCTGCATACTTTAGCTACGACACACCCCCGTTGGCGCGCGATCAAGACCAATCTGGAAACCGGACTGAAAGCAGGTTTGTACAGCGTCCACGACCTGCTGCGGTTCGCCCGGCAGCACAATCTGCGCGAGGAGCTGCGGACATGCCTCAACGGAACAGCGGCACTGGATAAGGAGATCCGCCGCCTGTGGTGGGAAATCCTCGTCAAACAGCGGTTCGCCGGACCCGGCAATCCCGATCCCAGCGACCCAACGGGTCGGCGGTTTGCCGCGCTTCCGAAGGTCTTCCCGTGCGCTTATCCGAGTGCCGATGAGCCCTTGGGAGAGGAGTCGGTCTACCGCGTCGTAGAGCACGACGCCCTGGCCAGCATGATCGGCGCCGACAACCCCTTCTGGCGGCGCGAGGCGGTCGCCGATCTCGACATCGGCCCCGACACAGCCGGTGAGACGCCACCAGGAATCTCGGCTTGGTGCGAGCAACTGGGCTCGCTGCCGCCCAAAGAGCGTCGCTTCAGTCTAGGGGAGAGGGGCTCCATTTCGATGGGCCTGCTGTGGTTCACTCGCAGTGCGGAGATCGATGTGTCTTGGGACGAGCCAGCTTCACAGGACGTGGCCCAGGCGTTGCGCGACACCCTGGGCCTGATCCATCTGCCGACAGAAAGATACGGCTATCGTTCATGGTTGTTCGCCGTGCGATTTTCTGGTGTAGTAGTTGATTGGGTCGGACATTATCGGCCAAGCATCATGGATGCGCTCGACAACACTCGCTTCATGGTGCCAGCCGATGATCGCCGGGCCCGAACCCAGCGTCCCTGGGGCATGACGACCCATCTTGGCCACATCGACGATCCGACATCCCCGATCGATGGGGTGCGAGAGCGCGTTGCCAACAAGGTGCTAGAAGAGGATTTCAAGGAGGGCTCGGTCGGGCCGATCGAGTTCACCTATCTGGGCGAACTCGCGCAGGACCGACCAACGCCTGCAGAGATACTGAGCGCCGACGAGCGATTTGCCGATCGGTTGGAGGGCCGTTGAATGAAAGCAAGAGCCGCCCGTGATCTGCCCGGTGCGAGAGAGCTGCCTCTGATGCTCGACGGCACAGATGCGGCTTGGTTCGGCAACTGGTTGCGCGACGGGATCCTCGCCTACGAGCTCGGCATCTTCGTCGACGGGCACGAGCCGTTCAAAGGCGCTCGCTGCCTGTTCGACGACCACGGGCAACTGGTCGACAATCTGGCCACGGTTTGCCACCGGCTAGCACCGCATCAGCAGTCGCTGTTCAAGCTTGGGCTCGCTCATGCCATGCGCCGCCTCGACCTGTCTCAGCAGCGGGATCACGTGCTGGCGCTGCGGCTGCTGGCGATCGCCCAGAAGGTGCCGGCCCAAGACGCCATTCGCATCCTTGCACGCCTGATAGACCCGGGACGCAACGACGAGATGACCACGAGCCTGGTGTCCGCCACGGTGGAGGCGATGGCGCGATGGCCGTCGATCGATGACAGGATAACGCGCGACGCCCTGGTCGCCCTCGCCCATAGTAGTGCGTTTGGACCGCTGCAGGCACGGCGCGCGCTCCCTGCCTTGTGCAAGGCCGACCCAGGAGGCCTGATCCATCACCTCCGCCTGCTGCATCCACACCTGCAGGCCCGCTACGGGCCAATGCGCTGTCTACCGCCGGAAAGCGCCCGCTGGATGGAACGCGGTCGGCGAATGCAGGAGATCCTTACCAGCGTCACCGACCCGCTCGTGATCGCTCGCGCCTTCGAGGATTGGCCCGCCCGCGTGCCCCCCGGCTTGCGGGCTGACAACAAGGCGCAGCGGAACGACTGGTTCTGCGCATCACTCGACGATCCCGAGATCGCGCGTAGGGTTGCGGCGCTGGATCATTCCGCTGCCCCAAAACCATCGCCGCCCATCATCATCGATGCCACGGCAGCAACCGACTCCGATGGGGAGTCAGCGTCCTTGGCGAAGCGGCCGGAGGTCCTGGCCGCTGCCTACAGCGATGCCACCGATGCAGCATACGCCGAGCGGGTGTTGGCGTATGGGGAGACATCCCGGGTAGTGTCATAATGACGGACACGGGGCAAGCTAGCACCCTTGTCGACTTCGTCGCCGATGCCGCCGTGCAAAGCGATCTACTGGACCTGGACGAAATCGATAGGGAGGAGAGCCACTATCAACTGATCTACGCCGTCGATAGCAATGTTCTTGATGTTTACATCGACCCTCAAGATAGGAGTGCCAGCTCCTCTGAGAGGGTGATGGGGTCCGGCGACGTTTTTCGCGACGATCCGATCGAAAGAAAGGCCGCGATTACCCGGGCCGTCGGCGAGTTCATTTGGTTTTATCTTACGCCATTGCCCTTACTATTGATCCCTCCGGTGGATGTCGAGGTGGCGTCGTTGCTGCGCATTGCCACTCGGGAAACTCAGCAAGCGCCGCTCGCGGTAGAATCTATCAAGAGCCTGATCGCCGAACTGAACGCGGGCGACTTGGCAACGGTCGAGAAGGTCGCGTCAAAGCTGGCCAACCTGTTGAGCCAGACGACCAAGGATGAACGGCTGTTTCACCTGAAGAATCAACGACGGTTTCTCAGTGCCGACGAGGTTCCCAGTTATCCCGATGCCATTCCAAAAGACGTAGCGCGCTGCCTGCGCCCAATGTCGAACCTGGAAGATATGATCGCTTTCGCCAATGTGCGTCAGCCTTGGGAGGACCGCCTATCCGAGCGGACTGGTCGTCGCAACGACGTCAGGCTCCAGCGGGACATCGAAGCACTTGCAAGGCTCCAGGTTTGGAACCAGCGCTTGGCGGCCCTGCCCAACCCCTGGCGCCTGGTCTACATCACAACCGACAACTCGCTGCACACAATGGCCAGCCAGGTGCCGTTCCGATCGGACCAGCGGCTGACCGAGAGCCATGCCCTGTGCCGGAAAGGCACGACATTTCGGCATGCGTACTTGCGCCATCCGCGCAGCTATCTCGACCGGCCCAATGTACTGCGACGTGCCGCCCGTGCCAGAGATGGTCGCAACGGTGTCGATTATGGCACCTCTTTCCGGTTTTGGATCGACCTGCTGGTGGGTGATTTCGGGGATCGTCCGGAACAGCTTGGCCATTGGGACTGGCTCAATGGCCGGTTCGAACTGGCTCAGTCAGTCAGAACCGAAGTCCTGAAGGCCGCGGCGCAGCGGCCGGGACTGCTGCACGAAATCCTGGATCGGTGGGGTCAGTTCTGCCGACACATCGAGTCGCTCCCCTATGATGGCCCTTCATCCATCGAAAACCTGAACGACGCGCAACGCCTGGGGTATGACGCTCTGCAGCATTGGATCGAGGAGCGCTTGGCGGAGATCGAACGTCGTGTCGTGGAGACCTGGGGGGCATGCGTTCTCGTCTTCACGGAAGCGCGGTTCCTGTTCACAGTGCTGCAGAATCAAGGGACCGTCATACGCCACGCCCCGCGGCTCTGGTTGGAGCGACCGGAGGCCCGCGCCCTGCTCCGCAAGGCTGAGGGATGGCTCAAGGACCCGGGGACGTTCGATCTCAATGACTTCGAGGTCGAAAGAGCCAAGGCGGAACAATGCCACAACGATGGCTACAGCTTCTTCTTGGTCACCGCCTACCTGCTAGCAGAGGGCGGGCACTGGCAGTCGGCCGGCTTTCTCTGCGCCCATGCCGCCAGCATGGCAGCGAGATCGGTCGATGGCGAACTTGTCATCGAGAGGCGCGGCGCCAATGGACGTGAGGCCGCCTATCTCGAAGCCTTCTGCCGGCGCCATGCTGCGCGCACGGCCAAGGACCTTGAACCGTTGGCCGCAGTGCTGGATCGTGCCCGACATATTTACAGGCTAGAGAAAGACAACGATCCGTCCCTCGACGCGGTTCCCGAACGCTTCGAGACGGAACAGGTCGCGCTCCACTACACCATACTGATGTTCGAGTGGTACCGGTCGATCTCAAGAGCTGAACCCTCCCCGCCGGACGTCGAAAGACTTCGATCGCTGGCCCAGAAGATCGGTTCCCTCAAGGACACCGTCGCTGCCGAACGGCTGAACCCGCAGAGGTCGGACCCCAATATTCGCGAGACGCTGCATAGCGCCTATCGTCGATTGCTGGTGAATCTGGTCAGCATCGGCCTCATGCATCCGGAGGACTCGTTGCTTCTGGAAACCGCCCGACAGGCATACTTCGATTACCATGCGAGTTTAGGCGACCAACGGGTTGTGTACCCCAGCAGATATGTCAAGGTGGTGATGACCTGTGCCGGGGCGCGTTTTCTCGGCCGGCTGGACGCGCGGCGATGTCGCCGAGAGGCGCGGGAACTGCTGGCACGAGAGCAGAGCGAAGACCGCGGCTACGCCCCGATCACGCCACCCTACGAGCTACAGAGGTACCGGTTGTTCGAGAGGAGCTTGGCGACCTGAATACCTGATTGTCCACCGATGCAGCTTCGAACTCCGTTTCACTTTGGCGTGACAGACAGGACAGCGCTGGCGCCCCCGATCGTCCCCGCCGGCCCGGCCTTTTGCGAGCCCGGCCTCCAAGTTCGCCCGCTCCATCCGGTTGAGATGCCGCATGCCCTCCAGCTCCAGGGCTTCGTTACGGCGGGGGAGGCCGCGTGCTCTTCCCCCAACCCCACGCCAGAGCGTCGGGGTTAGGGGGGCCGACGAGGGTCCGAACGCGGGCCGGCCAAGGCAAGCATGAAGACGGTTCGAGGCCGTGCCCGCGGGGTGGACGAAGCCCTCAGCGGCCAGGCCCACCTGGATCTTCTTCTGCCCTCCGTGTGCGGCGGTTGGCGTCGAACGCCTCGGCACGGTCGATGTCGGTTCTTGGCATATGCCGGGCGAGGTCCCGGGAATCGTGCAGGACTCGGCTCACCGCGATCTGATGCTCTGTGGGGAGATAGTACAGGATCAGGTGCCGGGGCGACTTCACCGGTGACGCCGCGCGCTCGCGGCTCAGGGCGATGTGATAGCTGCGCACGCCCTCGCCGATCTCCGGACGTTCCTTGCTCCCGGGCCGGTACGGGTCGGCGAGGATGTCCTTGAAGGCCTGCCGGAGAAGCCGGGTGTAGATCTTGACAGCCTCACGCCCATGAGTCTTGAGCGTGTAGGCGCGGATCTCGGCGATATCGGCGTCGGCGATGGCGGACCGGATGAGCCTGTAGCGTTCGCCGGGCATCGATCAAGCGCGCTGTGTGCCGTCCTCGAGCATATCGAAGTAGCGGTCGATATCCTCGTCCGTCTCCATGACCGCATGGGCGCCGCGCTCGATCGCGTCCTTGCCCTCCTGAAACGCCATGCGCAGGGCTTCGAGCTTGGCCTGCTCCCGCCGGTCCTGCGACTCCAGCAGCCGAAGACCTGCGCGGACCACCTCGCTGGCGTTCTTGTAGCGGCCTGACGCCAGGGCCTCGCTGAGGTAGCGGTCGTAGTGCTCCGTCAGATTTATGTTGCGTGTCGGCATGCCCGGCGGTCCCGTCCGATCGTCCTTCGGCATTCACCGTAGCCCACGCGACGGGCACTGTCAAAAATTGACAATCCTTGTCGCCCGTCCCTGGACACGAACCGAAAGCCGCGGGCTCAAGCGTCGCCGCGGCGCTACCGCAACCGAAAATCCTCATTCCCAGCCGCTGGTGATGGCAGGCTGCCGGTTTGCTCGAAGTAGGCTATCGTGCGGTCTTCGGCTTCCATCAGCGCCCGGATCAGGTAATCCAGGTCTCCGGGGGTCATCGGTTCATTTCCTATGTGGTTCTCGAGGATCGCCTCTCGCAGCTCCTGGTAGCGCTCCTGAGGGTTCCCGCCGGCCCGGCCGCTTTCGAGCCGGTCCCTGAGGATCTGCAGCTCCATCCGGCCGAGGTGGCGCACGCCCTCCAGCTCCAGGGCTTCGTTCCGACGGCGCTGGGCATCGTTCTCCTCGGCCAACCGCTCCAACCGTTTGGCTTCGGCCTCCCGGGTGGCCTGAAGCTCGCTCATGCCGAAGGAGATGACCTGTTCGGGCGAGAGCGTGAAGATCGCCTGCCGGTAGAGGTCTTCCATATCGTCGAAGACCTGCTCGAACGTCTCCCCGGTCTCGGTGTCCCGGAAGGTCAGCCTGATGCCGGTGCGGTTGCTTGCGTCGTCGACCACCCATCCGGACCGGTCTTCCAGCAGCTCACGGCCATCCTCGAAATACCCGTCGGTTCGGTCCGGGTCCGGCCGCGGGCCATGTTCTCGGCCCCGGCCGCCGCCAGTGCCGTTTGAACGCCCCGGGTGCGATCGAGGCCGGTGAACCGCCCGGAGCCCGGTTGCACCCCCATGGCCGCCACCTGCCGCTCGCGGCGGCCACGCTCCAGCCCGGCGTCGCGCATCACATCGGCCCGTGCCTCGGCCGCCTGGGCGGCCTGCCGTTCCGGCGTGTCCCATGCCGTCGCCCGAGCGATGAAGTCGTCTTGCAGCGGCTCGAAGACGGATTTGTAGCGCTCGCGATCCGCCGCGGCCCATTCGTTGGTGATGCCGGCCTGCTCCTTCATCCAGTCCAGGTAGTCGCGACCGATGGCCGCCGACGACTGTGCGGCCTCGCCGATCCTGGGGTCCGGACCGGGCACGTCGGGACCGTCGAAGACGTCGCCCACGAAGTCGGCCACTCGGTCAATGATTCTTCCAATGAAAGACACGATCAGGATCTCCTCTCATCATCGAGCCACCGACATTCCGAACGCAGCATCCCCAAGACGTAGACATCTTCCGAGTGTTCAGTCCCGGCATCTGATGGTGCGGTGAGGGTGAACCGTTTTTGGATCGGAAGGTGGTTTGGCTGAATGGGGCCGGCCGAGCGGTCGGGTGCTGGCGAAACACATACGCGGCTATGGCCGACTATAACGAGTCCTAGTTTACAGTCGCAGTGTAACCCTTTGGTCCTTGGAAGATGGGAAGATGCGCATTTTACAAGATAGTCTTGTGTTTACCGTATCTTAACGCGGTCTTGTAGTCGGAGGGCCGGGGGTTCACGTCTCTCAACCGGCACCAATGAATTCAAAGGGTTACGGAAAACGGAACCGGAACAGAGCCTGGCAGTCTACAGGTCCGTTTACAGGTTCCGTTCCGTCCATGTTCACAAGCTGGGCTGACACCAGTAGCTCATCCCGACTGACGTATTTCTCCAGAGTTGCGACTTGCGCCAGGGTATGGCCGGTGATCGCGGCCGTCTGGCCGACGCTGAACCCCAGCATCAACAGGCGGGTGGCGGTCGTGCCGCGGATGTCGTGGAAGGTCCGATCCGCAACACCCGCCTTCTGGCACGCCTTCCGCCAGGTCGCCCGGAAACCGTCACCGGTCCAGGATTCCCTGCGACCGCCGGACCGTTGCGTCGGAGCGATCGGTACGTCAGTCGACGTCCTTCGGATGGCTCGACCTTCGACCCAAGCTCTTCAACGACGACAATAAGGGGTGGCGCAGCCGAGCCGGCACAACGGCCCATGATTGCAGAAGGTGATAGACTTCGCGGCTGGCCGCCATCTTGGCGACGCTCGCACGGTGCGAAACGTTCCAGCATTCGGATTGATTGGTCTCAAGTCCGGCAAACAAATCTGAGACTTGAACCCGTAAGAGCACCGCAAGCTGATAGAGCCTGCTTGCCGAAAGGCGCTTCACGCCTTTCTCGTACTTCTGAACCTGCTGAAACGTGATGCCAACCGCATCTCCCAGTTGTTTCTGACTCAACCCCCGGCGAATCCGGCACATGCGGATGTTCACGCCAACGGCAGCGTCAACCGGATCGGGTATCTGCGGCGCACGAGGACGTCCCGCGCGACGGCGTCGATCTCTCGTCAAGACGTGATTGTCCGGCATCTCGTTCTTTTTCCTCAATAAATTCCTTACTCGGGCGATGGAACGCCGACGTATCCTGCAACGTACGCCCGCCAAGCCGATCCTAACATACGGGTATGTTTACCGGTTTGCGCAACAAAAAGGTCAATTGGGCCTTTGTTCATGTTGAAAAGAATCACGCTAAAAAGGAGTATGGTTGTGTGCCGGTCATTCGATTGCGCGCACACCCGTATGTCTCTTAGATTCCCCGAAGCCGAGTAGACATACGTGTATGGCTCTCAACACGTGCAGAGGAAGGAAGTAGCTATGACTGCCGAACTGGTTCCGGATATGGGCCGGCTGGATCATGCATCACGCCAAGCGGTCGAGGCGATCTACGCAGCGGACTTCTCCGGGTTCGAGATCGAGACCGGCAACACCGGTATCTCTCGTGATGTCGCCGAAGCTCATTTTCGGATGCTGTTGACCGCGTATGCGGTCGGCCCGGCCGATATCCGTCTCGCGCCGACGAAGGCCGCAGACCTGATGTGGCACAGCGTCGATAACGACACGGCCCAATGGGCCCCCATGGTGCAGCGGCTCGTGGGGCGCCTGATGCTGCACGATCCGAAATACTCGGCCACCAGTCCCGAGACCCGGGATGGATTGGCACAGCTGATCGAAATCTCCCGGGATCTTGGCTATCCGGTCGATGAATGCCGTGCATCCCAAGGGGATGACCCGTGGGAGACGACACCTTGCATTCTCGGCGCGCGCTCGGCATCGCCCTCCCTGGTCTGGCACTAGATCATCCTGCGTTCAGATGAACTCATCTGAACGCAGATAAGATGATCTAGTTTAAAGAGTTAGATCATCCTGCGTTCAGATGGACTCATCTGAACGCAGACAGGGTGATCGACTTCAACGAGGGAGAGCGGGATGACGTCAGGTGCGATCCCTCTCGCGATCGCACCTGACATCTGAATCCCGCTCTTGTTCTCACTTTGAGAACAAGATTGAGACATGAGGGTCTCTCACCCTCATGTCATCTTGCGCTAAGGCACCTTGCACCGGAAATGGCACAGATAAGATGCTATCACTTCTTAGAATCGATCATTTTTCTGTACTTTGAGTGACTCACTCAAAACACAGGATGACCTAGAACAGGAAGTGCCATGACCGCTTTCTGGCTAGTCCACGAGCCTGGCGAAGACTGGCACACGAGTGTCAGTCGTCGCTTCATCGAATGGCTGGGACTATCCTCGCAACAGCAATCAGGCCGGTTCATCGCGTTGCTGGACACCACCAGACAGAAGGGCATTTCTCGCCACCCGGTGGACCGGCTCTTCTCCTTAGAACATGCGGCACGTCTCCGCCGCCGCAACATGGAAGTAGTCACCCGAAACGTGTGTCGACGGCATTCCGACGACGGCTTGGCATGTTGGATCGTCCAGGGGGCCATAGGGGACGGAAGGATACGACAGACCCGCTATATCGACTGCGACCTGTCCAAGACGAACAGGAGTTTGATCGAAACACTTGCCGACGAAAGCTGGCGCCTCGACATCGGACAGGACAGAGCTGCCGCATTGCAATGCAATAAAGATGGACAGTTGATTTCATTGAACCATGAGATGGCCTCACTCGTCGAAGAAGGCATTGTGAAGATTAGTGAAAAAGACGATACTGTTACAATATTGGGGCACCCAATCTACAGCCATCTATCGGAGATTACGCCTAGCAGGCATCGCGCAATCATCACGGTAACCGGCAGACGACCAGTCTTTCTGCGGATAGCATGGCAGTGGGATCATCGAAACCTAACGGCTCTCTACGCCGTGCGGATAATCGATCTCTCGGCCCGTCCGCCGATCCCCATGGAAGCGTGGCCTTCCAGCATCAATCCGGCCAATCGACAGACCGCGGCGGTCCTCTCCTGGGGCGACCTATCCTATCACGACATCGGATTGATCCGAGATCATCTCGATCGTACATCCCGCACACGACAAGCAACAATCACCAGCATTCGGCAAGTCCTCAGCACATTGGGCGTCGCCTCATACGAAGAGTTTCAATCCAAGCTCAGGAAAGGCAGGCTCTTCGGATGATCGTCCTGATCGGGTGTCTGATCGTAGAAGGCACCGGCTCATGGTTTTGTCCGCTTACCCTTCCCAAAGCGGTTATCGGGAAGGACGACACGCCCGTGGAACGACCATCGGCAGCGACGACGGCAACGCCGCGTGATACCGCCGGTCCGGTTGCGCAGCAACGTCGGAGCGTGCTGGGACGTGCCGGAGAGGTCGGGAACGGGGCCGAGGTTCACTGGCAGCAGAGAACGGACCGGACCCGTTTCTAGGCGTGGAAGCGCCGCTGTCGAGGCCCCGGAAGGAAGGCCGGGCGCCGGTGATGCTGCCGCCCCGTCCGACCGCAGGCCGGGTTGCTCCCCGACAGTCTCACGGCCGGCCTCCAAGACCCCCTCGGCGCTGTCCGCCGCGATCCGGTTGTGCGGAAGGCCGAACCCGTTCGCCCCGGGTGATGGCGGTCGTGCGAGCCCAGGCCCCGTGTCTCCCCATCGTTTGACAGGATCGGCCGATGCCCATACGGTCCGGGTTGCGGTGCAGGCCGCCTCCGGACCCGCGGGAAGGGCAGAGCCCACTTGCAGTATCGAAGCTGATCCTTTCCAGCCTTTGTGCAGCCGAGTTGCGGGTCGTCGGCGTCAGATGCACGGAGGTCCCCATGGCGTCGCTTCCCGACCGCCCCGATATCGATCAACTGAAACGTCAGGCCAAGGAACTCCTGGCCGCCTACAGGCGCGGGGCGCCCCACGCCGTCGAACGGTTCCGCAATGCCCTGCCCGCAGCGGCGGGCTCTCCTCACGATGCGATCATCGCGCTTGGATTGCGCCTGCACGACGCGCAGTCCTGCATCGCACGCGAACATGGATTTGCCTCCTGGTCCGACCTCAAGGCCTTCATCGAGACCAGCCGGATGCGGGAGAGCGATCCCGCAGCACTGCCGCCGGCGTTTCTGAGGCTGGCCTATTCCGGCGACATCGCCGGCGGCTCGGGTCGCGCCCGGCCACAAGCCGCAGTGCGTCTGCTGGCGGAGAATCCGCATCTGCCGCAGCAGGACCCTTGGATCGCCTGCGCCACCGGCGATACCGAAACGGTCCGCCGCCATATCGAGGCGGACGCGGCCTGGGTCGACCGGCCCGGTGGTCCGCTGGAGCTGACACCGCTCATCGCCGTCACCCAGTCGAGCTTCCTGTCGATACCGGAGTATCGCGACCGCCTCCATCGCACGGCCGATCTCCTGCTCGAGGCGGGTGCCGATCCAAATCGGACCGTGACCAAGCACTGGGCGGTCTCCGCCGAGGCGCCGCAAGAGCAATGGCGGGTCTCGGCTCTCCATGGCGTGGCCGGGGTGAACTTCGATCCGGACCTCACGCGGCGGCTGCTCGCCGCCGGCGCCGATCCCAATGACGGCGAATCTCTCTATCATTCGCTCGATAATCCGATCTGCACGCCACTGCTGCTCGAAGCCGGTGCTGTCGTCGGCGGAACGAACGCGCTGTTCCGATGCCTCGATTTCGACGATATCGGGACGTTCAGGCTGCTGCTGTCGCACGCGGACGGGGCCGAGGATCTGCAAGGGGGCCGGCTGCTCCTCTGGGCGATCCGGCGGCGGCGCTCGACCGCTCATATCGAGGCATTGCTCGAGGCGGGCGCCGACCCCGCGACCCGAACGAAAGACGGCGTCAGCGCCTCCGTCCAGGCGTTGCGATACGGTCTGCCGGAAATCGCCGCCATCCTGGAACGGGAAGGCTCGACGACGGCGCTCGAAGACGAGGATCTGTTCGTGGCCGCCTGCGCCCGCAACGACGCCGACGCCGCCCGGCGCATCCGAGAACGGCGCCCCGATCTCCCGGCCGCGCTGGGCGAGACCCGGCTGCGGATGCTTCCGGAACTGGCCGCGGCGGGCTGTGCCGGGCCGGTCATCCTGATGACCGACCTCGGCTGGCCGATCGACATACGCGGTGGCGACTGGGCCGCAAGCGCCCTCAATCAGGCCGTCTTCCGCGGCGACGCCGCGCTTGCCCGCCACCTGCTCATGCGGGGCGCTTCCTGGACCGAGGAACACGGATACGGCGACAATGTCCGCGGCACGCTGGGCTGGGCTTCGATCAACAGGCCGGTCGAGGATGGCGATTGGGTCGGCTGCGCCCAAGCCCTCGTGGAGCACGGCATGCCGTCCGCGGAGCGGGACCCCGACCATCCCGAATGCGTCCTCGTCGATGGCGAGCGCTGTCGGTTCTCCGAGGAGGTCTCCGCCTTCCTGCTCGGACACGAGCGGGAGATATCGGTTTCGTAGCGCCGAGGGACGCGGGAGGAGACGGTGCCGGCAGAGCCGTGCAGTTCTTCTATACGCTTAGCAAATATATGCTTTGCGGTGCCGGGAAGTGCGCCGGGAGCCCAGTTTCCGGGCCCTCATAGGGCTATGGTGAAGACGTCGTTCTCCTGTTCATCAAAAGTTGCACATCATGATTTCACGGGCCTAAAAGGCTTCGGGACCCGGCGCACGGACATGGCGGGTCCCGACCGGGGCCGTGGACGGGGCTGGCTTGTCCAGCCCGGCGCCGCTGGAACGGTGGTTGGCGCTTCCGCACGGGTCGACGTTGCAAACGCGGGAAGGCGGCGATGATCTCACAGCCCATCCAAGCCGAGCGCTGGTTCTACGTGTTCGGTGCCCCGCTTGAACGGGCCCGCGTGGCGCTGGTGTGCCTGCCCTGTGCAGGCGGAAGCGCTGCCATGTATCGGCAGTGGAGCGGCGGGCTGCCCGCCGATGTGAGCCTGGTGACGATCCGGCTGCCCGGCCGCGAGGCCCGGCTCGACGAGCCCGCTCATCTCGACATGGCAGGCTTCGTTCGGGATCTGTTGCCGGTCCTGCAGGGTCTCGCCGGCCGGCCCTATGCGCTGTTCGGCCATTCGATGGGTGCCTTGATGGCGTACGAGCTGATGCGCCGGTGGCCGGCGGACACCCGGCCGCCCGTCGCGGTCTTCCTGTCCGCCCATCGGCCGCCGCATCTCGATCTGGGCCGCCCGCCGATCTACGACCATCCCAAACAGGCTTTCCTCGAGGCGGTGCGGGAGATGGGCGGGCTCCCCGACGAAGTCTGGTCGCACCCGGAATTCCTGGATCTGGTCGAGCCCACCATGCGGGCCGATTTCACCTTGTGCGAGACCTTTCCGCGGGGGCCTGAGGTGCACCGCGACGTCCGCCTGGACATGCCGGTGCTGGTGTTCGGGGGACGACAGGACCGGACCGCCGAGCCGTCCGCGCTGGAACGGTGGACCGATCTCTGCGCCGATCACCGCGGGCTAACGATCTGGCCCGGCGGACACTTCTATCTCAGGGAACACCGGGTCGACCTCCTGGGCCGGATCGCCAAGACCCTGCTCGGTTGATGCCGGTTCGCGCTGAGGTGAACTCGTCTCACGGCATATGGCGGTCAAGCGCCCCGCGGGGCTTGCCTCGCACACGCTCGGGCGCGCTGGCCGCATCGCGATGAGCCTTGCTCGGCCCGACATGGCACGAGACGCTTGGGCCGGGCCACTACGCCGGCGCGACGGCCTCACCCGGGTTCGGCGGGCACGAACAGGCCCTGGCCGCGATGACTGTCACGGCCCAGAAGGATCGGCCCCGGCACCGGACGGGCGAAGGCGATCACCGCGTCGACCGAGACGCCGTCGCGCGGTCCCCAATGCATGGTCGGCGTCACCCGGATCGGACGCGGCAAGCCGCGACGCCGGCATTCCAGGGCGATGTCCCCGGCCACCTGGTCGACGCCGCCGGCGCGATCCTTGGGGTGGCGGGTCGGCCGGTAGCGGGTGACCGTCGACCACCACGCGCTTGGCCGATCGCCGAACGCCGGCGGCGCCTCGATCGGGGCGAGGCTCAGCACCCCCAAGGGACCGGCGATCACCTCGCCCAGGCGAGCGACGACCCGGGCGAAGCGATCCGGCGTCCGAAGACGGCGCGGCATCGTTCGATCCGCCCGCCACGGGGCGATGATGCCGACCCGGTCGATCCGGCCATCCCCATCCTCGTCGACGGCGGCGAGAAACACATGTGCATGGTGCCCGGGCCGCGCCGGATCGGGCCCGGTCTCGTGTCCGGAGAACAGGGGCGGCACCGTGCCGTCCGGTTCGGCGGCGAGGCTCATCAACGCACGGCGGACATGGTGCAACAGGAGTGACCGATCCTCGACCCGCGGCCACGACCCGCCGGGCCCGGGACCGAACCAGGCCATGCCGTCCTGCATGTCCGGCCGGGTGTCGGCCGTGACCGCAGCCGCCCGCCCGACCACCGGTGCCATCAGCCCGAGCCCGAGCCAGCGGCCGTCCCCCAGCAGCAGCGGCGCGGGCGGCGGGCGAGTGAAACGGATCTCGACATGCCACAGCCGGTGCTTGTCGAACCGGGTGCCGTCGGCAAACGCCTCCGCCCGAGCGCCCCGGGGCGACCACGGCTCCCGCCGGACGCGGATGCCGGCGATCCGGGCGGGGTCGATCTCGGCATGGCGGCAGGCATGGCGGACGGCCTTCAGCGCGGCGGCTTCCTCGGCCAGGCGCTCCCCACCGGCCTTGGTCTCGCCCGCGCGGATTGCGGTGTCCGCTGAGGCCAGCCGATCGGGGTCGAGCCGGCGGCGCGGCGCGGCGGGCAGGGCCAGGGCGGTGACGCTGCGCCAGAGCAGCGAGGCCTCCGCCTCCGCCCCCTCCAACCCATAGTGCCCAAGCATCTTGCGGTCCTGGGCGGGGACGAGTTGCCATGCGCCGGTGATCTCTCCGGTCTGGGGGTCGGCCGGGGCGATCCCACTGGCGGCCCAGTCCACCTCCTGCGCATCGATCGGACACAGGGCCGGCACCACGATCACCAGCCGCCGGATGGCCTGGGTGACCAGGGGGGAACCGATCGAGGGGATCGGCACGATCCGGATCCGGGCGGGCTTGTCCGCCGCATCGGCACCCTCCCCGATCACCAGGCGCCGGATGAGACCGGGGTCGAGGCCGCTCTCCAACCGCCGGGCGAGCCCGTCCCGCACCCGGGTCACCAACTCCCCGGCCCGGTCGGCCGGCAGGGCGGCCAGGCGCCCGTCCTCCCGCCGCAGGTCGAAGGCGAGCAGTGTGGCCGGCGCATCGTAGTGCACCTGCCGGACCACCGGCTTGGGCGGCTGGCGGAACACGGTGCCGACCCGGATGCGGCGCTGCGGGTCGCGCTTGGTTGGCTTGTCGGCCAGCAGCGGGCCGAACCGTTTGCCGCGCTTGTCGAAGCGGTCGATCAGGCTCGTCAACGTGCCTGGGACCGGACAGGCCAGCCGGGTCCCCTCCCACCCCCCGGGCCGGTGGACCGAGCCGGGATGGGCGGCCAGCCGCGCTTCGGCCTCTGCCGTCGGCAGCAGGTCCGCCGCCGCCCAAGCCATGTCGACGCCGCGGCCGAGCTGGTAGAGCCGCCCAGACAGGGCCGCCACCGCCCGCGCCCGATCCTCGCCCCCCTCCGGCACCGACCAGAGGTAGAGCAGCGGCACCGCCGCATCGAACAACCGTGCCCGGACCGGCTTGCCGGCGCGGATCTCCGCCACCCGGCCGGGGTCCCCGCCCTTGGTGTCGAGATCGTTGTTGGGCACGAAGGCGGTCAGCGACGCCCCGCGGCGCTGATAGGGGGCGGCGATCACCGGCGGGTCGAGGCCTTCGAGCCAGCCCAGACAGGCCTGGACCTCGCCGTCCAAGAGGGCCCCTTGGGCAGCCCCGGCGACCAGCGCCTGGAACAGCCGCGCCGGCGCCGGCGGCCAGTCCGGCACACCGTGATACCGGCCCTCATGGAACCGGACGGACAGGAGCAGCGTCGTCGCCATCGTGTCAGGAAGCCGCCTTGGCCCTGCCGCCCTTCTTCCTGCCGGCGGCATCGCCGACATCGACATGCGCCCGCGCCTTGTCAAACACCACCCGCCGGCCGGGCGCGACGCCGAACGCTTCGGCCGCCGCGGTGGCGTAGCCCAGCGCCGCTGCCGGCGTCAGGTCGATCGACGTCCGGCTGCCGTCCCGGGCCACCAGGGTCCAGCCGGCGAGGTGCTCGGGATCCAGGGTCAGCAGGCAGCCCTGGCGCAGGAACGCTTCGGGCGGTTCGGTCGCCGCCACCAGGGCGAGGCCGAGGATGTAGCGGCGCAGCGCCTGCGCCCGGTCGCCGTGGTCGAGCCGGCGCAGGCCGATCAGGTTGACCGTCACGGTCCGTTCGATCCGGCCATGGACGACGACCCCGCCATGCTGGTCGACGGAGGGGACGTGCACGTAACCGCGCTGGGCCAGCGGGGACTTCGGATTGCCTTCCTGCTTTTCCTTGTCTTCGTCGCTGAACACGTCGAGGTCGGCATAGTCGAGCGGCGGCACGTACTGCGCCGAGCGGCGCAGTTCGGAGACGTCCCAGGCCCGGATCACCGATTGCACCAGCCGCGGCAGCTTGGCCTGGGTATCCCGGGAGTCCCACACCCCGAACACCAGGGACGTGGGCGCCAGTTCGGCGATCGGCGCGGCATCGCCCGTCACCTGGAACGTAACGAACGCTTCTTGCGCCGGGGCCTGCAGGTCGGTGCAGCGGATCACGGCATCACCCAGCCGGTGCCCCGCTTCCAGGATCGAGAGCACCTGATCGTTGCCGTAGACGATCTCGTGCTGCGGGACGAGATGGGCGAGATCGGGCCGTTTGAACTGCGGCTCCATCCGGTTGGCCTGGCTGCCGACACTGTCGAGGGTGCAGACCTTGGTCCCGTCGGCCAGCGTGTCGATGTCGTAGGGGCTGCGGGTGTCGCTCTTGGCATAGGTCGGCGGGAACACCACCGCCGCCCCGCCTTCCACCGGCACCAGCCGCTGCCTGACGGTCAAGGCCACCGGCCCCAGCCCATCGTCGGCCCAGGCGTTCAGGGTCTCATGCGTGACGGTCATCGGCTCGGCTCCTCGATCACATCGACGATACTGCGGGCTTGGCCCTCTTGACCGGGCCAGCCCAGACGCATGCGGAACACCCGGGCCGGCAGCGGCAGATCCGCCACCCCGAGCCCCGCCCGCAAAAGACACGGCGGCAGCAAGGCACCGGGATGGCCGGCCAAAGCCGCGTAGCGGTAGGTCAGCTTGTCGGTCCGATCCGGTCGCTGCGGCCGGGCCGCCCCGAGGCCCACAGCGGCCAGGATCTCCACCAGCGGGTAGCCCTGCATCTGGATGTCGCCATGGGCGTTGGGGGAGAACCCGACATCGAGCGGGATGTAGTCCCGCCGCCAATCGAACCGGAAGCTGCTCGACTGCACCGCGGCCACCGCGAACGGATCGGCCGCGGCGGTCGGGAGCCGATCGCGCACCAGGTCGAGCGCATCCCGCAGCAGCCCCGCCCCGGGATAGCCGCCGGACCCGGCCCAGAACTTCACCGCATCCCGCCCGCTGGCATCGCCCCAATGATCGACGGGCAGGCACCGGCCGTCGGCCGTGCGCAGGACGGCGGCCAGGGTCGCCGGACTGTCAGGCGCGGGAAACGAATAGACATCGGCCAACCGATCGGAAGCGTTGGGGGCTTCGGTCGGCACCTTCCACCCTATCGTCGTCAGCCCGGATCCAGCCGGCGCCAGCGCCACGACCTCCGCTTCGGCGAGGAAGGCGAGCACGGTCTCGACCGGATCGGCCGGGCCGGCCGCGGCGAGGTGAAACCGGCTCCCGGCCGGATCGGACCAGTCGAACCCACCGCCTGCCTCACCCAACAGCGTCTCCGCTGCCTCCATCAGCCCCAGGCAGGCGAACACCTGGCCCGGATTGAACAGGTCGACCGGAACCGCCGCCTCAGCCATCGGTGCCGGTCCTCACCATCGGGCTGTCGGGGCCGGTGGCCGGTGCGCCCTCGACCGGGGCCCTTTCGTCCCATTCGCGGGAGGCGTGCCAGTCGGCCGCCCGGACCAGGGTCTCGAGCCACGCGAGCCCCCACGGCCCGAACCGGTCCTGCAGCCGGGCGAAGCGCAAGGCGATCTCCGCCGCCCGCGCCCGGGCCAGCCGCGGCGGGACATCCGGGTCGACCGGGGCGATCACCGGCCGGGCGTAGCCGTGATGGGCGGCGATCAGATGCAGGACCAGATCGCGATCGTCGGCCGACAGGGCGGCGATCGCCGGCTCCCGGGCCGCCCGGTCGACCGAGGCGAATTCGTGCCGGAAGGTCTCCCCTCCGATCGAGAGCAGCCGGGGGTTGCCGCCCTTGCCGTCGGTCTTGGCGAAGGGTCCGTCCGGGCGCGTGGCCGCCCCCATCGCCCGCTGCCACAGCGCGGCGGCCTTGCCGCGGTCATGGTGGCGCGCGGCCAGAACCAGGCGATCGGACAGCGCCTCGGGCAGGGCGAGATCGTCGGCGATCCGCCGCATCGCCCGGGCGGCAGCGTCTGCATGCGCCTCCAGGCTCTGGAAGGCCGGGGCGATCGACCGGTCTTCCTCCGCGCTCGACCGGTCCTTCCAGCGATGGACCACCAGGCTTGTCTTCGGCACCCCGTCTTCGTCTTCGTCGAGGACGAAGCGCTTGACCATCCGCCAGTTCCGGGGCGCCGGCCCCTTGCCGTCCCCGGCGACCCGCTCGACCCGGAACGGCACGACCGGGCTGCCGTCGTGCCGATCCGGCATCCAGACGCCCGGCCCATCCGCCGTCACCGGCGGCGCATCGGCCTTGTCGTCGAGCAGCCCCTCGGTCCCGAGCCCGCCCAGCCGGGCATCCAGGATCACCGTGGCCTCGGCCAGCAGCCGTTCGAGCCGTCGCGTCTGGGCCTGGGGACGCCCTTTGCGCAAGTCGATCGGACGCAGAACGCCGCGCATCCGGCGGCGCCGGTCAAGAACGAAGCCAATCACCGTATCGGGGCGCAAGGCCGGCGGCAGAGGCATCGAGGGTTCAGAGTCCGACACCTCACCGTCGGCCGGCGACGGCACCCCGCCGACCGGCTCGGCGTCACCGGCGACGCTTGGAGGCTCCCCCCCATCGCTTGCCTTCGGCTTGCGGTTCAGGACCGTTTCCACACGGGCAGTCAGCCCCTTGAGAACCCGGTCCGACCTGGTTTCGAGCTGTTCGGTCAGATGCGCCGGTGCCGCTTCGAGATACTGTCCCACCTCCCCGTCGGACACGGGGTTCCCATCCTCATCCACCGGCAGATGGGTCCGCCAGACCAGAGTCGTCCGGGGGACGTCCTCCTCCTCCCAGCCGCGGAGCCACGGGGCGACATCGGGCCGGCCGGAATGCGCATCCAGCGACGTCATCGACCAGGCCTCCAGCACCGGACGGGTCAAGGCCGGGCGCAGGGGGACGGGGGTCGAGGCGGCACGGACCGCCTCGGGATCGGCCAGGGACACGGTGCGCAGGGCATCGGGGCTCGCGTCCCGCGCCGGCTCGCCAGGGACATCGCCGTCCCCCGGTGCCGCCGGCAATCGTTGCAGGAGGGTGAGCGTCCGCGCCGCTTCCGTCTCCTCCGTGCGCGTGTCGGGCACCAGCACCACCACCTCGGCCGGCGTATCGCGGCCCGCACGGTTGACCCGGCCCAGCCGCTGCACCATCCGGTCCCAAGGCACCAGGTCACCGATCAGATGATCGGCATCCATGTCGATCCCCACCTCCCCGGCCGAGGTGGCGACCAGGAAGCAGGGAAGATCCGGCGGCGCCTTCCGGTCGGCCGTGCGGCCCAGGAAGCCATGCTCGGTCAGCCAGGCCTTGACCCGCTCCCGCTCCCGCACCCGGCGGGCGCCGACCAGGAGTTCCGTAGCGATGTCGGCGCCGGGCCAGCCGCTGGTGCGGTTGGGCTTGGCCCGCTTGTCGAGGGCGTCGATCAGCCGGACGGCGACGTCGCGGCTGTGGGTGAACACCGCGACCCGGGCCGGCCCTTCCGGCCCTGCCCCCAAGGACCAGGCCAGCTCCGCCAGCCGCTCGGCCTGTTCGGCCGGCTTGTCGGACCCGCCGGCCGCCAGGCGCAGCCGCTTGGGTGCGCGCAGCCGCTGTCCGATCCAGAGATCGGCCCGATCCGCCTCGATCAGGCCGAGCGTCCGGTCCGTGCCGTTCCGGGCTCGGCCGGTGGCGGACAGGGCCAAGACCCGCATCGGCGGCACGCGGATGCCCGTCGCCGCCGGCGCGGCCCGTCCGGCCAGGGCCGGGTCGCCGGTCACGGCCTCGACCAGGGCCGCGAAGGGCGGCACCAGATGCGCCTCATCCAGGACGATCAGGCTGTCGACGCCCAACAGGGCGGCGTGCACCGGCCGCATGCGGGGGGACACGCCATAGCCTTCGAACAACAGCCGGCTGCCGATCATATCGACCGTGCCGACGACGATCGCCGGCCGCGACGGGTCGGCCAGCCATTCACGGTTGTCGGCGTGCTGGCCGCGCAAGGTGGAGATCGCCAGCGGCCGGTCCGTGGTTACCCCCAGGCCGGCGCGCAGCGCCGCCGGCCCGTCACCGTCCGCGGCCAGCTTGTCGCGCAGCCGTTCGGCCTCCTCGGTCGCCTGATCGACCACCGCCCGACGGTCGACGCCATAGACCAGCCGCCGCGGCACCGCCGCCCCCGAGGCCCGGGCCACCAGCCACAGGGCCATCACGCTGGTCTTGCCCAACCCCGTCGGCAGGTCGAGGGCGGTCGGTTGCTGGCTGGGAAGGGAGAACAGAGTCGCGAGGAATCTTCGCTGCCAGGGCAGCGGCTCCTGACCGGTCAAAAATCTATAAGCGCAAATGCCGTCGGCACCAAACGACATACCATCAACTCCAGAAGACAGCGCGATCTGGCGCAATGCAGGTCATCTGAGCCCAGACGACCAGATCTGACTTGACATACCGCTGCTCCATTCAGAAGGTGTGGGTGCCGGTTAGAAACCGGCACCCAGCTTGGTCTATGGTGGTCGCATTTCTTGAGCCTCCGTATGCTACTGGGTGAAGTGCGGGGCGCGCCACTCGCTCTAACGAATACGCGCCCCGCATACCCAGCCTTAGTCGAGAGTTGGTGAACCTGTCAAGTCAGTTTTTGTTTTATGTTCTAGATGAGAAGGATTTTTCTTATTAAATCCCCTTGACGGCATTGGCCGTCGACGCTTCTTTACGATCGTCGCAGCGGCTCCTCACCCAAGTACCAAACTGGGGCATCCCTGGGCAACTAGCCCGGGCCTTATTGAAGCATAAGTCAGATCCTTCTCATCTTCAGGTGCGAAGCAACACAGCCGCTGCGGCCCTCCACCCGACAAAATCGTTGACGTCACCATCGGCGACGTCTCCGAACTGGTCCTGGCCGGGCCGGTCTCCCTGTCCACGCCGGCCCTGCACGCCCTGTTGCGGGCCGAGGTGCCGGTGGCCTGGATGTCCAGCGGCTTCTGGTATCTCGGCTCCACCGGCGGCCGCGGCCCGCGCAGCGCTACGTCCCGCGCCGCCCAGTACCGGATCGCCGGCGATGGGGCCGCCCGCCTGGCCTTCGCCAAGGACCTGGTCGCCGCCAAGCTGAAGAACCAGCGCACCCTGCTGCGCCGCAACTGGCGCGGCGCGGCCGAAGCGCGGGACCGCGCCCTGGATCGGCTGCGCCGCCTGGCGGACCGGGTCGCGGAAGCCGGCAGCCAGGCGAGCCTGCTGGGCCTGGAGGGCGATGGGGCGGCCGTCTATTTCCGGGCGCTGCCGGCGCTGTTCGGCGAGCGGCCTTCGGGCCTGCCCGCCTTCCGGTTCGACAAGCGCACCCGCCGGCCGCCGGCCGACCCGGTCAACGCCTGCCTGTCGCTCAGCTACGCCCTGCTCACCCGGGCCGTGGCGACCGCGCTGGAGATCGCCGGTCTCGACCCCTGGGCCGGGCTCTACCACCAGGATCGGCCCGGCCGCCCCGCCCTGGCCCTGGACCTGATGGAGCCGCTGCGCCCGATCGTGGCCGACAGCGCGGTGCTGACCGCCCTCAACCAGGGCGAGGTGACGCAAGACAGCTTCGTGACCATCGGGCCGGGCTGTAACCTGACCGCGGCCGGCCGCCGGGCGATGATCGGCGCCTTCGAACGCCGGATGGAGCAGGAAGCGACCCACCCCGCCTTCGGCTACCGGCTGTCCATGCGCCGCTCGCTGCACGTCCAGGCCCGGCTGCTGGCCCGCTGGCTGCGCGGGGAGATCCCGCACTATCCCCCCTACGTGCCGCGCTGACGGCCCGGCAGCCCGGAGGCCCACCATGGCGACCCAGCACGAACGGCTGTACGTCGTCGCGTACGACATCGCCGACCCCAAGCGCTGGCGTCAGGTCTTCAAGGTGATGGAGGCGCACGGCACCTGGCTGCAGCTCTCGGTCTTCCAGTGCCGGCTGACCGCCCGCCGCCGGGCCCAGCTCGGCGCCAAGCTGGACCGGATCATCCAGACCGGCGACGATCATGTCGTCATCATCGATGTCGGTCCGGCCGACGCGATCGACCCGCGGGTGGAAAGCCTCGGCAAGGCCTACCGGACGGTCGAACGCAAGGTCACGGTGATCTGACGGGCGATGCCCGGGCCGCACGGCTCGGCTCGGCCTGGGCGGACCCGGGCACCCGGCCCCGGCGGCGGGTGGCCCCGGGTCGGAGCGATCCGGCATGCCGCGACGGTGTGACCGACGGTGACCGACGACGGCAAGGACACCACCCCGCCGGTCGCAGCCGCCCTGCCGGGCGCGTCGGCCCCCCCCTTTCCAGAGCCGTTCTAAAACCGGACAGATCGGTTGCGACAAAACCCGGACAGATGACGTGTTACCGACAGCGCAACAGAAAACACTTGCGCCGCCCGCTTGCGAGCGGTTCAATACCGGCAAATTCCCGGGACCCGCTCGCATAGGGTGCAAGTCCTTGATCGGGAACTGGATGTTTGACAATTCGGCACCGTCGACGGCCCCCTCGAAGCCTCTGATCGCCGTCGCTTCCGGACCCGCTCGAATCCGCTCCGATTCGGCGTGGTTCCTCAACGGGTTGCGAACCACCCTCTCTCCCGGGCCAAAGCGCCCGAGCCTAATTGAAGCGTTATGGTGGCTGCCCGGGCGGATGTTCTCTGCGGCGACCTCTCCCGGGCCAAAGCGCCCGAGCCTAATTGAAGCGGGATGGGGCGACGGACTGGGCGGTGGGGGATCTGATCACCCTCTCCCGGGCCAAAGCGCCCGAGCCTAATTGAAGCCCCTTCGATGCCGGCATCGGACCCGAGGATATCCAGGCCCTCTCCCGGGCCAAAGCGCCCGAGCCTAATTGAAGCTGACGTCGCCACCATAAAGCCCCCTGCACGCGGTCAATACATCCTCTCCCGGGCCAAAGCGCCCGAGCCTAATTGAAGCGCATCCCGGTGTAGAGTTGCACGGGCTCCCCGGGCCGCCTCTCCCGGGCCAAAGCGCCCGAGCCTAATTGAAGCCTGCCGCTCAACGATTTGGGCAACGCGCGACGGATTATCCTCTCCCGGGCCAAAGCGCCCGAGCCTAATTGAAGCGTATTTTTATCGCCGCGGCTTGGCGGGGATTGGCGATACCAGCTCTCCCGGGCCAAAGCGCCCGAGCCTAATTGAAGCTTGTTCGCCGCCACGGCGGCGCAAGCCGCGCTGCTGGCCGCCCTGTATCACGCCACCCGCTCTCCCGGGCCAAAGCGCCCGAGCCTAATTGAAGCCTGCACGATTTCGCAGCGGATGGGCCAATTCTCAAACGCTCTCCCGGGCCAAAGCGCCCGAGCCTAATTGAAGCGGCCACACTGGATCCGTTACTACCGCGTCGACCGCAGCTCTCCCGGGCCAAAGCGCCCGAGCCTAATTGAAGCGCCACATGGTCTCTGCCGACGACTAAAGATGCTTTGGTTGTGAACCGTCCTGGGTTTCCCGGAGAGTAAAACTCTCCAAGGATACCGATCATGACGAAGAGACCCTACACTCCGACCTATCCTGCCGAGCTGCGTGAAC
>JANQKE010000083.1 GCA_028281265.1 Alphaproteobacteria bacterium | reverse complement strand
CCCGAAGGGCCGGGCGGATGGGCCCCGCTGCGGCGTCGCTCGTCGTCGAATATGCCTGGGCATGTCCTTCCTCCTCGCTCCTGGCATCAGGGCCCATCCGCCTCGGCAGATCGGCCCGATATTCCCTGAGAACGCTCTAGGCTCACCCTACAGGGCTCGGCCAAGGCGAGCCAGTGCGTGGCTTCCGGGCTCATGCCCGGCCGGTCTTCGCATGCCGGAACCGTTCGGCCGGCAAGGTCAGGGTCACCGTCGTTCCGACCCCCTGTTCGCTGTCGAGGGCGAAGGTCCCGCCATGGCGTTCGGTCAGCGCCTTGACCAGCGGCAGTCCCAGGCCGGTGCCGCCGCGTTCGACCGTCTGTGCCGCGGTGACCTGGAAGAACGGTTCAAGAACACGGGACAGGTCTTCGGCCGCGATGCCGATACCCGTATCCGCCACCCGCATGACCAGGTCCCGGCCGTTCCGCCGGCACAGGCACACCTCCACCCGGCCACCGACGGATGTGAAGCGAACGGCATTGGATAGCAGGTTCAGCACCATCTGACGGATGGCGCGCCGGTCGGCCCGAAACGCCGGCATGTCCGGCTCGATCGTCGTCTTCACCCTTACCCCGGCCTCGTGGGCCCGCATGTCGATCAGCCGAAGGGTGCTGTGGATCTCCGCGGCCACGTCGATCCAGTTCTCGGTCAGGTCGAACTGCCCGGCCTCGATCTTGGACAGGTCCAGGATCGTGTTGACCAGGTCGAGCAGATGGGCGCCGGAATCGTGGATGTCGCCGGCATATTCGACGTAGCGCGGGTCGCCTATCGGCCCCAGCAACTGGTCGCGCAGAACCTCCGAGAAGCCCATGACGGCGTTGAGCGGTGTCCGTAGCTCATGGCTCATATTGGCCAGGAACTCCGACTTCGCCCGGTTGGCCTTGTCGGCCAGGTCGCGGCCCTGCAGCGCGGCCTGTTCCGCCCGCTTCTGGGCGGTGATGTCGAGATGCATGATCAGGGTGGTGCCGTCGCCGGCCGTGTGCTCGCTGGTCAGGAACCAGCGCTCCTCGGGACCCATGATCTCTTCGAACGGACCGCGGTAGTTGCGATGCTGCGACAGCCGTTCGGTCACCCAGTCCGGGGTCGGATCGCCGCTGCTCCAGCTCATCTCGGTCTCGGCATAGCGGATCAGCATATCTTCGAACGGAATGCCGAGTTCGAGTTGGGCCTTGGGGTTCATGGTCATGAACGCCCGGTTCCACATCAGCACCCTCTCCTGCGGGTCGAGCACGAGAATCGGCAGCGGGGTCAGGTTGACCAGTTCCGCCAGGCGGGAGTGGTGGCGGGACCGGCGTTCCATCTCGGTGATGTCGGTGAGAATCAGGGCCATGCGCTGATCGCTCAACGGGTTGAGCCGTACCTCCCAGATCCGGCCATCCGGCAGGTCGATACGGGTCAGCGGCAGTCGCCGCTCCCCGGACCACAGCGGGTCCAGCCATTCCGCCGCCGACGCGCAGCCGCGGGGGCCCGGCAGACAGCGCAGGACGTCCTTCAAGGTGCTGTCCGGGTTCAGCGGGCCGACCGCGGCCATCTCGTGAAAGGCCCGGTTCCAGCCATACAGGCGCCCGTCGGGGCCGAACAGCGCCAGGCCCTGAGGCAGGACCTCGAGCAGGGCCTGGTCGATCTCGATCGTCGTCGAAGTGGCCAAAGGGATTGGCGGCATGCGCCGGGGGTCCGTCTACGGGATCAAGAGACTATGCACCGTTTTTCGAAGACATTCTATAAGGTGTGGTTAAGGGCGATAAGGTGTGGTCGAGGGTGGGCCGGGTCCGGAACCGGTTGTCGAGCCCTCCGCGGTGGTGCAGCGTTCCCACCGATACAGTGCGCCGGGAACGCCGCGGGTGGGAGGCACCCGACCTATCCCGGACAGCCGCAGCGGATCAACCCCGGAGGAGCCAGACCGCCCCGAACAGGACGGCCAGGAACAGCGGCTGGTGCCCCAGATAGATCACCAGGCTCCACCGCCCCAACCAGCGCAAGCCCCCACCGACCGGGCCGGTGGCCGGCCAGCGCGTCCAGCCGGCGGCAAACCAGCCGCGATCGAGCCCGATCCGCCCCAGCGCCATCCCGATCAGGAAGACCGCCAGAAACGGGAAGGGCGGCACGAAGTCGTTGCTCGCCGGCGGGACCGCCGCCAGGCCCAGCCAGATCAGACCGGGATGCTGGAACACCTCCTCCCGCACCGCCACGCCGATCGCGAGCACGCATGCCGCCAGGACGACCAGGACGCGGGCCCGTGCCGTCAGCAGGGCCAGACCGACCAGGCTGAACGCGGCCATGGCATGCAGCACCCCGAAGAAGATGAAGCTGTCCGGGAACACGGCCCAGGTCACCGCCGTGACGATCCCGGCAGCCAGCGCGAGCACCCCGAACCGCCGCCAGAACCGCCGCCGGTCGAAGCCGGCGCGGTGGGTGAGCACCAGACTTACGCCGGCGATCAGCAGAAAGGCCGACACGATGCCGCGCGGGAAGGCTTGCCAGAACAGCGCATTGTTCGCCGGCACGCTGGGCAGGCCGACCAGCACCAGGTCCCAGCCCAGATGGAACACCATCATCGCCA
This sequence comes from Alphaproteobacteria bacterium, assembly GCA_028281265.1. Taxonomy (GTDB): domain Bacteria; phylum Pseudomonadota; class Alphaproteobacteria; order DSM-16000; family Inquilinaceae; genus JANQKE01. The sequence continues at coordinate 51,515 of JANQKE010000083.1, read as the reverse complement.
GCATGGCCACGCCACGGATCGCGTCGATGGCCGGGATCCGGCCGACGGCGTCGTGTTCGCTCACGGTGTCGGGGCCTCGCTCCGTGCCAGCACCCGTTCCCGCCAGTAGATGAACAGACCGGCCCCGACGATCAGCACCGCCCCCAGCACGGTCCAGCCGTCGGGCAGTTCCCCGAACAGGACGAACCCCAGCAGCGTCGCCCAGATCAGCGTGGTGTAGTTGAACGGGGCGATGGTGACCGGGCTGGCATGGGTCAGCGCCTTGATCAGACAGTACTGGCTGGCCGCCCCGATCGCCCCGAGCAGCGCCATCAGCCCCCAGACCGGCAGCGGCACCGGGGTCCACACCAGCGGCAGGAACAGGGTCGACAGGACCGTTCCGACCAGGGCGGGGTAGAGCAGGGTGGTCAGCGTGTCTTCGGTCGCCCCCAGCAGCCGCGTGGTCAGATGGAAGCCGGCATTGACCAGGGCCGCCCCCAGCGCCAGCACCGCCGCCAGTTCCATCGTTCCGGTGCCGGGACGGACGATGATCAGCGCCCCGACGAAGGCGACGACGACCGAGGCCCAGCGCCGCGGGCCGACCTTCTCGCCCAACACCGGGACCGACAGGGCGGTCACCAGGATCGGGGTCAGGAACAGGATCGCGGTCGCATCGGCCAGCGGGATGAAGGCCAGGGCCGAGAAGTACAGCAGCGTCATCGCCGTCAGCAGCGCCGAGCGGAACAGGTGCATGCGCCAGCGCGCGGTCCGCAGCCGTGGCACCAGGCCGCCGCGCAGCAGGACGACGAGGATCAGCGCATGGAAGGTGTAGCGCGCCCAGACCACTTGGCCCGACGGCATATGGGCGGTCAGCGCCTTGGCCGTGCTGTCCAGGCAGATGAACAGGAACATCGCCAGCAGCGCCCAGCCGATGGCCAGACGCGCGTCCTGCCGCGGCCCGGTCCCGGCCAGGGTGGGGTCGGCCACACTCATCGTGTTTCCTTCGGCTCTACTCCGGTCCGGGCGAAGATCCCGTCCATCTCGATCAGGCGGCCGGTGCGCTTGTGGAAATAGCCGGGGATGAACAGCACGGGCTCGAAGCCCAGGGCCGACAGCCGGTCGATCATCGTCCGCCAATGGAGCGTCCCGGCGTAGACCGGGACCAGCGACAGCTCGAGCTGGAGCAGGGTGATCCGGTCCAGCACACCGTCCGCTCCGGCCAGCACCTCGGCCTCATAGCCTTGGGTGTCGGACTTCAGCGCCACCACGGCATCCGCCGGGACCCATGTGTCGAACACCCGGTCGAGCCGGTCGACCGGCACGGTCACGCGGTCGACCGGCCGGGCATCGTCGAGAAAGCCCGCCATCGTCGGGGTCAGCGGCCGCACGGACGCCATGTCGCTGGCCGGCGGCCGGTTGAGGGTCAAGGTGCCGGTACCGACCCCGAGCGCCATCGGTGGCACGACGGTCCAGCGGTCGTCGCCGGCGGCCGCGGCACAGAGGTCGGCATGGGCCTGCGGGTTGGGCTCGATCGACATGATCTGCCCGGCATAGCCGCCGCGCCGCAGCCGCCGTGCGTACTGGCCGACATTGGCGCCGACATCGATCACATGGGTGACCCGGTGATGCGTGAGCACCCCGATCAGGTTGCGGGTGTTCTTGGACACCGGCTCGACCGGATCCGCCGTCATCGGAGATCCATGCGGTAGTGGTATTCTTCGGTATCGGAGAGATCGTGGTTGAGACGGGTCTCCGGCTGCCGGACGAAGCCGAGCTTCTCGTACAGCGCGTGGGCCGCCGTGAAGCGGGTGTCGGTCCACAGATCGAGCGTGGCGGCCCCGCGGCTCCTGGCGTCGTCGATGACCCGGTCCACCAGCCGCCGGCCGAGCCGCCGGCCGTGGCAGTCCGGATCGACATAGAGCTTGATCAGTTCCAGCGTACCCGGCGTATCGCCCGGTCGCCAGCCGCAGCAGCCCAGGACGTCACCGGTCGCCGTGTCCTCGGCGATCCACAGCGCGCCCGCGATGCCGGCGAACACGGTCGCCACCCCGTCGACGACATCCGACATCTCCCCCGGGATGTCGAGCACGCAGCCGGGATAGATCGCATAGCAGCGGCCGGTGATGTCGATCAGGGCCGGTCCGTCGTCATCCCGGGCCGGGCGCAATCCGATGTCCACGGTATCGCTCTAGGCCGTCGCGTGGGCGTAGTCCCAATAGAGCTTCCGGGCGCGGTGGTAGTAGGGGCCGGGCTGCAGGTCCCGGTCCTCGATCTTCCGGACCGGCATGACCTTGCCGTAATTGCCGGTGGAGAAGATCTCGTCGGCATCGAGCACCTCATGCGGCCGCAAGGTGCGTTCGATCACCTCGATCCCGTCGTCGCGCAGAAGCTGGATGACCCGCTGGCGGGTGATGCCGTTGAGGAACGTGCCGTTGGGCACCGGCGTGTGTACGGCACCGTCCTTGGCGATCATGATGTTGGCGGTGGCGAACTCCGCCACGTTGCCGAGCTGGTCGCACATCACCGCATTGTCGAAGCCGCGCTTCTTCGCCGCCATCAGTGCGAGCCCGGCTTGCGGGTACAGGCACGATGCCTTCGCCTGGGTCGGTGCGGTGTCCGGAGCCGGCCGGCGGTGGTCCGACATTACCACGCTGAAGCCTTGCTCGCCCGGCAGGGGCGAATCGTAGACCGAGAGTGCGAAGCAGGTGCTGTCGGGGTCGAGATCGACGAAGCCGGTGTCGGCATAGAACATCGGCCGGACATAGAGCGCACCTTCGGCGCCGAGCTTGGCGATGCCTTCCTTGGCGAGACCCAGGATCTCGTCGGCCTGCTTGGTCGGCTGCATGCCCAGGGCTTCGGCCGAACGCACGGTGCGGGCGCAGTGCAGATCGAGGTCCGGTGCGGTGCCTTCGAACGCGCGGGCCCCGTCGAATACGATCGAGGACAGCCACATCGCATGGGTCATCGGGCCGATCAGCTTGGGATTGCCCTCGTGCCAATCGCCGTCGAAGAAGGTCAGCGCGCGCTTGGTGCTCATGGTGGGGGGCTCCCGTGACGCGGGTGGGTGGTTCGTATCGGCGCCCGGCCCGGCCGGCCAGGCCCCTTTGATCCGGAGCTTCACCGACGCCGGGGGGAGAAGTCCAGATGTCCCCCCTCAACCCTGATCATCGGCGGGCTGTCCCGACACGATTGCCGCGGTCGCGCGGTGGTCAGCTCCGGTCGGCGTAGAACCCGACCAGTGCCAGGGCTTCGGGGCTGTCCCAATGGGCGTCGCCGGCCAGCGTGCCGAGCCAGCGGCCGTCGCGCCCGATGATCACGGTCGTCGGCAGGCCGATCGCCTCGAACGCGGCCGGCACGCGGCCATAGGGATCGAGGTAGATCGGCAGGGCGTCCAGCCCGTGCTGCGCGTAGAACGGCCCGACCTCGGCGAGGCCGCCGCGGTCGATGGAGATCGGCATGACCTGCACGCCGCGATCGCCAGCGGCCCGCTGCAAGGCGTTGAGAGACGGCATTTCCGCCACGCAGGGTGCGCACCAGGTCGCCCAGAAATTGACCACCAGAACGTCGCCGGCATAGTCCGCCAGGGTGACTTCCCGCCCCTGGGCGTCGGTGAAGGCGACGGCCGGCGCCTCGCGCCCGTTGGGATAGGGGTCGAAGACCACCATGTCGCCGTCCAGCGGCGGGGTCAGCTCGGCCTGCTGGCGCTGCCAGCCGAACACGATCGCCACGGCCGCCGCGGCGATCGCCGCCGTCCCCAGCCCCAGGATGACACGTTTGCGCACACCGCCCTTGCCGGCGGGCGTGTTTTTGGTCTCCATCCCGGGGTTCGCCATGGTGCGCCGCCTTTCCTCGCCTCGTCCGTCCTCGTTGCCGCCGCATTCCCCGACATACCCAAGTCCAGGCCGATGACCAGCAACACCATGTGGGGGGGCCGCTTTGCCGCAGGTCCCAGCGCCATCATGGAGGAGATCAACGCCTCCATCGGCTTCGACCGAAAACTGGCCGGCCAGGACATCGCCGGCTCCAAGGCCCATGCGCGCATGCTGGCCGATCGGGGCATCATCTCGGCCGATGACGCCGCGGCGATCCTCGGCGGGCTCGATCGGGTCGCCCAGGAGATTGCCTCGGGCGCCTTCACGTTCAAGGCGGCGCTCGAGGACATTCACATGAATGTCGAGGCGCGGTTGTCGGACGTGATCGGGCCGGCCGCCGGCCGGCTGCACACGGCCCGATCGCGCAACGATCAGGTGGCGACCGACGTCAAGCTGTGGGTGCGCGACGCGCTCGACCGGCTGGATGACGGGCTTGAGGCTTTGCAGGCCGCACTGATCGATCAGGCCGAAGCCGGGTCGGACATGGTCATGCCCGGCTTCACCCATCTGCAGTCGGCCCAGCCGGTCACCTTCGGCCACCACCTGATGGCCTATGTCGAGATGGTCGGCCGCGACCGGGGTCGGGTGGCCGATGCCCGCCGCCGGCTCAACGAGTGCCCTTTGGGGGCGGCGGCGTTGGCCGGCACCAGCTTCCCGATCGACCGCGACGCCACCGCCGCCGCGCTCGGCTTCGACCGGCCCACGGCGAACTCGCTCGACAGCGTCGCCGACCGGGATTTCGCGCTCGAATACCTCGCGGCGGTGTCGATCTGTTCGGTGCATCTGTCCCGCCTGGCCGAAGAGCTGGTGGTCTGGACCTCCCAGCCGTTCGGGTTCGTGCGGCTGTCCGATGCGTTCTCGACCGGCTCGTCGATCATGCCGCAGAAGCGCAACCCCGATGCGGCGGAGCTGGTGCGCGCCAAGACCGGGCGGATCGTCGGCCACCTGATCGGGCTGCTGACGGTGATGAAAGGGCTCCCCCTGACCTATCAGAAGGACATGCAGGAGGATAAGGAGCCGCTGTTCGACGCCGATGCCTCGATCGGGCTGGCGGTCGCGGCGATGACCGGCATGATCGCCGATCTGACCCCGCGGCCCGAGCGCATGCGGGCCGTGGCGTCGAGCGGCTACGCCACGGCGACCGATCTGGCGGATTGGCTGGTTCGGGTGGTCGGCCTGCCGTTCCGGGAGGCCCATCACGTCACCGGACGGGTGGTGGCCCTGGCCGAGAGCAAGGGGGCCGATCTCGACCGGCTGGCGCTTGCGGATCTGCAATCGGTGGACGACCGCATCACCGCCGATGTTTACTCCGTCCTGTCGGTCGATGCCTCGGTCGCCAGCCGGACCAGTTACGGCGGCACCGCACCGGTCCGGGTGCGGGAGGCGATCGCCGCGGCGCGGGAGCGATATCTGCGATGAATGAGCTTCGGAGAGAGGGTGAGAGCCTTGTACCGACCTGCGCCGAGGGGGCCTCGTCTCCCGTCGTCGTGCGTTCAGGCGTCCCGCGAGGCTCGGTCGCGCGGGCGCGCTTGCGCCGTGGCGATGAGGTGCGCTCGTCCCAACGGGGTGTGACCCGCCGCGGCGTGATGGCCCGGGCGCTGATGCTGGCCGGTCTGGCGACGGCCGTAGCGGCCTGCGGGCGCCGACCGGAAAGCCTGCTGCCGCCCGAAGAAGCGGACGAGACCCGGTTTCCCCGCACCTATCCGCCGCAATAGCCGTCTTCCCGGTTGTCGCCGTTCCTTAGTTCGGGTGAGCGTCGTTTATGATTGAAGGATTTGTCCGGCGGGACGGTGAGCTGTGCGCCGGGTCCGTCCCGCTCGGCCGTCTGGCCGGCGACTACGGAACGCCCGTCTTCGTCTATAGCGGTGGGGCCGTCCGGGCCGCCTACCGCGCCTACGATGCGGCATTGGGTCCACTCGGTGTCCGCGTGTGCTACGCGGTCAAGGCCAACGGCAATCAGGCCATTCTGCGCCTGCTCGCCGGTGAGGGCGCGGGCATGGACGTCGTCTCCGCCGGGGAGATGACGCGCTGCCTGGCCGCCGGGGTCCCGGCCGACCGCATCGTGTTCTCCGGCGTCGGCAAGACCCGGGAGGAGCTGGACCGCGCCGTCGCCGCCGGGGTTCATCAGATCAATGTCGAAAGCGTACCCGAGCTCGAGGCGTTGTCCGCCGCGGCCGTGGCGGCCGGAACGACGATGCCGATCGCCATCCGGATCAACCCCGATGTCGACGCCCGCACCCACGCCAAGATCACCACCGGCCGGAAGGAGAACAAGTTCGGCATCGATGCCTCGGTGGCGCGGGGCGTGTTCCACCGAGCCCATGCGCTGCCCGGCATCGACCCGTGCGGCATCGCACTGCATATCGGCAGCCAGCTCACCGATCTCGCTCCCTACCGCGACGCCTATGCCGTGATGGCGGATCTCGCCACCACCCTGCGGGGGGAGGGTATCGCCATTGCCCGGCTGGATCTCGGCGGCGGGATCGGCATCCGCTACCGCGACGAAACACCGATCGCCTTGGCCGACTACGCAGCCGTGATCCGGGAAACCGTGGGCGATCTGGGCTGCGAGATGATGGTGGAGCCGGGCCGCTCGCTGGTCGGCAACGCCGGCGCGCTGCTGGCCCGGGTGGTCTATGTCAAGCCGGGCGACAGCCGGACCTTCCTGATCCTCGACGCCGCGATGAACGATCTGATCCGGCCGACCCTCTACGAGGCCTGGCACGATATCGTGCCGGTCCGCGATCGGGGTTGCGGACCGGCGACCTACGACATCGTCGGTCCGGTGTGCGAAAGCGGCGATACCTTCGCCACCCGGCGGGCGATGCCGGCGGTCGAGCCCGGGGACGTTGTCGCCATTCTGTCGGCCGGTGCCTATGGCGCGGTGATGGGATCGACCTACAATGCCCGTCCGCTGCCCCCGGAACTGCTGGTCGACGGCGACCGGGTCGCGGTCGTCCGCCGCCGGCAGACCCTCGACGACCTGCTGGCGCTGGAAGCCGTGCCGGCGTGGCTGGCGTAGGCCTGTCCGGGCGGCGTAAGGCCCCATGGCCGTATGCGCCGATCGACACCGCGTGGTCGGCCAGGGCCCACACCCGGTGCACGCTCGCGGTGTGCACGGCTCCGGGTCGGGACAGCGGACGCATGCCGCTCCGGCCGGGGCCGGACGGGATCCCGAGTTTCACCCGCGGGGCGGGCGCCAATCTGCGGCATATCCAGCCGATCGCCATGGAAGACCGCGACGTGGCGGCCTGACACCAAGCTGCGATGAGGCCTGCTCATCGCAGCTTGGTGTCAGGGTAGCTTGGTATCAGGCAGGGAAAACCCGTCCTGCGTCATCCCGGGGCGATGGGGGATCGCCCGACCCGGCCGGTCATCCGGCCTGGTTCTCGAACGCCTGCACGACGGCCTCCTTGGCGAAGTCGATATCGAGGGTCTTCGGCGCGGCGCCGGAAGCGAGGTGGCTGGCATAGACCTGACCGACCGCCCAGGTCGCGGCCCAGGCGAAGGCCGCAAGGGCCACCATCGAGCCCGCGTGCAACGCCGGCACCGCCTTGCCGGCGCTGGCCACCAGGATCTTCGGGGTCAGCACCCCCAGCAACACCAGGGCCGCGGAGCGGATGAAGCCGGGATCGGTCTTCCAGCCGTGCAGCCGGTCCAGTTCCGTCATCATCTTCACCACGGCCGAGGTCATGCCGATCGTGTCGACCACCGGGATCGGCAGGAAACCGGCCCCCGCCGCCCAGGTGGCATAGCGGCGGATGATCCGCCTGGCTTCCGAAGACGGGCGCGGGATGACCTGGATTTCCGCCACCGGCGTGACCTCCTCGGTCGGGCCGGGGCCGGTGCTCTGACTGCCGTTCATGCTGCGATCTCCTCGGGGCGTCCGATCGCCGGCGTGCTCAGGCGCTGCCGGCTGTCTGGCTTGGGGGGTGGCCGGTGCGCCGGGGTCGCCGGCGGCCTGCGGTTCCTTCCGGGTGGGGGAACGGCCCTTGGCCGCGGTTTTGTCGCCCGCCGCCGCGGTGCGAGCCTTGCCCGGGGCCTTGCCCCGGGCCTTGGGATCCCGCTCGGCCGGCTGGTCGAGCGTGTCCCGCAAGGATGGCCGACGGGTCATCGCAGCACCTCCCGGACATGCCGGGCCAGGGCGCCGATCTCGGCCGCGGCCGTCGATCGCGGTGCCCAGTCGCCGATCCAGCGGCCCGTAGTGAACGCGTCGACATGGGCGGATCGCTGGGCCACGGACGGCCCGACCGGCTCCCCCAGCTCGGCCAGCACGTCCGCGATCTCCCGCCCCGCGGCGGTCCGGCGGTCGACCTTGGAGGGGATCAGCATGGCCGCCGGCGCCCCGTCCCGCTGCTCGCGGCTGCTGCGCAACCGCTCCAGGGCCTGCTGGGTGGCTCGCAGATCGGCTCCGCTGGGCGTGACCGGCATCACCAGGAGATCGGCGATCGCCAGCGCCAGCGTCAGCGCCGGGCCCCAATGCGGCGGCAGGTCGATCACCACCAGGCCGGCCTGGTCCCGCGCGTCGCTGACCAGACGGTGCCAGGCGCCGTGGTCGGTGTGCTCGTCGAGCGGGGCTTCGATCAGATCGACCGGCAGCAGACCCGATGCGGCCCACTCCAGCGCCGTGCCTTGCGCGTCCGCATCGACCAGGACGACCGGATGGCGGCGGGCGCCGGCCCCTTTCATTCCAAACCAGCAGGCGAGGTTGACCGCCAGCGTGCTCTTGCCTACCCCGCCCTTGAGGTTGCCGACGGCGACGATGCCGACGGGCGACGGGCGATTGCGGGGCCCCTGGGTCATGGTGTTTCGGCCTCCGTCGCATCGGTGCCTGGCTTGACCACGGTCAGCCGGCCGGCATCCAGGTGCACATGCTTGTCGGCCGCGTCAAAATACGCGTCATCATGGGTAATGGCGAGCACGGTGATCCCCTCGGCCTTCAGCATCGGCAGGATCTCCCGATAGAAGCGCTTGCGGAAATGGGGGTCCTGGTCGGCTGCCCACTCGTCGAACATGGCGATCGGGCGCCGCTCCAACAGGGCGGCGATCAGCGCCAGGCGCTTGCGCTGCCCACCCGATAGGCTGGTCGTGCTGAACCGGTTGTCCTCCAGATGGGCCTTGTGGCGCATCTCCAGGATCTCGAACAGCTCGTCCGCCCGTATCCGATCGACGTCTTCGATGCCGTACAGTTCCCCGAACAGATGGTTGTCGGAGAACACCACGGCGAACAGGTTGCGATAGGCGTTCAGCCGGTTGTTGCCGATCGGCTCGCCGTCGATCCGGATGACCCCTTCGGTGGCGGGGTAGAGACCGATCAGCACCCGGATCATCGTGGTCTTGCCCGACCCGTTGCCGCCGGTGATGAACACCGTCTCGCCGCGCTCGATCTCCAGATCGATCGGGCCGACCACGAAGCCGGATTCGCCGTTCTGCTCGGGATAGCGGAAGATGACCCGCTCCATGCTGATCCGCTTGAACTTCGGGATCGGTGGCGGATTGTCGGTCACCGTGGGTTCGATGGCGCTCAACCGGCGTTCGAGATCGATCAGACTGCCGGCGGCGGCCTCGGCATTGTTGAAGATCGGCAGCGAGCCGACGACGTTGGAGATCGGGCCGATCATGAACAGGCTCGCGGTGGTGGTCATCAGCACCACGTCGGCATAGGTCTGGTCGACGTTCGGGACCACGAACACCAGGATCCCGGTCAGCAGGTAGAAGGTCACCTGGCTGTAGGCGAAGTTCTTGGCGTACAGCGTCTGGGTGGCGATCCGCAGATCCGTCACCGCGCGGGAGGTCTGTTCGATCCGCGCACTCAGATCGGCTGAGCGGGCGGTGTTCATCTTCACTTCCTTGAAGCCGTCGAGCAGGTCGGTGAACCGGTCGACAAGCGTGTTCTCCTGCGCATACGCGACCGCCAGCTGGCGCTTGATCTGGCCGGACTGCTTGAAGTGGAACCAGGCCCCCAGCACCGTGAAGACCACCGACAGGATGGCCGATAGCGGCGACAGGAACGCCATGTAGGCCATGGTGAACCCCACCAGCACGGCCGACTGGGCGCCGATCACGATCGACGGGGCGGCCTGGGCGATGGTCTGGGTCTCCCGGCTGATGCAGGCGAAGATCTCCGACCGGCCGATCCGCTCGATGTCCAGCAGCTCGGCGTGGCGGGCGCGTTCGAGGATCTTCAGCCGCATGCCGTGGATCGCTTCCTCCACCCGCTGGCAGACCGCCGTCATCACCCGCGTCTGGGTCAGGATGAACACACCGTTGGCGATCAGGAACATCACCAGAAAGCGCATGTTGCTCTCGGTGTTGGTGACGTTTTCCGCCGCGGCGTTGACGATCGCCAGGATCGCCGCGCTGGCGATGCCGGACAGCCCGGCCAGCCCGAAGAACCGGACCTTGACGGCCGTCGGCAGACCGCCTTCGCGCTCGATCAGGGTCAGGAGGTTCATCGGCTGGCTGTCGGCTCCGGCGCGGCGGGGACGGGCAACCCTACGACGGTGAGCGCGGTGCCCGCCAGCGCGACGGCGCCGACCGTGTCCGCACCGGCCCGGAACGACCGCACGGTCCACGCGCGCGCCGGCACATGCGGATCGGCCACGGTCTCCGGCGTATCGTCCGGGGGACCCAGGCCGACCGTCGCGGTGCGCGGTTCCGTGAGCAGCCCGGTGCCGATCGCCTTGAGCAGCGCCTCCTTCCGGGTCCACAGCCGCACGAAGGCGGCCCGCCGGAGGCGGTCCGTCGCAAGGGCGGCGAAGGCGGTGCGCTCGGACGGGCTCATGACCAGGTCGGCCACGCCGTCGAGGTCGTCCGGCACCCGGTTCTCGATATCGATGCCGACCGGATCGCGGGCCACGGCCAGGGTGATCCGCTGACGGGTGTGGCTGACGTTGAAGGCGATCGGCCGGTCGGGATCATCGAGGCCCGGCTTGCCGTGAGCGTCGGCGATCAGCCGAAGCGCGCGGGCCGGGCGACCCAGGATCGCGGCCATGTGGCGACGGACCCAGGCGCGGCCGGCGATGAAGCGGTCCCGGTCGGTGCCGAACACGAACCGTCCGGCCCGCGCCCGTTCGTCGGCCGATAGATCGGACGCGTCGACCGGCAGATCGGCGAAGGCCGCCTGCGCCACGCCGACCGTGCCCCGCTCCCGCAGGCGGCCGATCGGATCAGTCCGCATCCAGCAGCTCGTCGAGGTCGGCGTCGCTGACGTCACCGAGACTGAAGGGACGGCTGCCGGCCGTGGCCACGGTGTCCAGCGCGTCGGTCAGCTCGACCAGGGCGTCCGCGAACGCGCCCAGCAGCCGTTCGGCCGTCGCGGGCTCGGTGCGGGCGCTGTCCCAGTCCAGCCCGATGTCCAGGCAGCCGCCGGTGATCATGGTGGACAGTTCCCACGCATGGGGCCGGGGCAGATGCTCCCCGTGGGGATTGCCCGGCACCTCCCAATCGACCTCGAGCCCGTCGCCCAGGCGGTTGCCGCCGAAGTCTCCGAGATGGTTGAGGGCGATGTCGGCCGATGGCAGGTCGAGCCCCTCCCCCAACCGGTCGATCAACAGCGCGCTCAAGCCTCGGTCGGGCAGCGCGGCCTGCGCCTGTCTGACGGCCGTGAGCGTCGTCAGCGGGTCGCCGTCACCCGGGACGGTCACCGGGTGGAAGCTGGTGAACCAGCCGACGGTCCGGTCGAGTTCGACGAAGCTTCCCGCATCGGCGACCGGGCGGTCGCGTCCGTGGGTTTCGAGGGTGACGGTCACCGCACCGGCACCCAGGGCCGAACGGCCCGCCCGTGCCAGGGCCGCCAGCAGCAGGTCGCTGACCGTCGCCCGCTCCCGGTCCCGGCAGGCCGCCAGCAGGCGCGCCGTGCCGTCCGGGTCGAGGCGCCGGGTCGACGTCCGCCGGTCGCCGACAAGGGGCGGCTGCGCCGTCATGCGGTCGGTGGGCAGGGGTGAGGCCGCCGGCAGCCGCCGCCAGGCCGCCCGGCTTTCGGTCCAGTCGCGTGCGTCGGCCAGGCCGTGCAGCCGCTCCACCCACGCCCGGTAGCTGTCGGTGCGGGGCGGCAGGACCGGCTTGCGTCCCGTCACCGCGACGCCATAGGCATCGGCCAGATCCTCCAGCAGGATGCGCCACGAGACCGCGTCCACCACCCAATGATGGGCTGCCAGCAGCAGGCTGTCCCGCGCTTCCGCCGGCACCAGGACGGCGCGGAACAGCGGCCGTGCACCGTCGAAGGCGAAGCCGTCATGGAGCCGCTCCGCCACCGCCGGCAGGGCCTCCCCGCGGACGATCTCGAAGGAAGTCGGCGTGTGGGGCCCCGCGACGTCCTGGTGGAACCCGCCATCGGCGTCGACGGCGACGCGGGCACGCAGCATGTCGTGGTGCTGCCACAGCGCCTGCACCGCCTTGGCCACCGCGTCGGGGTCGAGCCGCGGGGTGCCGTGGACCATCACCGCCATGGTGAACCGGGTCGCCGCCGGCCCGAAGCCGCCCGCGAACCAGCGCTGGATGGGCGACAGCGGCACCGGGCCCGTCAGCGGCGTCTGGTCGGCCAGTCCGCGCAACGGCTCCGCCACATCGGCCAGACCAGCGACGGTCGGGTTCTGGAACAGATCCCGCACCTCCAGCTTCAGCCCGGCGCGGCGCAGCTCGCCGACCAGGCGGATCGCCCGGATCGAATCGCCGCCCAGCCGGAAGAAATCGTCCTCCGGGCCGATCGTCTCGACGCCCAGCACCCGCTGGCAGACATGCCGGATCACGGTTTCGTGCGGGGTCTCCGGTCCGCCATCGGCCATCGTCGCGACCTGCACCGTCGCCAGGGGATCGGGCAGCCGCGCGGCGTCGACCTTGTCGTTGGCGGTGCGGAGCAGCGCGTCGACCTCGGTCAGGTAGGCCGGCCGGGCGTAGCTCGGCAGCACCTCCGCCAACCGGTGGCGCAGGCCGGCGGTGTCGGCGCCGGCGGTCACCGGGACGGTCCAGCCATCCGGGCCGTCGGCGAACAGCCGGGCGTGCCAGGGATCGACGCGGAAGCCCTGGCCGTAATGCGCGGTGACGTAGCGGAACGGCCGATCCTGCGCGCCCGTGCGCCGGAGCGCCCCCTCGACCGTGAAGTCGGGGTTCAGGCCGTTGGGGTTGAGCCGGCGGCGAACGGTGAAGTCGAGGGTGTCGCCGGGGCCGACCGCGACGCCGTCGGGGAACGCCGGCAGCCACACGGGCAGCCAGCTCCCCGGGAACTCCAGGATGTCGACGGTCAGGCCCGCATCGACCTCCAAGTCCAACCACACCAGGAAGCCGGTCAGCGTGGCGGCCCGCTCGATCGTCAGCCGCACCGCATGGTCGCTCTCCAGCGGGGTCTCCACGGTGTGGTCGAGATCCTCGAAGACGCCCGTGCCGGAGATCAGGAGATCCCGGGTCACGCCCTTGAGGCACAGCCGCAGGTCGAACGGCCGGCCCACCTGCTCGAAGATCCGTTCGACATAGTGGGCGGCGATCGGGGGAAAGGCCTGGGGCAGCCCGTCGACGGGCGAGGCCAGGGCGGCGATCCGGGTAACCGTGCGCCGCGGCAGCATATGGCCGGGATCGGCCAACTGGCCCCGGACGGCGTTGAGGATCTTGGCCGCCCCTTCCGATCCGCCGATCGCCCCGACGATCTCGGAGATGCACCAGTCGACCGGTCGGGGCAGCGTCAGGGTCGCCGCGTCGCCGTGCAGGACCGTGATCCGGTCGGCCAGGCCGAGCCCGGCGACCGTCGCCCGGGCCTTGGCCGCCGTTTCGGCCGACAGATCGACGGCGAAGACGTGCGCGGCCCCGGCGTCGACCGCCAGGCGCGCCAGGATCGCCAAGGGCCCGGTGCCGACGTCGAGCACCGTCTTGCCCGGCAGGTGGCGGGCGAAGGCGGCCCGGTAGCGGCTGTTGCGGCCCTCGTCGGCCGCCATCGCGCCATAGGTGACGTCATCATAGACGTAGAATTCGGCGATGGAGGGCCACAGCTCTATCCCGGGCCGCCGCACCCACCAGGCCGCCAGGGCCAGGCTGCCATCGGCCCGGGTCACGGGCGCGACATGGGCGTCCGACACGCCGGGCAAGCCGCGCAAGGCGTGTTCGACCTCCCCGGGCTCGACCCGGTGGCCGGCGATCTTGACTTGCGCGTCGGCCCGTCCGGTCAGATCGACCGTGCCGTCGCCCCGCCAGCGGGCCCGATCGCCGGTACGGTACAGCCGCTCCCCGGTCGCGGGATCGGTGATGAAGGCGCGGGCCGTCAGGTCCGGCCGACCGCGATAGCCTCGGGCAAGACCGATCCCGGACAGATAGAGGTCGCCGTCGACGCCGATCGCCGCGGGTGCCAGATCGGCATCCAGGATGCGCATGCCGGTGTTGGCCAGCGGCGTGCCGATGGGCAGCCGCGGCAGGCGGGCATCCTCGGGCCGGACCCTATACAGGCTCGCGCACACCGAGGCTTCGGTCGGCCCATAGGCGTTGAACGCGGCCAGATGCTCGGCATAGTGGCACAGGGCGGTCACCGGGGCGGCCTCCCCGGCGGAGATCAGCACCCGGAGCGGGCTCAGATCGGCCGGGTAGAGTGCCCGCAGGAAAGTCGGCGGCAGGGTCGTTACCGTCACCGCGTCCCGTCTGAGGGCGGCGCGGAAGCCCTCGGTCGATTCCAGATCCTCCCGGTCGGGCAGCACGACCGCGGCGCCCGCGCCCCAGGCCATGTAGAGGTTGGCGATCGACGCATCGAAGCTGGGGGCGGCGAACTGCTGCACCCGATCCGCCTCGGCGATCCCGAAGCCGGCGATCTGCGCGTGGACCATGTTGACGACGCCGCGATGCGGCACCTCGACCGCCTTGGGCTCCCCGGTCGAGCCGGAGGTGAAGATCAGGTAGGCGAGCGCGTCCGGATCGGCCCGGTGCGGCCGGTCGGCGGCAGGTGCGGGTACCGGGCCGGTGACGAACCCGTCCACCGCGACGGTCGGTATGCCGGCGTCGCGGGGCAGGAGACGGGCATCGTCCGCCGTGTCCAGCAGGACGGCCGACACCTCGGCGATCGCCAGCATCCGCGCCATCCGGGCCGGGGGCAGGGTGCGGTAGACCGGCACGTAGGCGGCCCCCGCCTCCAGGATCGCGAGCAGGGCGATCGCCGAGCCGAGCGTGCGGTCGGCCAGTACCGCGATCCGTGCTCCCGGCGCGACGCCCAGCTCATCGGTCAGGTGGCCGGCCAGCGCCTGCACCCGGGCCATCACCTCCCGATAGGTCAGCACCCGGGCCTGGGCCGCCAGCGCCGGCCGGTCCGGCACCCGGGCGGCGGTCGTGCGCATCAACCCGGGCAAGGTGGCATCGTCCGGCAGGGGACGGGCCGGTCCTCGCTCGAAGCCGGCGATGGCCTCCGCCTCGGCCGGCGACGGGACCGGCAGGGCCGCCAGGCGGCGGCCCGGATCGTCGGTAGCGAGGTGTGCCAGGGCGAGGAACTGCTCGCAGACCCGGGCGATGCGGTCGGCATCGAACAGGTCGGTGGCGTAGTTGAGATCGAGGATCAGACCATGCTCCCCGTCCTGCAGGTGGAACACCAGATCGTAGCGGCTGAACGACCAGGCGTTCTCCGGTCCCAAAGGCTCGATCGTCAGGCCATCCAGGGTGAAGGCGGTATCCTCGAAGCCCTGATAGACCACCATCACGTCGAACAGGGGCGACCGGCTCATGTCTCGCGGCAGGTCCAGATCCTCGACCAGGCGGTCGAACGGATAGGCCTGATGGGCAAGCGCGCCCTGCACCGTCTCCGCCACCGCGGCGATCAGGTCGGCCACCGACCAGCCGGGCTCGACCCGGGTGCGCAAAGCCACCGTGTTCACCAGATAGCCGACCTGGTCGGCGAGGTCCGGATGATCCCGGTTGGCGACGGGGCTGCCCAGGATCAGGTCGGGCTGCCCGGTCAGCCGATGGAGCCAGGCCTTGATCAGCGCCGTCAGCACGGCGAAGCGGCCGGCCCCGCCGGCGGCTGCCAAGCGGTCGATCGCGTCGGTCAGCGGCCGGCCGAACCCGACCCGGCAGGTGGTCCCGGCGAAGCTCTGCACCGGCGGCCGCGGGCGGTCGGCCGGCAGGTCCAAGGTCGGCAGCGGTGCCGACAGCACCGTGTGCCAGTACGCCCGGGCGGCTTCCAGCGCGCCGCCGGCCAGCCGGCCGGCCTGCCAGGCGACGACGTCCCGGTGCTGCAGACGGAGCGGCGCCCAGGCGGGCTCGGTGCCTGCGACGAAGGCCTCATAGGCCTCCGCGATCTCCCGGACCATGACGCCCAGCGACCACAGATCGCCGACGATATGGTGCAGGTTGAACAGGAAGCCGTGGCGCGGTTCGCCGGTCCCCAGCGCATCGGGCAGCCGGATCAGGGTGCATCGGACCGGCGGGCCCATCGCCAGATCGAACCGGTGCCGGGCGTTCGCCGCCATCGCCGCCGCCAGCGCGGCGTCGAGATCGGCCTCATCCCGATAGTCCAGCCGCTCCAGCCGCCACAGTGCCGCCGCCTGCACGCGCTGACGGGGCAGGCCGTCGCGCTCGGCGAAGACCGTCCGCAGCGCTTCGTGCCGGGCGATCACGGCCCGCAGGGCCGCCTCCAGTGCCTCGGCATCGAGCGGGCCGGTCAGGGCGTAGGCCTCCGGCAGATTGTAGGCATGGCCGGCGATCCCCATCCGGTCGAGCTGCCACAGCCGTTTCTGAGCCGGCGATAGTGGGTCGTCCGAGGCCGGTGCGGCCGGCGGGATCGGCTGTCCGTGCCGGCCGTGGCCGGACCGGCCGTCGATCAGCCGGGCGAGATCGCGGATGGTCGGGGCCCGGAAGAACTCCGCCAAGGTGACCTCGGCGCCGGACGCCTCCCAGATCCCCTGGACGGCCGTGATCGCCTTGAGGGAATCGCCGCCATAGTCGCCGAACGGGATCGTCACGCCGATCCGGCTGCGGCCGAACAGGCGGCCCCATAGCGCGGCGAGGGCGGCCTCGGCGGGTCCTTCCGGCGCCACATAGGTCCGGCTGGCGTAGAACAGGTCTTCCGGCGTGGGCAGCGACTTCCGGTTGACCTTGCCGCTGACCGTGCGCGGCATCCTGGCCAGCACGGTGACGGTCTGCGGGATGGCGGCCGAGGGCAGATGCGCCTGCAGGGTCGTCCGCACATCCTCCGGCGGCAGGGGATCGGTCGATCCATCGGTCCGGGTGACGTAGCCGGCAAGCAGCTTGCCGCCGCCTTCGGCGGTCTGGTCGAACAGCCGGGCGGCGGCTAGCGCCACCCCGGGGATCCGGCGCAGTGCGGCCTCGATCTCCGCCAGTTCGAACCGCACGCCGGCGATCTTGATCTGCTGGTCGAGCCGGCCCAGGCATTCCATCAGACCATCGGCCCTGAGCCGGCCCAGGTCCCCGGTCCGGTAGAGCCAGTCTCCGGGGCCGTGCCCGTCCGGTGTGGGCAGGAAGGCCGCCCGGGTCAGGTCCGGGGCGTGCAGATAGCCCAGTGACCGATAGGGGGTCCGGATGTGAATCTCCCCGATCTCCCCGACGGCGCAAGGTCGGCCAGCGGTCATGACGCGGACGTCGGTCTGCGGCAGCGGCCGGCCGATGGGCAGGACCGCTGCGGGGTCCGCGGGCAGGGCGTCGACCCGGTGATAGAGCTTGGCGAGCGTCGTCTCGGACGGGCCGTAAAGGTTGACGACGGTGGCGCGGTCCCCGGCCCTGGCCCGCCATGCCGCCACGTCACCGGCCAGCAGCGGCTCCCCGGCCGAGAGCAGATGGGTCAGGGCCGGCAGCGGGTCCGTCCCGCCCTCGGGCAGCGCCCGGGTCAGCAGGCGCAGCAGGGTCGGCACGATGTGGACCAGGCTGATCCGCCGATCGGCCAGCCAGGCGGCCAGGCGATGCGGCATCGTCCGGGTATCGGCGTCGGGGATCACCACGGTGCCCCCGGCCATCAGAGGGACCAGGATATCCCGTAAGGACACATCGAAGGTCGGCGGCGCCAGCCAGGACCCGCGGGTCTCCGCCCCCAGGCCGAAGGTCGCGACCTCCCATTTCAGGAAGTGGCTCAGGCCCCGGTGCTGACCGAGGATGCCCTTGGGCGCCCCGGTCGAGCCCGAGGTGAACATCACATAGGCCGGATCGCCCGGCTTGGCCGTGATCCCCGGCGGGGTCGACGGAGCCCGGTCGACCGCCGGGTCGCGGAGGTGCAGCGCCGCCGTCTCGGCCGGCAGCCGGCCGGAACCGTCCGTGACGATCAGGGCGGCTTGCGCGGTGTCCATCATCGCCGCCAGCCGCTCGGGCGGGCTGTCCGGGGGCAGCGGCAGGAACGCCGCCCCCGCCCGGACCGTCGCCAGCAGCGCCACCACATAGTCGGCACCGGCGGTCAGGTGCAGCCCGACGATCGGGGGTACGGGCGGATCGTCCAGGGCGTCGAGCCGCCCGCGGATGGCCCGGGCCAGCCGGTTTGCCGCGGCGTCGAGATCGGCGTAGCTCATCACCCGGTCCCCGGCGTCGACCGCCGGGGCCGGACCCCGGACGTCCGCCAGGAAGGCGATCTGATCGGCAAAGGCGTTGCGCTGCATCGACGGCTCGCGGTCAGGCGGGAGTGGACAGGCCGAATTGGTCGGCGAACAGCCCATAGGTCAGCACGATCATCAACAGGTCGTCCTGATAGGTCTGGTTCACCGCGAAATCCGGTTCCTGGTAGAGATCCATGAGGTCGGCCACGGTGTCCGGATCGAACACACCGTCCCGGGCGATCCTGGCCGGCGACAGCAGGTCGAACACCCAGTTCGCCCGGGTGCGCAGCAGGTCGGGGCTGGCGGGGGCGACGAAGCTGAACTTGCGCCGGTCCACGATCTCGGCCGGCAGCCAGCGCCGGGCCAGGCGTTTGAGGATCGCCTTCTCCTCCCCCCTTTCGAGCATCAGGGCGGGCGGGATGCGGCGGGCGACGTCGATCACGCCGGGATCCAGGAACGGGTAGCGCGCCTCCACCCCGTTGGCGAAGGCGACCCGGTCGCCATGGTCGGCCAGCAGATGGTCGGCCATGCGCAGCTTGAAATCGAGGTAGGAGCGGCGGTGGAAGGCCGACCGGCCGTCCAGCATCGCCAGATCGACCGGGCTTTCGGCGGTGCAGTCGAACCGGTCCAGCGCCGCGGCGAGAGCGGGGGCATAGAGGGCCTGCTTGATCTCGCGGAGCGCGGCGATCCGCTTCTCGTACATGAAAGCCGGATCGCCCCACAGCCGTTGGCGGGCCTGGGCTTCCAGCATCCCCTCCAGCGGGTCCTCCGGTTCGTCGTCGCTGCGCATGGCGGTCGCGTCGAGCCGGTAGCCGACATAGCCGCCGAACAGCTCATCCGCGCCCTCGCCGGTCAGGATGGTCTTCAGCCCGCTCTCACGCACCATGGCGGAGAGGTGGAGCGAGCAGGCGTTGTAGCTCTCCCGCAGCGGCGCTTCGGCGTGGCGGACGATGTCCGGCAGCCTGGCGACGATGTCGGCCGGGGCGATCTCGTGCTCCAGGTGCCGGCTGCCGATCCGCTCGGCCATCAGCCGCTGCCATCGGCGCTCGTCGATCGCGTGATCCGGAAAGGCGACCGAATAGGTGCGCCGGCCGGCATCGGGCTCCAGACGGCCCATCATCGCCGCGATCAGGGAGCTGTCGAGCCCGCCCGACAGATAGGCGCCGACCGGGACATCCGCTTGCAGCCGCAGCCGGATCGACTCCAGCAGCGCGGCCTCCAGCTCCTCCACCCAAACGTCGGCGGGGCGCGGGTCCGCCGGCGCGTCCGCGCGGGGATAGTCGAGATCCCAATAGACCGTCCGGCGCTCCCGGGCGTCGCGGTCGACGGTGATCACGGTCCCCGGCGGCACGCTCTCGATCCCCGCGAACAGCGTGTGCGGACTGACCGGACCGGGATAGCTGAGGATCTGGTCGAGCCCGGTGGGGTTCAACCGGCGCTGCACGCCCGGATGGGCGAGCAGCGCCTTGATCTCGGACGCGAACAGCAGTTGCCTGTCGACACGGGTGACGAATAGCGGGGCGATCCCGACCGGATCTCGGGCGAGGACCAGCCGCCGGGCGTCCTCGTCCCACAGCGCGACGGCGAACTGGCCGTTGAGCGCGGTGACGAAGTCCGGCCCGACCTCCCGGTACAGGGCCGGGACGACCTCGATATCGCTGGTCGTCCGGAACCGGTGACCGCGGGCCTCGAGGTCCCGGCGCAGGGCGCGATGATTGAAGATCTCGCCATTGACGACGCAGCGGACCCGGCCGTCGGCGGTCGCCATCGGCTGATTGCCGGTGACCAGATCGACGATCGCCAGGCGCCGGAACCCCAAGGCGATCCCCGGTCCCAGATACTGGCCGGCGTCGTCGGGTCCGCGATGGGCGACGGCGTCGGTCATCGCGGTCAGCCGCTGCCGGATCTCCGGCGGCGGGCCGGCCGGGTTGAGGATACCGACGATCCCGCACATCGGTCGTGGCTACCACGCGTCTTCGGACAAGGGGCCACCGGCCGCGCCCAAGGCGGCGGTCGCCGGCGATGGCGGGATCGGGGGTTCGTCGGCACCGATCCGGGCGGCCGGTTCGGCCGCCATCGCCTCGGCGATCGCAACGAACCCGTCGGCCAGGCGCTCGGCAGTCTCCAGGTCGTACAGATCGGTGGCGACCTCCAAGGCCAGGTCGAGGGCGGCGCGGTCCTCGATCATGTAGTTGAGGTCGAGCTTCGCACTGACCGTGGCGTCCCGAAGCATCCGGTCCTCCACGCCGGGCAGCGGCAGCCGCGGCGGGGCGTTGTTCTGCAGGATCAGCAGCACGTCGAACAACGGGTGCCGGCCCGCGAGCCGCGGGGGATCCATCACCTCCACGATCCGGTCGAACGGGTAGGTCTGGTGGGCCAGGGCACCGGCGGTTTCGTCCGACAGCCGGTCGATCAACTCGGTGTAGGTCGTCGACCCGGTCAGGCGCGCCCGGAGCGGCAGCAGGTTGAGATAGAACCCGATCTGGTGTTCGAGCGCCTCGTCCTCCCGTCCCGCGACCGGGGTGCCGAACGGCACGTCCGCCGCACCGGTCTGCCGATGAAGCTGGACCGCGACCACCGCAGCCAGCACAGTGAACAGTGTCGTGCCGCGCTCCCGCGCCAGGGCACGCAAGGCCGCGGACGTCGCGTCGCTCAGCGTCCGGTAGACCATCGCACCGGCCTGCCCGGCGGCCGCACCCCGCGGCCGGTCGGTCGGCAGCGACAGGGGGGTCGGCCAATCCGCCAGCCGGCCCCGCCAATAGGCTTCCGCGTCGGTCTGCTGCGGCACCGTGTGGCGCTGGCGCCGGGCGAAGCCCGCATAGTCGAAGGGCAGGGCCGGCAATGCGGCGGCGCCGACAAGGGTGTCGGGCGCCGCGCCCGCGCCGGCCGTCATGGCGGCCCGGGTCAGGGCCGCCCAGTCGCGCAGCATCACCGTCACCGACCAGCCGTCGGACGCGATGTGGTGCAGGTTGAGCACCAGCCAGTGCCGCCGCCGCCCATCCGCCATCGGGTCCGCGAACCCGACGAGCGTGGCCCGGATCGGCGGGTCTTCGGCGAGGTCGAAGGCATGGGCGAACGCCGCGGCGACAACTTGGTCGGCCGCCGCCGCGTCGGCGTCGTCGAAGCGGGTCAGCGTCACACCGGACTGCGCGGGCGGCAGGACGATCTGAACGGGGCTGCCGGCCTGCTGGCGATAGCGGGTGCGCAGGATGGCGTGACGGGCGACCAGGCCGTCCAGGCCGCGGGCCAGGGCGTCGGCGTCGACCGCTCCGATCAGCTCGACCGTGCCGACCATGTTATAGGCCGTCGTCTGCGGCGACCGGGATTGCAGCAGCCACAGCCGCCGCTGCGGATAGGAAAGCGGCGCCGGGCCGGTATCGGCTGCGGTCAGTGTCGCCGGGGCGTCGGCGACCTGCGGTGCCGCATCGACGACCGCGGCGAGGGAAGCGAGCGTCGGAGCCGCGAAGAAGGATCTGAGGTCGATCCGGCGGCCCAGCCGGCTGCGGATGCGGCCGACGACCCGGCTTGCCAGCAGGGAATGCCCGCCCAGGTCGAAGAAGTTGGCCGCCGGCCCGGGCGGTTCGGGCAGCGCCAGCACGTCGGCCCACAGGGCGGCGAGGGCGTCGGCGGTCGGCGACGGCCCGGCGGTGGTGGCGTCGGCGGTCGTTGTCCGGCCGGTCAGCTCCCGCCCGCCTTCCTGCAGCAGCCGCTTGCGGTCGGCCTTGCCGTTGCCGGTCAGCGGGATCCGGTCGACCATCGTCAGGCGGGCGGGGATCATGTGGTCGGGCAAGTGCTGGCGCAACTCGGCCAGCAGGGTGTCGCGATCCGGCGGCGCGGTCCCGGGCTCGGGCACCAGATAGGCGACCAGCCGGTCGCCCTCCTCCGCCGCGGCGACGGCCGCCCGTATGCCGGCGATCGTCTGCAGGCCCCGCTCGATCTCCGCCAGCTCGATCCGGAAGCCCCGCACCTTGACCTGATCGTCCAGCCGGCCGTGATAGATCAGCGTGCCGTCCGGGCCGATCCGGCCCAGATCGCCGGACCGGTACAGGCGGGTGCCGGGCAGGTCGGGATGGTCGACGAACCGCTCGGCCGTCAGTTCCGGCCGGCCGAGATAGCCGCGGGCGACGCCATGGCCGGTCACCCCGATCTCCCCGACCAGGCCGGGCGGCAGCAGTCCGCCGTCGGGGCCGAGGATGACGGTGCCGTAGCCGGGCAGCGGCCGGCCGATGACGCTGCGGCCATCGGCGATCTCGGCCGCCCCGATCTCCGCCCAGGTGACGTGCACCGTGGTTTCGGTGATGCCGTACATGTTGACCAGCCGCATGTCGGGATGCCGACGGTGCCAGTCGGCGAGCCGGGCGGGATGCAGCGCCTCGCCTCCGAAGACGACGGTATGGACGGCGAGCGGCGGTCCGTCCGCCTCCGCATCCATCTCGGCCAGGGCGTAGAAGGCGCTGGGCGTCTGGCTCAGCATCGTCACCCGCTCATCGGCCAGCACACGGCGGAAGGCCGCGGTGTCGCGGGCGGTGTCGCGATCGACCATCACCACCCGGCCGCCGGTCAGCAGCGCGCCGTACAGCTCCCACACCGAGAAGTCGAAACAGGGGGAGTGGAACAGGCTCCACACATCGTCCGGCCCGCCGGCTACCGGCATGCCGTCACCGAACAGGAGCTGCAGGACGTTGCCGTGTGTGACCATCACCCCTTTGGGCCGGCCGGTCGACCCGGAAGTGTAGAGCACATAGGCAACGTCATGGGGGGCAACGTCATGGGGGGCAACGTCATGGGGGGCAACGTCATGGGAGGCCACGTCATGCGGCGCCGGGGACCGATCGGAGCGCGGACCCGGCGGATCGTCGAGCCCGTCGACCGCGATCACGGTATCGCACAGCCGATGCGCCGCGGTGCGGGTCCCGGCCTCGGCCAGCACCGCGCGGATGCCCGCATCCTCGGCCATGAAGCGCCGGCGCTCGGCGGGATAGTCGACGTCGATCGGCACATAGCCGGCCCCGGCCTTGAGCACCCCCAGCATCGCCGCCGGCAGTGCCGTGCCGCGGTCCAGCAGCAGACCGACCCGGTCCCCCGGCCCGATCCCGAGCGTTGCCAGCCGATGGGCGATCCGGTTGGCCCATCCGTCGAGCGCGCCGTAGGTCAGGCGGCCATCGGGGGCGGTGATCGCAACGGCGTCCCGGCGCGCGTCGGCCACCGCCTCGAACCGGCCCGGGATCGTCTCGGCGGCCGGGTATCCGGCCAGGCCGGTGGTGGCCCGCGCGACGATCCCGTCCCGCTCCCCCGCCCGCCACAGGGGCAGGGCGCCGATCGCACGGCCGGGCTCGCCGAGCAGGCCGTCCAGCAGGATCACGAACCGGTCCAGGATCGCCGCGGCGCTGGCCTCCGCGAACAGGTCGCGGTTGTAGACCAGGGTGAAGCCGAGGGCGTCACGGTCACCGGTGACCGACAGGGTCAGGTCGTACTTGCCCCAGCCGAGCCCGGAGACGGCCGCATCGGCCGGCGCATCCGTCACCAGCATCACGTCGAACAGGGCTGTCCGGCTCATGTCGTTCTTGGGCTTGACGGCCAGCACGACGGCATCGAACGGGGCTGTGCCCCGCACCACATCCTCGCGCCGCGCCGCGGCCGACGCCTCGACCAGCGCGTCGAACCCGGCACCGGGGTCGACCCGCAATCGGCTTGGCACCGGATTGGCGATCGCCCTCGCCGGGTTCTCGGCGCCGACCGGTTCGCCGATCACGATATCCGCCTGACCGGAGAGCCGTGCCAGTAGGGCCTGGAACCCGGCCCGGATCAGATCGGACCGCCGGACGCCCCGGTCGGCTTCGGCCGCGGCAAGCCGGTGGGCGATCGAGGGCGGTGCGGCAACGGACAGCCGGCCGGCCGTGAAGGTATGCACGGCCGGTCGCGGCCAGTCCGTCGGCAGCGTCAGGGCGGGCAGATCCGCCATCCGTGCGCGCCACCAGTCCCCGTCGGCGTCGCTCAGCGTCGTCGTCGGCGCGTCCGGTTGGATCGGCGGTCCGAACGGGGCCGCCGGATCGGCCAGCGCGCGGGTCAGGTTCGCGAGCAGCCGCGCGATCCGGGCGGGGTCGGCGACCGCATGATGCGCCACCAGGGCGAGGGTGGCCCGGCCGGTGTTGCCGGCCTCGGCGATCAGCAGCGCCCGGGCCAGCGGGGCTTCGTCGAGGGCGAACGGGATCCGGGCCGCCTCGGCTATGGAGCCGTCCGGGTCGCCCACGGTCTCGGTGAGCGGGACGGCGGGGCCGTCGGGC
This sequence comes from Alphaproteobacteria bacterium, assembly GCA_028281265.1. GTDB lineage: Bacteria > Pseudomonadota > Alphaproteobacteria > DSM-16000 > Inquilinaceae > JANQKE01. The sequence continues at coordinate 26,882 of JANQKE010000083.1, read as the reverse complement.
CGGATGTCGATCCGGGGCTGGTCGTCCCGGGCGATCAGCCGGGTGCGCAGGATCGGGTGATGGGCCGTCAGCCGGGCCAGGGCGGCGCGCAAGGCCGCGGGGTCGGGCGCTGCCGGTAGCGGGACCGACAGCGCCTGGGTGTAGTAGGTCGGCCCCGCCGGATAGAGCTTGCCGTTCTCGAACTGGTCGACGAACCACAGCCGGGCGGCGTGCGGGCTGGCGGGTCCGATCTCCGAAGCGTCGTCGTCCGCTCCGCCGCCGAGACCGGTGAGCAGCGTTTCCGCCAGCGCGTCCGCCGCCGCATCGGTGAACAGATCGGCATCGAACACCAGCTTGAGATCGAGCCGGTCCGTCCGCTCGGTGACGTACAGGGTCAGGTCGAACTGGCTGGTGGGGGTATCGATCTCCGCAACCGTGAAGCCGTGGGCGGCGGCGGCGGTCTCCAGCGCCGTCCGCTCGTCCAGCACCACCATCACGTCGCATAACGGTGTGCGGCCCGGCGGCCAGGGCATGCCGGCCGCCGCCACGATGCGGTCGAACGGCAGCGCGCCATGGCCGACCGCATCGCGCAGCCCGGCGGCGGTTTGCACGACCGGATCGGCATGCCCCGGCCCCAGCCGCAGCCGCACCGGCACCGTATTGACGAAGAAGCCGATCAAGTCCGCCAGGGCCGGATGATCGCGGCCGGCGGCCACCGTTGCCAGCACGATATCCTGCCGGCCGGTGGCCTGGGCGATCGTCCGCCCCACACCGGCGAGCAGAGCGGCGAACAGGCTGCCGTGGCCGGCCGTGGCTTGGGCCCGCAGCCGGTCGACACAGGCGGCCGGCAGCGCGCGGTGCCGGACGCGGCCGCGATGGGACCGGACCGGACCGCGGGCGGCCGCACCGGGCAGGTCGAGGGGCGGGGGCGGATCGCGCAGTGCCCGGGACCAGTGGGCCGTCGCGGCGGCGTCCAGGGCGGGGTCGAGGCCGTGCGCGGCCGCGTCGCGGTACTGGATGGGCAGTGTCGGGAGATCCGGTGCCACCCCGGTGCCTTCGGCCCGCATCAGGGCCAGCAGGTCCCGAACCATCACTTCCACCGACCAGACGTCGGCGATGGCATGGTGGACGCTCAGCACCAGCGTCGAGCCCCCGGGACTGTGCAGCAGACCGGCCCGCCACAACGGCGCCGTGGCCAGGTCGATCGGCCGGGTCGCCAGGGCCCCGGCCCGGGCATCCACGGCCCGGGCATCCGGCATCGCCTCCACGGTCAGATCGATCGCGACCGTCGGGTCGATCCGTTGACGGGGTTCGCCGTCGACGTCGATCAGTGCGGTCCGCAGGCTTTCGTGGCGCTCGGCCAGGCGCGTCAGGGCGGCGCGGACGAGGGCCGGGTCGAGCGTCGCCGCCGTGTCCAGGCGGAACGGGATATTGTAGGCGATCAGGCCGGGCGAGCGCTGCTCCAGGAACCACAGCCGTGCCTGAGGGCCGGCGGCGAGGTAGTGCTCGGCCGTCGGCAGGCGGGGGATCGGCGGGGGCGGCACGGCGGCCTCGACCGCGCGGGCCAGGCCTTCGACCGTCGGGTCTTCCAGGAATGCGGCCAGGCTCGGGGCATGGCCCTGCAAGGCCCGCAGCCGGGACAGGATGGCCACCGCCTTCAGGCTGGTCCCGCCCAGATCGAAGAGGTTGGCCGTCACCCCGGCCGCCGGCAGACCGAGCACCGAGGCCCAGACCTCGGCGACCACGGCCTCGATCCGGGTGCGGGGCCCGACAGGGTCCGCCGCGGCGGCGGGGATCGCCGTCTCCGCCGTCCGGTCGATCAGCCGCGATCCGCGTCGGTCGTACCGGGCGATGGAGCCCAGCGCATGGACCGTGCCGTCCGGCCGGGCCAGGCCCCACGCACCGGTTCCGGTCCAGCACCCGTCGGTCAGCCGCTCGATCGGCCCGAGCACGCCCGGCAGGGCGGCGCGGCCCCCGCCGTCGCGGACCCGTATCGGTTGTCCCGGCGGCGGAGGCAGGAGGTCGGCCAGCGGGCTGTGCGGTGCGGCGACGGCGGCGGTCAGAAGCGCCCGCAGATGGTCGAGCCAGGCTTGCCCGGTCGCCCGATCCGCCGTGGCGGCGCGGACATCGAACTCCCACTCCGCCCCGTCGTTCAGCTCCAGCACGTTGAGGAACAGGGGGAGCTTGGTGGCGGCGATCGGCGCACTGACCCACCGCACCGGTCCGCCGGCGCCGATGTCGAGACGCAGACCGCGGTCGACGTTGAACAGGGCCGTCACCGCCGGCGGCTCGGCGTCTTCGGCGAAGCGGGCGGCGGTTCCCGACCGCAGGCTCGCCAGACCGGTCTGACACCGCGCGGCGAGGGCGGCGAGGCCGTCGTCGGGGCCGAGCGCGATCGACAGCGGTGCCACGGTCGACGCCATGGCGACCAGTCCCGGCAGGCCCGCTTCGATATGCCCGGCGACGGGGATGCCGATCCGGAACCGGTCTTGGCCGGTCAGCCGGGCGATCAGGGCGGCGTAGCCGGCCAGCAGCACCGCGACGGGGCTCACCCCCAGCGCCTTGCCGGCCGTCTTGACGTGGCCGAACAGCCCGGTGCCGGCCGGCTCGCTGACATGCAGCCGCACCCCCGCAGCGCTGTCACCGCCCGCCGGCGGGTCTGCCAGCGGCAGAACCGGCAGCGGGGCCGGTAGTGCCGCATCGGTGGCCGCCTCGGCGCTCTGGGCACTGGCCCAGGCGGCGAAGGCCTCGGGGTCTGCCGGTACCGGCAGCGGGCTGCCGGGATCGCGGATCAGCGCTGCCAGATCACCGGCGACCAGCCCCAGGGACCAGCCGTCGACCGCGATGTGATGGGCGACCAGGGCCAGCACGGCCTCGTCACCCTCGGCGGAGCGGTAGAGGGCGGCCCGTAGGGGCGGCCCGGTGTCGAGATCGAACGGTGCCGCCACCAGGGCCCGCAGACGATCCTCAATCGCCTCGGCGCTCGACGGTTCGGCCGGCGCCTCCAGCGTCGGCCGGGCGGTGTCGCGGCGCCAGCATTCGCCGTCGAAGCCGCCGGCGCGCAGCATCGGGTGGCGATCGACCGTCGCCGCCAGCGCGGCCGATACCCTCTCCGCCGTCAGGGCCCCGGGGACCGACAGCAGCACCGTCTCATGATAGGCACGGTCGGCGACCGGATCGGTCCGGTGCAGGACCCAGAGTTCGCGCTGGCTGCGGGTCATGGGGACCGGGGTATCCGCGACCGCGACCGCTGCGGCCGGGGGCCGCTCGACCTCGGACCCGAACCAGCCATCCGCGCCGAGCGCCTCCAGACCGGCCCCGACGGCCGCGACGATGTGATCGAGATCGGCGTCGGTGTGGGCGGTCGACAAGAAGCAGTTGCGGCCCTCCCACACGAACACGCCGCGGGTCAGCAGATGGTAGTTCAGCACCTCCAGGCCGGCGACGGCTTCGAACCGGAACAGCGAGCCGAAGCGGGCCATCCGGATCGGTGCGCCCGCGGCCTCGAACAGCGCGTCCAGCCGTCGGCACAGCGCCTCGGTCCGGGTGTTCAGGGCGGGCAGGGCGGTCGGCCCCTCCCGCTCCAGCCAGTCGACCATGGCCCCGGCGGCGGCCATCGCCAGCGGGTGGGCGTTGAACGTCCCGGCGACGAAGGCCGTGCGGGTCGACGGCACGCTGGCGTCGCCATAGGCCCAGGCGCCGCCGTCGACGGCATCCAGGAACCGTCGCCGGCCCGCGACCACGCCGATCGGCTGGCCGCCGCCGATCACCTTGCCGTAGGTCACGATATCGGCCCGGACGCCGAAATGCGCCTGGGCTCCGCCCGGGGCGATCCGGAAGCCGGTGATGATCTCATCGAAGATCAGCGCGGCGCCGGCCTGCTCGGTCAGCATGCGCAGGTTCCGCATGAAGTCGGCCGGCTGCAAGCTCGGGTTGCGGCTCTGCACCGGTTCCACCAGCACCCCGGCGATCTCGCCACCGCGCCGGCGGATCACCTCCAGCGCGGTCGGGTCGCCGTAGCGCAGGACGATCACGTCGCCGACCATGGCATCGGGCGTGCCGTCGGTCACCGGCAGGGTGGTGGTGCCGGCCGCGTCCCCCCAGCCGACGGCGAGCACCCCGTCGAACGTGCCGTGGTAGCTGTCGGTGAACAGCACGATCTTCGGTCGGCCGGTCACCGCCCGGGCCAGCCGGACCGCGACCATCACCGCCTCGGTCCCGGTGGTGAAGAAGGCCACCCGCTCGACCCCGGTCAGCCGCGCGATCCCGCGGGCGACGCGGCCGGCCAGGGGGGATTGCGGGCCGATCGGTGCGCCGGCCGCCACGGCCTCGGTCACCGCGTCCCGCACGGCCGGGGGGTTGTGGCCGAGCAAGGTCGCCCCGAACCCCATCGTGATGTCGACATAGCGGTGACCGTCGAGGTCCCAGACATGGGCGCCGGCCGCCCGGTCGACATGCAGCGGATAGGTCAGTTCCTTCCAGTCCGGCCGGAAGCCGATGACGGAGCGTGGGTTGGCCAGCACCGGCCGGTCTTCCGCCGTGCGCGTCTTGGACGTGGCCGACCGCGCGTTCCAGGCCGCCGCCAGTCGGGTGACGTGACCCTTCTGCGCCGCGGTCAGCCGGTCCGACGCACGGTCCGGCTGGCGGAACAGGCCCTTGATCTCGACCGTCGGCCGGCCGGTCCGGTCGTCGGGCGCGGAGACCGGACCGGCCGGTGCGACAGCGGCCGCCGATGCCGGAGCGCCGCCGGATCCCCTCAGCACGGCGAGCTGTTCGGCGAACAGGGCCTGCATCGCCTCGACCTGCCGGGTCATCAGCGCGGCGACACCGGGCAGCGGCGCATCGCCGGCCGGCTCGGCAACCGCAGCGACCGCCGGCGCCGCCGACGGTTCGGGTGGGAGGCCGTCGCTCACCAGCCGGCTCAGCCGGTCCAGGGTCTCGCCGCGCTCGTAGATGTCGGCGAGCTGAAGCGCCAGGCCGAATTCCCGGTTCACGCCCTGCTGCAACTGGACGATCAGCAGGCTGTCGAGCCCCAGGCTGAACCAGCTCGCGTCCGCCGTCACATCGGCAGGCGGCAGACCGGCGATGCCGTGCAGGATCCGCAGCAGCCGTTCGCGCGTCCGCCCGGCCCGGTCCGGGGATCGTGCGGTCGCGGGCCGAGGCGGGGTGACCGTCCCGACCGACGCCGGGACCGCTGCGGAGCCGTCCCCGGCCGGCAGCCGCATGACCGGCACCCGGCCTTCGAACACGGTGGTCGGACCGTGGACGATCCGCGGGGAAACGCCGTCGAAGGTGCGGGCGAGGTCGACCGGCAGGCCGCGCTCCCACAGCCGGGCGGCGACGGCCAAAGGTCCCGCGGCGGGATCCATCGCCGTCACGGACGGCAGGCATGTCAGCTCCGGCCGCACCCGGCCGACGGTCGCGCCGGCCACCGGCCGGGCGCCGAGATCGATTGCGATCGCCCCGGCATCCTCGGGCAGAGCCAGCAGCGCATCGGCCCAGCGCACCGGATCCCGCGCATGCCGCACCCAGTAGGCCGGATCGAGCAGACCGTCCGGGTCGATCCGCCGGCCGGTGACGGCCGATACCAGCGCGCCGGCGGTGCGTTCACCCGATCGGAGATCCGCTGCCGCCGCCCGGATCGCCGGCAGGGCCGGTTCCACCAGGGACGTATGGAAGGCGTGGGATACGTCCAGCCGCTTCACCCGCACGCCTTCGACCGCCAGCCGTGCCGCCAGCGCGTCGATGGCCGGGACCGGGCCGCCGACCGTGACCGCCTCCGGCCCGTTGATCGCCGCGACATCGAGCGCGGGATCGATCCCCGCGAGATGCGGCTCGACGGCGCGGGCCGACAGGCCGACGGCCAGCAGGGCGCCGGGTTCGGGAAGGCCTTGCATCGCCCGGCCGCGGGCGACCGCGAACCGGATCGCGCTCGCGGGATCGAGGTGACCCAGCGCCGCTGCGGCCGCGATCTCCCCCACCGAATGGCCGGCGGCGATCGAGGGCGTGATCCCCCAGGAGCGGTAGAGCGCGGCCAGGGCGATGCCGATGGCGACGATGGCGGGCTGGGTGATCTCCGTGCGTGTCAGGGTCGCCGGGTCGCCGTCGCGCAGCACGGCCGCCAGCGACCGGCCGAGCAGGGGGCCCGCCACGGCGTCCGAGGCGGCAAGGCTGTCGGCGAAGGCCGGGAACCGGTCCGCCAGCCGCCCCGCGACGCCGGCGGCTTGCGATCCCTGGCCGGAGAACAGCGCGATGACGGGCGGTGCGGCGGCCGGGGCCTCGCATGGCGGTGCCGCGTCCAGTGCTTCCGCGGCATCGTCTGCGGACCGGGCGACCACCGCAGTACGGACCGGTCGGGCCGCCCGGGCGGCAGCGGCGGTGAAGCCTAGATCGGTGAGGGCGGCGGCGGGCGCCGACAGTGCCGCCCCCCACCGTGCCGCCGTCGCCGCAAGCGCCGTTGCCGAGCCCGCCGACAGGGCCAGCAGGACCGGTGGCGAGGTGTCCCCTTGAGACGGGGCGGGCGGCTCCGTTCGGGCGGCTGCCTCCAGGATGACGTGTGCGTTGGTCCCGCTCATCCCGAAGGCGCTGAGGCCGACCCGGGCCGGCCGGCCGGCCCGGGTCGCCAGGGTCCGGGGCCGCCCCGTCGGTTCGATCCTGCCGGCCGGCCAGTCGACGCGCCGATTGCGGGCGTCGATATGGAGGCTTGTCGGGCAGACACCCGTCTCCAGCATCACCAGCGCCTTGGCGAGGCCGGCCAGCCCCGCCGCGGCTTCGAGATGGCCGAGATTGCTCTTCACGGAGCCGATCGGCAGCGGATCGGCGGCGTCACGCGCGACCCCGTAGACATCGGCCAGTGCCCGGACCTCGATCGGGTCGCCCAAGGGGGTGCCGGTGCCATGGGCCTCGACCGCGTCGACCGTCTCCGGCGCGACGCCGGCATCCGCCAGCGCCTCCCGGATCAGCAGGGCCTGGGCCGTGCCGCTGGGGGCGGTCAGCCCGTTGCTGGCACCGTCATGATTGACCGCGCCGCCGCGTAGAACCGCGCGGAGCGGGCGGTCCCCCGCATCGATGTCGGGACCGATCCGTTCCAGGACGACGGCGATCGCCCCCTCGCCGCGGGCGTAGCCATCCGCCGCATCGGCGAACGCCCGGCTCGCCCCGGTCGGCGACAGCGCCTGCATGCGGGTGAGCGCGGCATGCATCTCCTCGGTCAGGATCAGGTTGGCGGCTGCCACGATCGCCCGGTCGCAGCGTCCCGCCCGGATCGCCTGCATCGCCTCGACCAGGGCGACCAGACCCGAGGAGCAGGCGGTGTCGACGGTCAGCGCCGGCCCGTGCGTGCCCAACACGTACGCGATCCGTCCCGCGGCGACCGCCCCGCCGGTACCGGTATAGCCGTGCGCGGACATGCCTTCGACGCCGCCGGCGCGGTGGATCTGGTCGTAGTCGCTGTTGGACAGCCCGACGAACACGCCGGTGCGGCTGCCGTGAAGGCTGTCCGGGGCGATGCCGGCATCCTCCAGCGCTTCCCAGGCGACGCTGAGCAGCAGCCGCTGTTGCGGATCGACCGCCTCGGCTTCCGTCGGGGTGAGGCGGAACAGACGGGCGTCGAACCCGTCGATCTCTTCGAGCCAGCCGCAGCGGTCGGTCGCCAGGCCGCGGGCGAACCCGTCGGGCCAGCGGCTCGGGGGAGCGGGGCCGACGGCATCCCGCCCCTCGGCCAGCAGATCGGCGAGGTCGTCGAGCGTCGCCACCCCGCCCGGAAGGCGAAGGCCGATGCCCCGGATCGCCGTGCCGAGCGCCGCCGGACGGTCTTCGGCCGGATCCGGCCCGCCGCCGATTGCGATCCGGCCCGCAATCAAGCCATCGGCCAAGGCACCGAGGCTCGGATGGTCGAACAGGGCGGTGACCGGGATGTCGATGGCGAGCGCGTCGCGAATCCGCGCCTGCAGGGCGACGAGCTGCTGGGAGGTCAGGCCGGCATCCCGCAGCACGGTGTCGGCGGCGACCGTGCCGTCGGGGCGGATGGTGGCGGCGAGGCCGACCAGGGCTGCGGCCAGGGCCGCGGGATCCTTGTCGGCCAGGGCGCTCCGCGCGGCGGTGTCGGCCGGCAGGGTCAACTGGCGGAGAGCCGTCAGCGCGTCGTCGAAGGCGCCAGCCTTGTAGCGTTCGACCAGGTCGTAACGCTGCACCTTGCCGCTGGTGGTCTTCGGTACCCGCGCGATCGGCAGCACCAGGTCGACCGCTATGCCGATATCGGTCAGCACCCGGTCCCGAACGGCCTGCGCGATGGGGACAAACGCCGCCAGTCCCGTGCGGTGCAGGACGAACACCGCCAGGGCCTCCCGCTCGCCGCCGGGATGGGGAACGGCACAGGCGACGACCTTGTTGAGATCGAGAGCGTCGATCCGGGCGGCTACCTGCTCGATGTCCTGGGGGTAGTAGTTGACCCCGTCCAGGATGATCAGGTCCTTGCGCCGGCCGGTCAGGAACAGCCGGCCGTCCTGCAGGAGTCCCAGATCCCCGGTGTCGAGGTAGCCGTCGGCCGTGAAGGTGGCTTCCGTGGCGGCCGGATCGCGCCAATAGCCCTGGGTGACGCTGCCGCCGGCGATCTGGACCCGGCCGACGGTGCCTTCGGCCAGGGGCAGTCCGCCGGCATCGGCGATGCGCAAGCCCACATCGCTCAGCGCGGTGCCGCAATCGGCGAAGACGATCGCGTCCTTCCCGGCGAGGGGCCGGATCCTGTCGCCCTCCCCCACCCGGTGACGGTCGACTGCGATCGACCCCATGGGCTCGTCGACCGGGCTCCCCGTGACGACGAGCGTCCCTTCGGCCAGGCCGTAGGCGGGGGTGATCGCCGTTGCGGGCAGTCCGAAGGGGACAAGCGCGTCGGTGAAGGCCCGCGCCAGGTCGAGGGAGATCGGCTCGGCCCCGTTGCACACGGCCTTCAGGCAGGACAGGTCCCAGTCCCTGCCGGCATTCGGGTCGAAGCGCTGCAGGAAATGCCGGTAGGCGTAGTTGGGGGCGCCGGTCACCGTGGCCCGCAGTCGATGCGCCCAGCCCATCCAGGCGACCGGGTTTCGCAGGAACAGCCGGGTCGGCAGCAACGCGTTCTCGCAGCCGAACACGACCGGCATGATGTGGAAGAAGATAATCCCGAAATCGTGCGTCAGCGGCATCCAGTTGACCAGCCGCTCCGGCGTGTCGAGATCGCCGATCCATCGTTTGATGGCCGTGGTGTTGGTCAGGAGGTTGCCGTGGGTGACCGTCACACCCTTGGGCGCCCCGGTGGAGCCGGAGGAGAACTGCAGGAACGCTACGTCCTGCGGAACCAGATCCGGGAGGTCTGCCGGCGGCGTCCGGTCGTCGATGCCGAGCGGCAGAGTTCGGCCCGCCAGGCGTTCGAGCAGCTCCGGCGCCCCCTCGCCGGTGATCGTGGCCCGACCGAGGGCGGCCTGCAGATCGGCATCGGTCAGCAGCCACGGCCGGGCCAGACGCCCGGCGATCCTGAGCAGCTTGTCGGCGTGCGCCGGGGTCGTCGGCACCGCCACCGGCACGGCCGGTGCCTGGGCGATCAGGCAGGCCCAGAAGCCGGTGACGAAAGCGGCCAGGTCGTCCGAGACCAGCAGGACTTCATCCCCGGGCCGGAGCCCGGCTTGGACGAGGCGCGCCGCACCTCGCCGGGCCCGGTCCAGCACCTCCGCATAGCTCAGCCGGTCGCCGTCATCGGCCGATCGGGCGAACGTCACGCCGGCCGGCCCCTCGGCGGATGCGGCCAAGGCGGCGACAAGGGAACCGGTGCGAAGATCAAAGGGCATGGACGATCACCGAACGAGCGAACGTGAGAGCCACCGGCACCGTCGGACAGTCAACCGACATGATCCGGGTTAGGGATAGTCGGTTAACCATCACCGGCTAGCGTTACGCGTTATGTGTGATACTCTGTTGCGGCGCAGGATGCTACACTCGGTTCATGGCACTCGATCATGCTTGGTATCCCTGTTTGGTGGAGAATCGGCCGGATCTGACGGGTTTGTGACACGGTATGGGGCATCTTCGATCGAGGCTTGCATGATGTGTCCAATGGGGTGTCGCCGATCCTGACCATTGCCTTATGAGGGAAGCAGTGTCGAGATGATCGTGGTGTAACCTATCATAGTATGAAATCGAACCTCCGGCGGAAGCCGGACCGAGGAGGAGCCTATGCGTACGGTACCCGAGTGCAGAGGGGCACAATCGCAATCACCCCAACGCCTTATGGTCCTTGGGCTCGGTCTGGCGGTCGCAGCGGCCGCGGCTCCGGTCGAGGCACAGACCGATGCCGACCGGCTCGGACCCGTCGGCCAGGCGATCCTCGACATGTCCGTGGGCGGAACCGCGACCGGCGTGACGGGCGGCATGGTGTTCGGCGACCACTCGCAGTGGATGGGGGCTGCGGGCACGCGGGACATCGCCGGCGACCAGCCGCTGGCACCGACCGACCAGATGCGGATCGGCAGCCAGACCAAGACCTATACCGGTACCGTGATCCTGCAGATGGTCGACGAGGGTCTGGTGTCCCTCGACCAGACCTTGGACGACTGGCTGCCCGATCTCGACATCCCCAACGGCGACACGATAACCCTGCGCAACGCCATCGGCATGACCAGTGGCATCAAGGACTATCTCGACGCGCCGTCGATCGAGGACCCCAGCGAGACGATCCTGGATCAGTGGAACAATCTCACCGACGGACCGCCCTATGGGGTGGGTGACTACACGCCGGAACAGCTTATCACCCAGGCGACCCTGCTGTCCCCGGAACCGATCGGGGACATGAACTACTCCAACACCAATTTCGTGATCCTGGGGCTGATCGCGGAGCGGGCGTCCTGCACGGCGCCGGGCGGCTGCTCCGATATCGAGACGCTGATCCAGGACCGGATCATCGCCCCGCTGGAGTTGGAGCAGACGCATTTTCCGACCGACCGGGATTTCACCACGCAGTTCTCCGAAGGGCAGTTCTACCTCACGACCGGGGCGGTCGACTTCACCTCGTCCAGCCCGCAGGTGCCCTGGTCGGCGGGGGCGATGTTGTCTTCCGCCCGGGACGAACTGATCTGGGTGCGGGAGCTGTCGGAGAACGAGTTCGGCTTGCTGTCGCCGGAGACCTTCAGGGAACGGATCACGGATACGACGCCGGGGGAGGTGGCCGGGATCCCCGCGGAGTACGGGTACGCCATCTACTACATGCCGGGGCTGGGGGCCGGCGGAACCTTGCTGGGCCATTCGGGGGCGATCAGCGGCTACACCTCGTCGGTGTTCTACGATCCGGGTCTCGACATCGCCTTCGGACTCAATCTCAGCGCCTTCCCGGCTTTGCCCCCGGAGAACTACCCGAACTACCTCGATCCGAGTGAGCCGGTGATCGCCAGTGATTTCGAGAGCTTCTCGACACCGCTGATCCTGTTCGCCCTCCAGCGGGCGATGGCGCTCGAAGTCCAGCAGTCGGGCTCCTGTGGGCCCGGCGACACCGTACCCACGGCGGGCATGGTCACCTGCACCGGCAGTGCCGCCCGAACGGAAGGGTTGGTGCGCACGGGCGGCGATCTGGTGGTGGCGGCGTCCGGCCAGACCATCGACGGGTTCGACATCACGTCCGGAACCGCGGTGCCGATCCAGACCCCGCGTCCGGCGATGGCGTTCTTCGGCAGTCGTGAGGCGGCCTACCACCTGTCCGGCGGTGCGGATATCCTGTTCGCGGCCGGATCGCTGGTCGAAGCCTATGGGGCCGAGGTGACGGCGGTCGCCCTGGAAGGCGGCGGGGCCTCGGCCGTGTTCGAGGGCACGGTGCGGGCGTTCGGCCCCGGCTCCCTGGTCGCCGGTGGCGATGGCGGGGGGCAGCGGGTCTGGATGACCCAAGGGGCAACGGCCATCGGCGACATCGATCTGGGCGGTGGGGGCGACCGGGTCGTAATGGACGGCACGTTGACCGGCGACGTGATGTTGAACGACCCGTCCTCGACGCTCAGCGGCACCGGCACGGTCACCGGCACCGTCAGCGACGGCATGGCGCAGCCGGGCGGGTCGGCCTTCGGGACCCTGACCGTCGGGACCTGGTCCCCCGGCACCGGCGGTTTGGAGGCCGAGATCGGGCCCGACGGCGCAGCCGATCTTCTGGCCGTCACCGATACCGCCAGCGTCGGTTCGGCCGCCCTGGTCGTGCCGGTCGAGCAGGGGGCGGACGGCACCTACGTCGTGCTGTCGGCCGGGACGCTCGACGGCATGTTCGCCTCCGTCAGCTCGATCGGCGGGCGGGGCGGCGTCGCCGCGGCCGCTGTCGGCAACGACGTCTTCGTCACGACGGTGAACCCGTCTTCCCTCGACGCCGGCCATCAGACCGCTCAGTTGGCCTTCAGCCGCCAGTTCGACGCGATCGATTCCCGGCTCGGCGGGGCCGCCGCGACCAACGCCGGTACGCTCGGCTTCCAGATGGCGATGGCCGCCGGGACCGTCGATATGCCGTCCGAGGCCGCCCCGGTGTTCCAGATCCTCGGGGCCGCGGCGTCCGAGCCGTTGCAGGTCGGCGAAGCCAGCGTCTGGGGCAAGGTCAGCTACACCTTCGGTGACCAGGACGGGACCGGCGGTGCCGCCGGCTTCGATTATGACGGGGTGGGCGTGACCGCGGGTCTCGACTACGGCATCGCGCCGGGATGGACGGGCGGGGTCGTGTTCGGCTTCGACCGGAGCGAGGCCGATGTCGATCGTTCCGGCGGGACCGGCGTCGACACCGATACGCTGTTCGCCGGCGGCCATATCCGCGCCGACCTGACCGAGCGGGCCTTCGCCCAGGCCGCTGCCCTGGTCGGGCGGGGAGAGAGCGACGGCAACCGGGTCACCTTCTCCGGCGGTACCCGGTTCGTCCAGTCCTATGAACAGGAGGATTGGCGGCTGGGGTTCCGGGCGACCGCGGGCGCGGATTTCGAGACCGGCTCGTTCACGATCACACCGCGGGTGTCGGCCACCCTGACCCATGTGGCCAGTGACGGCTACACCGAGACCGGCGGATCGCCGACGCCGCTGACCGTCGGGGACAGCGACCGTACCACGGCCCGGCTGGAAGCGACCGTGGCGGCCCGGCACGACATCGCGCTGGACGAGGTCGGTGGCGGGGACCGGATACTGACCGCGCTCGGCTATGCCGGTCTCGGCGCGCAGGAGATCCTCGACGAGGGGGATACGCGCGTGATCGCCGCCGGGATCGGCGCCACCACGGTGCGGGGCCTGGACGACGGCCAGATCTACCTGCCGGTCGGTCTATCGCTGGAAATGGATCTGGGCGGCGGGGGCAGCCTGTTCGCCAGCTATGACGGGGAGTTCGGGGAGCATTACACCGACCATTCGGTCAGTGGTGGCCTACGCCTGCGGTTCTGAGGCGATCGCTCGGGCTCTGTTGAGGGCCTGCTCGAGGGCGGCGGCGAGGCCGGTGACGTGGGGCGGCTGGAACATGCTCACATGGGTGCCGGGAACGCGCTGCACCCGGCATAGCCCGGCGGTCAGCACGTCGAAGGCGGCCATGCCGATCGGGTAGGTGTTGTCCGAGGCCTCCAGCGCCAGGATATCGGTGCGGATCCCGTTCGCCGGCCGCCAGGCCCGGGCGATCGTGACATTGTGCCGGTACAGCCGGTCCAGGCGAGCCCAGCCGTCTTCGTCCAGGCCATCGGCCAGGAGCGTCAGAATCCCCCGCCACGCCGGCGCCTTGCGGAGACTGTCCAGGCTCTCCGGTGCCATGTCGGCCGCCGCCATGCCCGGAGGGCGCCAGCCGGGCGGCTGCGTATCCAGCAGGACCAGGCCGCGGGGCCCGCGCCCCTGCCGTTCGAGCTGCCGAGCCGCCTCGAAGGCCACGGCCCCGCCCATCGACCAGCCGGCCAACAGGATCGGCCCGTCCGGGAGGTCCCGCAAGACCGCGTCGGCCATGGCCTCCCCCAGGGCCGGGACGGTGGGGGCGAACGGCTCCTCCCGATCGAAGCCCGGATACTGAAAGCCCCAGGCCGCGACCGGGCGGTCGATCTGGTCGATCAACTCCCGGTACGATGTTGCCGTACCCAAGACCGCGCCGGCCAGCACCAGGGCCGGCAGGCCGCCATCGCCCTGTTTGAGCGGGATCAGCGTTGTCGCCGGCCGGGCGGCGGCGCCGGTCGCGCCGCTGCGGTCGAGATGGGCGCAGAAGTCCCGCAAGATCGGGTGATCGAACAGCACCCGGATATCCATACGCTTTCCGAACGCCTTGCGCAGGCCGGCAGCGACCATCACGGCCTTGATGCTGTGCCCTCCCAGGGCGAAGAAGTCGGATGTCGGGTCCACATGCTCGACGCTGAGGGCCTTGGCCCAGATGGGGGCGACCACGGCCTCGGTCGCGGTGAGGTCCCCGCTTCGCGCCGGATCGCCGGCCGGCGGCTTCGGGGCGATCGCCGCGGCCCGGGTCAGGGCTGCCCGATCCAGCTTGCCGTTGTCGGTCAGCGGCAGACGCGACAGGGGGACGAAACGGGCCGGGATCATCGGCTCTGGCAGCCGGTCGGCGAGGGCAATGCGCAAGGCAGCCGGGGCCGGCGGGTCAGCCTTGCCGGTGACCAGGAACGCGACCAGAACCGGCTCTCCCGACGGGTCGGGCAGGGCCAGGACCGCGGCATCCTGGACCGGCGGGACCTCCCGCAGGACGGTTTCGACCTCCCCCAGTTCCACCCGGTGGCCTCGGATCTTCACCTGGGCGTCGTCCCGGCCGAGGATCTCGAGATGGCCGTCGGGCCGCCAGCGGGCGCGGTCCCCGGTCCGATAGGCTCTGCCCAGGACCGGATGAGCGATGAACGACCGGGCGGCCTCGCCGACCGGGCCGTGATACCCCGCCGCCAGCCCGGGGCCGGCGACCACGAGTTCGCCCGGCCAGCCCGGCGCCGTCGGCTGCCCCCGGCGATCCAGGATCGCCGCCCGCATGCCGGCGATCGGCCGGCCGATCCGCTGTACCGGATCGGCACCGCCCACCAGGTCGTCGATCGGGCCGGCTACGCAGCCGATCGTCGCCTCGGTCGGCCCGTAATGGTTCCACACCGTGACCGACGGGGTGAGCGCCTTGAGGTCGGCGAGCAGGCCGAAATCCTGCTTCTCGCCCCCCAGGAACATCCGTGTCAGGCCGTCGGCGGAGGTCAGCCGGCGGCTGTCCGGGTCGGACAGCAGCAGGCGCAGATAGCCCGGTGTCAGCTTGAGCCAGGTGAGCCGCTGGTCGACGATCAGGTCCGTCACGGCGGTCACCGACCGGCGTGCCGCGTCCCCGGGCAAGGCGATCGCCCCGCCCAGCAGCATCGCACCGAACACCGCCGTGTAGCCCAGATCGAACTCGGTCGCCGTCACCAGAGCGGTCCGGTCCTCCGGCCCGATCCCGGCATCCCGGTTCAGCCATCCGAGATAGTTCAGCACCGCGCCGTGGCTGACCGCGACCCCCTTGGGCCTGCCGGTCGTCCCGGACGTATAGATCACATAGGCGATCGCATCGCCGTCGGCGGGGCCGGAGCCACCGTCGGACGGCGTCGCCGCCTCGCTCAGGCGGGTCGGGCAGGTCTGCCGGACACCGCTGTCGGCGGGGTGATCCGCATCGGCAACCAGCAGACCGGGCTGGCTGTCCCGCAGGATCGCCGCCCGGCGATGGGCGGGCCCGGCCGTGGACAGCGGTACGAAGGCCGCACCCCGCCGCCATGTGGCGATCAGCGTCGCGAGCCAGTCCCGTCCCGGCGGTAGGGCCACCGCGACCCGATCGCCGGGACCGACGCCATGGGCCTCCAGCCCGGCGGCGATCCGCGCGGCCGACGCTTCCAGGTCGGCATGGCTCAGGGTGCTGCCGTCCACGAGGACGGCCGGGCGGTCGCCGAAACGGTCGACGACGGTGTGCCGCAGGGCCGACAGGGTGCCGGCCGCCGACCCCAGCGGCCGGGCGGCGGGGGCGCCCAGGCTCCAGCGTTGCCAGATCCGGTCCGTATCCGAGGGGGAGGCGGGCGACCAGCCCTGGGCCGGTTGATCCGGGTCTCCCGCTACCGCCGATAGCAGGCGGCCGAGCGCGCCGGCCAAGGCCGCCACGGCACCGGGATCGATCACCGTCGGATCGAAACGGATCTGCCAGTGAAGGTGCCGGCCGGGGTGTACGATCACCGTCAACGGATCGTCGGTCGCCTGGACGATGTCCCGCTGCCGCAGGCTGACGCCCGGGCCGAGGGGCTGCGCGTCGCCGGTGAACCGGGCGTCGATGGGGAAGTTCTCGAACACCACGTGGTGGCTGAACAGCGGCCCCTTGCGGGCGCAGCGCACCTGGATGTCCGGCAGGGCGCAGACGGCCGACGCCAGCCACGCCCCGGCGTGCCTGCCGGCCCGGGACAGCACGTCGCCGAAGCTGTCCGCGGGCCCGATCGTCACCCGGTACGGCAAGGCCGTCAGACAGGGTCCCAGCATCGTCTCGATGCCGTCGATCGGTGCGGTCCGGCCCGACGCCACCGCGCCGATCAGGACATCGTCCCGATCCGCCAGCCGGGCCAGCAGCAGGCCCCACAGGGTGTAGACCAGCGTTGCCGGCGTGATGCCGCGGTCCCGGCACGCCTGGGTGAGCCGATCGGTGTCCGCGGCCGAGGCGGTGACGATTTCGATCCGGTGGTCGAGGGTGGGGCGGTCCGTCCGGCGGCGGAAGCCGGGCACCGGATCGACCGCTGCGGCATCGCCGAGATAGCCCGGCCACCAGTCCAGGACGTCGTCGGTCCGCTGCGCCTGCAGCCAGGCGACGTAGCGGCTGAAGGGCAGCGGCGGCGGCAACTCGGCGGGCCGTCCCGTCACGGCCGCGGTGTACAGGGCGGCCAGTTCGCGCTGCAGCAGATCGATACACCACCCGTCGATGACGATGTGGTGAAAGCTCCAGATCAGCACGAACCTGTCCGGTCCGACGGGACCGAGCACCAGCCGCAGCAGCAGATCCCGGGTCAGATCGAACGGTTTGAGCCGCTCGGCGGCGATCGCGTCCGCGACGGCCGCCTCGGCCGCGGCGGGGTCGTCCCCCCGCCAATCCCGCACATCCAGGCGGACCGGCCGATGCTTCAGGGCGATCTGGACCGGCCCCTTCTCGCCGCTGGTGCGATAGACGCAGCGCAGGATCTGGTGGCGATCGACCAGGTCTTGCCACGCCCGGCCGAACGCACCGACATCCAGGGGCCCTCGGATATCGAGCACGATCTGCTGGAAGAAGGGGTTCGGTGCCGGCGGTTCGCCCTGACCGCGCCGCCCCGCGGCCGTATCGTGAAACAGAACACCCTGCTGGAAGGGCGTCAGGGCGACGAGGTCTTGGATGTCTTCGCGTCTGATCATGACCTTCGGACCGTGCGGGGGGCAGCGGGACCTGAGAGCCGTCCGACCGCGGCGGTCGTGGGGGGCCGGGCGGCTGGCCGCCCCGACCCGGCCGGAAACGCCCCATCGGTCTGAGGTTCTGCATAGTATGGTAGGTCGACTCTCGACTGAGCGTGTTATGGTATGCCTCCCGGTTAAGGAGACGAAACCGCAACGGTCGCTTCAGCCGACGGCTGTATGGCGGATGCCGGCGCCATGGGCAATGGCCGCCTTCCCGGCACGGATAATCATAGCGCAATGCACACGGCCGATGGACAAACCACGCCGTTCGTGCGAATGTGCGGCCACTCAGTCGAGGGCCAACGGATCGATCCGGCCTCGGCGCCCATCCACCGTGTGCGGGTCAGGCCCGACCCGAACGTTCTTCGAGGGGGATCCGATGTCGGAGCGTACTGAAGAGGCCAGGAGCATCGTTCGCCGCTATACCTACTGGTCGGCGGGGTTGGGGCTGATCCCGGTGCCGGCGGTCGATCTGGTGGCGATCTGGGCGGCGCAGACGAAGATGGTGGCCGATCTGTCCCGGCTTTACGGCATTCCGTTTTCCGAGGACCGGATCCGGGCGCTGATCAGCGGTCTGATCGGCGGTGTGGTGCCGGTCTGGCTGTCCGGAACCAGTGTGGGCTTGTGGATCAAGGCCCTGCCCTTCGTCGGCCCGGTGCTCGGCGTGGCCCTGGTGCCGGCCGTGGCGGCGGCGACGGCGCAGGCCGTCGGCAACATCTTCCTCAACCACTATGAAACCGGGGGGACATTGCTCGATTTCAATCCCGAGAAGATGCGCGAGCATTTCCGGGCGGAGTTCGAAGCCGCCAAGCGGGAACATGGCGTGACCGAACAGCCGGCCGAGGAAGCCGCCTAGGGTCCGCCTTCCCGGTTGTCGCTATCGGGTTGGATTATCGGCCGGTCCGGTTGATACTGGGCCGGCCTTCGTGTGTTCGGTTTACGATATGGTGAC
Source organism: Alphaproteobacteria bacterium (assembly GCA_028281265.1). GTDB lineage: Bacteria > Pseudomonadota > Alphaproteobacteria > DSM-16000 > Inquilinaceae > JANQKE01. The sequence goes on along the minus strand of JANQKE010000083.1, from coordinate 8,539 downwards.
GGGCCATGTGGATCGCGGTCTGGCTGGTGCTATCCCTCATGGTCGGGTTGCTGGGGATCGGGCGGCCGGGTGGTTTCGCCTTGTATTTCATCCTGTCGGTGCTTCTCTCACCCCTGTTCAGCGTGCTGATCCTGCTGGTCACCAGCGTCAACGAGAAATCCGGCCGCCGGCCCCAGAACTGAGGGCGTTGCGCCGATCACCCGTGTGCCGTGCCGGATTGACCGGTCCCGGGGGGCGTGGTGCTGTGGCGGCGCAGATGGCGGCCGAGGCGTGCATGCGGTCGGAGCGTAGGCGAGGGGACGACACGGGCCGATGAGCGACGACGCGATCGGTGCAGGCGGGACGGCCGGTTCCCGACCCAAGGGCTTTGCCGAGAAGTTCCAGCGGTTCATCGCCCGCAATCGGCGCGGCCTGGCACTGGCGCTGCTGGTGCTGATCTTCGTGCTGGCGGCGATCTGGCCGCGTGTGGTGGTCACGATCCCGGCCGGCAGCACCGGTGTGATGTGGCTCCGGTTCGCCGGCGGCACGGTGATCCAGCCGGGCCTGAGGGAAGGCGTGCATCTGATCTTCCCGTGGGATCGGATCTTCATCTACAACGCCCGGATCCAGGAGCATACCACGGATTATGAGGTGATCTCGCAAGACGGGCTGCATATCGACATCGATGTCAGCTTCCGGTGGCGGATCAGCGAGCAGACGGTGGCCGAGTTGCACCGGGATCTGGGCGAGAACTATCTCAACGTCCTCCTGGTGCCGGAGATCGGCTCGATGACCCGGGCCGTGATCGCCCAGTACACCGCGGAGGCCTTCTATTCCTTCGACCGGCAGGAGGTGCAGACCCGCATCTACCAGACCCTGGTCAGCGAGGACACGCACAATCTGGTCGGTGGTCTGAACGTCCAGTTGGGGGTGACCACCGGCATGCTGGAGGCGCTGCATCAGAACGCGGACGATCCGGCACCGGCTCCCGAAGACGAGACCCCGTCCGACGCGCCGCTCGGCCCGCCGCAGTCGCCGCGGCAGATCATACTGACCGACGATCCGGACAATTTCGTCACGATGGTGGACCTGCTGATCACCGGGGTGGTCCTGCCGGACACGGTACGCACGGCGATCGAGAACAAGATCCGCCAAGCCCAGATCGCCGAGGAGTATGTCTACCGGGTCGAACGGGAGTTCCTGGAAACCCAGCGCAAGGAGATCGAGGCGCTGGGTATCCAGCTGTTCCAGTCGATCGTCCAGCAGGGGATCTCGGAGAATTATCTCAGATGGCGGGGGATCGAGGCGACCCGCGATCTCGCCGCGTCGCCGAATGCGAAGATCATCGTGGTCGGCGGCGGTGACAATGGTCTGCCGCTGATCCTCAACACCGCCAGCGGGCCGTCGGATGCGGTGGCGATCGGCGAGGCCGAAGCGATGGAGCTGCGGCGGTTCAGTCTCGACCGGCTGGAGGCGCTGCAGCGCGACCTGGACCTGCCCAGCGTCCGGATCGGCACGGAACCGCAGGACCCGGGCTCGCGCCGGCTGCTCTTCGGCCGGGACGCGGAGGTCCCGCCGGAAGCGCCGCCGCCGCGGGCGCCGAACTGGGTCGAACAGGCGATCGACGATCTTCGCCGGCGGGTGATCGGCGGCGACGGGGGATAACCGCGTCGCCCGGTACCGCGCGTCGAGCCCGGCTGCCGGGTCGACGGCGCCGCCCGCGGTGATGCGGCATACACCCTGCGAACAGCGGTGCCCGAGCATGGCTCCGGGACGGTCCGGCGCGTCGCCGGTCGGAATGCCGGTCCCTCGCCATGGGGGATCTCCGCTCCGGCCCGCAACGCCCGCCCGCCCCCTGTCCGGCTCGGCGCGATTATTTTTCCGGCGGCGGTAATGGTGCATCGGCCGGCGCTCGTCCTCCTTCCCGTCATGCAAATGAGACGCAGACGCAGATGCAGGTCACGGCCCGCATCGGCGTCTCGCCACGAACGGGACGGGTTTTGGAGCAGGACGCCGATGCGCGGATATCTCAGGACGACACTCAGCACGCTGGTTCTCGGACTGGCGCTTGGGATCGCCGCCGGACCACCGGCGACCGCCGTTGCCCAGCCGATCGAAATACGTGATCTCTCGATTCCGGCCCAGCCGCTGTCGTCGGCCTTGCTCGTGCTGGCCGAACAGACGGGTCTCGAAATCGTCTTCGATGCCCGGTTGACGGAAGGGTACACCGTCTCCGCGCTCGACGGCCCCTTCACCGACGATGCCGCCCTGCAGCAGTTGCTGTCGGGCACGCGGCTGAGCTACCGGTTCGTCGACCCCGACACCGTGATGCTGATGTCCATGGAGACGGCCCGGGACGACGGGCCGATCGAGGCGCGGCCGTTGCTCGTCGAAGGCGGGATCGGGTCGCCCCGCCGCAGTGCGGCCGAGGATGCGCCCTTCGTGACACCCGGTTCCAGCGCCTACATCTCCCGCGAGCAGATCGAGCGCATCCAGCCGTCCTCGCCCGGCGACATCTTCAGGGAGGTGCCGGGCGTGCTGTCCGGTGCCAGCAATGACGGAACGTCGATCAACGTGAACATCCGCAGCTCCCAGGGGCTCAACCGGGTGCGCACCATGGTCGAGGGCACGCAGCAGGAAAGCTCGGGCTATCAGGGCTATGCCGGCGCCGATCAGCGGACCTATCTCGATCCCGAACTGATCGGCGGGGTCGAGATCACCAAAGGTCCCGGCGGCGGGCCCTACGGTACGGGCACCACCTCCGGCATCGTCAACATCCGCCTGCTGGACGCCGCCGACCTGGTGGAGGACGGCCGTAGCACGGGTTTCCGTCTGCGCGGCGGGCTCGCCGGCAACGGCATCGAGCCGCGTGTCCTGTCCTGGGAGGACAGCTTCAATCGGCGGGGTACGGACACCGGCCTGGTGCAGGGTGGCAACGACATCCTGTCGGCGGACAACTGGTTCGGCAGCTTCGCCGGCGCCTACCGCTCCGACCGTTTCGAGCTGGTCGCCGCCTATGCCCGCCGCCAGGACGGCAACTACTTTGCCGGCGAAGACGGGCCGGAGACCTACGGGCCTCGTGAGATACGGTTCTCGCCGATCGAGGCCGGCCAGGAGGTCCCGAACACGTCCGAAGACACCGAATCCTTCCTGGTCAAGAGCACCGTGCATTTCACGGACGGTCAGTCCCTGGAAATGGGCTTCACCCGCTACGACAGCGATTTCGGCCAAGTCTATCCGTCGAGCATCAATCTCTGGGCGCCGCAGCAGTATGATCTGAACACGGTGGAGAGTAACCGCTACTGGCTACGATACAAATGGGAGTCGGAGAACGATCTGATCAACTTGCAGGGGAATGTCTGGCGGACCAGCGCGGAGGAGTCCGGCGAGTTCCGGCAGGCGCCGCAGGAGAACGACGCCTGGGGTGCGGAGATCTGGAACACCAGCGTCTTCGATACCGGACTGGGCGGTTTGAGCGTGACCTACGGCGCCGAGTACACGCGGTCGAGCGCCGTGGTCACGTCCCCGGACACCACACGGGGAATACGGTACATACCGGGCCAGGGTGCCGTCACCGTTCGGGAGACCCGTGCGACCGCGTTCGACGGCAACCGGGAGGTGTATGGGGGCTATGTCAACGCCGCTTTGACCCCGACCGATTGGCTGACGTTGAATGCCGGTCTCCGCTACGACGGTTTCAGCGCCGAGAGCACCAGCAGCGGCTTCGAGTGCGATGTCGATTTCACGGAATCCGATGCGGCCTTTCGGAGATTCAGCGACGCCCGGCGCGCGGCCTTCCAGGCGCCCACGGAGGAGGAGTTCTGGAGGCTCATCGCGATAGCCGATCAGCTCGAAGCGGAGTTCTGGGAAGTGCAACGGACGCTGGATGGTTTTTGCGGATTCACCACGATCGACAGCGACATGGAGGACGGCCGTCTGTCCCCCCGCGCCGGCGTCACCGTCGAGCCGCTGGATGGTCTGCAGTTCTTCGCGCAGTACTCCGAGGGCTTGCGTGCACCGAGCCTGGTCGAACTGGGCCAGACCGTCTACGGACCGGTTACCGTCAATCCCGACCTCGAACCCGAGGTGGTGAGAACCTGGGAAGTCGGGATGAACTTCTTGCGAGACGGTCTCTTCTTCGATGACGACGCTTTCCGTGCCAAGCTTGTGTACTTCAACAACGACTATGACAGCTACATCACCCGGACCGGGATTCTGGATTCCCGCCAGGGAGGATCGATCTTCTTCTTCGAGAACACGGCCGACGTGACGGTCTCGGGCTACGAAGCCAGCCTGTTCTACGACATGGGCCGGGTCTTCGCCGACGTGAACGTCAACATCTTCGACGAGCCGTTCAATATGCCGGCCCAGGCCATCATCGAGCAGCCGGAATATACCGGGACGGCGACGGTCGGCACCCGGTGGTTCGACGAACGGCTGGTCCTGGGTGGCCGCGTCAACTTCTTCGGCGAACCCAGTGCGGGCAATCAGTCCTACTGGCAAGCCTACTGGCCGTCCCAGGAGATCTTCGACGTCTTCGGATCGCTGGAGCTGAGTGACAACTTCGCGCTCGGCTTCAGCGTCGAGAACGTCACCGACCGGCACTACATCACGCCCCTGTATGTCAGCCGCGTCCCGGCGCCGGGACGGACGGCCCGGGTGAACTTCACGGCGACGTTCTGAGGGTTTCGGGTGTAGATGGAAGAAGGCGAACAAGGGCTGCCGCCCGAGGGTCCGGATGCCGTGCCGACGGCGGATACGGGTTCGGAAACGGGAGCGGAAGCCGATGTCGTCGGCTTTGGCGGCGGCCTGGATGGTGCGATGGCGCTGCTGGAGGCCGGCGGTCCGGTGGTCTGGGTGCTGCTCGGCATGTCGGTGGTGGCGACGGCGGTGACCTTGCTCAAGCTGTGGCAGTTCGCCTGGCTGGGGGTGGGCGCCCGCCGGGGCGCGCGCCGGGCGCTGGCGCTGTACCGGCAGGGCAACGCCGGTGCGGCCCTCGATCTCGCCGGCCGGTCGGCGGGCCCGCTGGCGCGGACGCTGGCTTTGGCGATGCGGGGGATGCGGCGCGGCGTGGCCGAGGCGAAGGTCCGGGAGGAGGTGCTGCGCCAGGGCGGCGACGTGCTGGAGACGCTGCGCGGGGGGTTCAGGATCCTCGAAGTGATCGCCGCGCTGGCGCCTCTGCTCGGCCTGTTCGGCACGGTGCTCGGCATGATCGAGGCCTTCCGCCAGCTCGAAGCCGCCGGCGACCGGGTCAGCCCGTCGATCCTGTCGGGCGGCATCTGGCAGGCGCTGCTGACGACCGCGGTGGGGCTGGGCGTCGCCATACCCGTGGTCGCCGTTCTGAACTGGCTGGAGCGGCGGGTCGAACGCCTGGCCCACGCCATGGACAGCCTGGTCACCCAGGTCTTCACCGAGGATCTGTCGGACACCGCGGGGACGCCGAGATGACCGGTCGGACCGGCTTGAGGACGGCCCCCGCTGCCGCCGGTTTCGCGGACCGGGTGCAGCGGCGCCGTCGGCGATCGCCGATCAGCCTGACGCCGCTGATCGACGTGGTGTTCATCCTGCTGATCTTCTTCATGCTGGCCTCGAGCTTCCTGGACTGGCGGGCCATCGACCTCGACGCGCCGGTCCGCGCGGCCGCCGGACCGGGAGACGGCACGGCCCTGGTGATCGAGGTCGGCCCGGACACCCTCGCATTGGCCGGGGAGAGCGTCGGATTGGCGACGCTGGAAGCCCGGCTCGGCGCCGCCCTGGCCGACCGTCCCGGACGGTCCGTTCTGATCGTCCCCGCTCCGGCCGTGCCCCTCCAGCGCACCATCGCCGTGCTGGACCGGGCTCGGGCAGCCGGTGCGGGGGACATCCGGCTCGGCCGGCCGGCACGGTGACGGGCCATGCGGTTCGACAGGTCCGGACCCGGCCCCCGGGACGAAGAGCGCATCCTGCCGCTGATCAACGTGGTCTTCCTCCTGCTGATCTTCTTCATGCTGGCGGGCCAGCTGTCCGCCGTCGATCCGATCGTGGTGGAGCCGCCGCGATCGGCGGGGACCGGTGCGGTGGACCCGCGCGACCTGGTCATCCTGCTCGGTCCGGATGGCGCCCTGGCGGTGGACGGGACCGCGATCGCCGCCGACGATCTGGCATCGGCCCTGGCGACCGCCCTGGCCGGCGATACCGCCCGATCGGTCTGGCTGAAGGCCGATGGCGGGGCGGAGTCGCTGGAGGCGATCGCTGTGATGGAGGCCCTGCGGAGCGCCGGCCTGGATCGCCTCCAACTGCTGACGGCCCCCCTTGACGAGGCGGCGCCATGGTGAAGCCACTCGGTCCCGGTCACTGGATGGCGGCCCTGGCGCTTGCCGTCGGTCTGCACGGCGCCGTCGTGCTGACCGTCTTCCGGGAGGAAGAGCGGACCGGCGCCCACGCGCCCGGAACGGGGGGCATCGAGATCGCACTCGGCATGGCCGGCGGCGCCCCCGGCAGCGAGAACAGCCCGAGCGGGGAGACCGCCGTCGAGGCCGCGGCGAACGGTCCGGCCACCGAGGCCCCGGCCGAGGACACCCCCGTCGAGGCACCGCCGGAACCGGTGCGTCCCGAAGCGCGGTTGCCGGATCCTGCCGAAGAAGCTCCCGCCGAGGGAGCCGCGGCCGAGGCGCCGCCGGAGCCGGTGCGTCCCGAGCCGCCTCCGGACCCTGCCGAAGAGGCCCCCGCCCAGGAGACCCCGGCCGAGGCGCCGCCGGAGCCTGTGCTGCCTGAGCCGCCACCGCCGGACCCTGCCGAAGAAGCTCCCGCCGAGGGAACCGCGGCCGAGGCGCCGCCGGAGCCGGTGCGTCCCGAACCATCATTGCCGGACCCTGCTGAAGAAGCTCCCGCCGAGGAGACCCCGGCCGAGGCACCGTCGGAGCCGGTGCGTCCCGAGCCGCCATTGCCGGATCCTGCCGAAGAAGCCCTCGTTGAGGAAACCGCGGCCGAGGCACCGTCGGAGCCGGTGCGTCCCGAGCCGCCATTGCCGGACCCCGCCGAAGAAGCTCCCGCCGAGGAAACCGCGGCCGAGGCGCCACCCGAGCTGGTACCTCCCGAACCGTCCCTCCCCCCGCTGCCCCCCCGACCGCCTCGCCGACCGGCACCGGTGTCACAGGCAGAGCCCGTCCCGGCCGAGGCAGCCTCCGCCACGCCCCCTGCCGCCGACGCGTCTCTCCCCCCGCAGACCGGTGCGCAGACCGCCTCCGCACCGTCCGTCGCGGGCGCCGACGGCGCGTCCGGGGCGGCAGACAGCCCCGATACCGGCGATCGAGCCCCGGACATGTCCGCCGGCGGCCTGCCGGGCATCACGGCCGATTATGCCGATCTGCTCGTGGCCTGGCTCCAGCCGCATAAGGACTATCCTCGCCGTGCCCAGGCGCGGCGTCAGGAAGGCGTGGTCCGCCTGCTCGTCACCATCGGCCGGGACGGCACGCTGCTGGAGGCGCGGATCGAACGGGGCACCGGCCACCGCCTGCTCGACCGCGCCGCCCTGGACACGCTGGAGCGTGCCCGGCCGCTGCCGCCGCTGCCGGCGGAGGTGCCGGGCGACCGGCTCGACGTCATCGTGCCGGTGCATTTCTTCATCGGCGACAGCCAGCGCTGACGCCCCCGCCATCCCCTCCGGACCGAAGCGCTCCGGCGGGCGGATGGGCGCGTCGCCGAGCCCGGCCGTGCGCCTGCCCGCTGCTGGTCCCGGGCGCGACGGCCGGTCCAAGTTGTGGGTCTTCAGCAGTTTGTCGCGCAACGCGACGGTCCGGGCAGGCCGGTCCGACGTTGCCACCACCGCCTTCGACGTGGCGCCGATGACCTCGTCCTTCGGGGTGCGGTGGGCGGAGACGGCGACCGGCGGGCTGAGCTTCGACGCCGATGACGGCAGTGCTGTCCTGTTCCAGGGGGTCGGCGACCCAACCTCGGTTGACCTGGCGTCGGCCGGCCTGGACGGGGTGTTCGGCACCGACGCGGCCAACACTTTCACCGTCGGTAGCCTGACGGCCGAGGATGGTTCGGCCCGGGGCGGGATCCTGGTCGGCGCCGGCGGGGCCGATACGCTGACCGGCGGGGCCGGCGGCGACTGGCTGGCCGGCGGCACCGGGGCCGATGCCCTGGACGGCGGTGACGGCGACGATCTGTTGTTCATCGACACCGACGACACCGCCATCCAGGGCAGGGCCGGCTATGCCCGTGCCGTTCGGCCCGCAGCCACCGGCCGGCCAGTTCGGTGATCGCCTCGCGCAGCACGCGCTGATTGGCGTCGGTGCTCAGGATGTCGAGCAGGCGCGACAGCGTCGGCTGGGACGAAAGTGGCGGCCGTCCTCCAGGGGGACCGTGCCGCGCTCACCCGCCACGGCAGCCTCAATGCGGGGTCAAAGCGCAGGGCATCGGCGTCATCTTGGTCGCGCCAGCCCTGCCCGAACAGCACCAGCACCGTACGCAGCAGCGCGTCTAGCCTGGAAATCTCAAAGGATTAGGTGCATTGGGGCTTGAGAACTGAGAAACTTGTTTTGTGAGAACGAGTTACCAGCGATCAAGGAGTTCCCCA
>JANQKE010000082.1 GCA_028281265.1 Alphaproteobacteria bacterium | reverse complement strand
CAGACCCGCGCCGCGGTGCCGGCCGACGGCGTCGATCTCATCGATGAAGATGATGCACGGCGCGTTCTTCTTGCCCTGCTCGAACATGTCGCGCACGCGCGAGGCGCCGACGCCCACGAACATCTCCACGAAGTCCGAGCCCGAGATGGTGAAGAACGGCACGTTGGCTTCGCCGGCGACGGCGCGTGCGGTCAGCGTCTTGCCGGTGCCCGGCGGGCCGACCAGCAGGACGCCTTTGGGGATCTTGCCGCCCAGCCGCTGGAACTTCTGCGGATCCTTGAGAAACTCGACGACCTCTTCGAGCTCGACCTTGGCCTCGTCGATCCCGGCAACGTCATCGAACGTGACCCGACCTTGCTTTTCCGTCAGCAGCTTGGCCTTGGACTTGCCGAAGCCCATCGCCTTGCCGCCGCCGGACTGCATCTGCCGCATGAAGAAGATCCACACCCCGATCAGCAGCAGCATCGGGAACCAGCTCAGCAGGATCGACAGCAGCGAGGGCTGGTTGCTGTCGTCCGGCACGGCCGTCACCCGCACGCCCGAGCCTTCCAAGCGGTCGAACAGGTTGGCGTCGCCGGGCGAGAAGGTGGAGAAGCTGCGGCCGTCGCGGTAGGTGCCGGTGATCTGGTCGCCCTTAATCTGGACTTCGTCGACCCGGCCCGCCTCCACCGCCGCGATGAACTCGCTGTAGGCCACCGACGTCTGCGGGCCGGGCTGACCGGCGTTCTGGAACAGGTTGAACAACGCCACCAGCAGCAGGCCGATGATGATCCACAGCGCGAGATTCTTGCCGAAATTGTTCACGGACGGTTCGCCTTTCCGACCAAATGAGCCAGGGACCGGGTGCGGGCAGTGTCACCCAAAACGCACCGGTCGCCAAGGCATCGCTCGCCACGCTCGTCCGGCGAGCGGCTCTTACCGACGGTTAGATAAGTTCCTTCGGTGACGAGACAACACCGAAAGGTCCCCGTGCGGCAGGGTGTTGCGGGATGAACCGGACCGGCAGGCGCCCCTCGGATGCGGTGTCGTCGCCACCGAGCACCGGCAGAACCAGCGATCCGTCGGGACCTCGCAGAACGGGCAAGGCCTGCCGAGCCGGCGCGGGAAACCCCGCGAGATCGGCCGGCAGCGTGGCTTTGCGATGCGGTCCGAGCGCCTCTACGGTCCATTCCTCGGACAGTTCCGCCACCCCGGGCGACCCTTTCGGCAGCGGCAGCCACCACCGACCGTCCCAGCGTGGCCCCCCGTGCGACCAAAGGCCGATCGGCCGGGGCGGCGTCACGGCGGCCGGCTCCCGCATCACCACGATCTCGCGCCGGCGACGGCGGACCAGGCATCCGGCCAAGGTCTGGCCACAGCCCTGCAGCCGGCCCTCGGCCCCGCACCAGTGCACGAGGCGATCCACGGCCGCCCGGGCCGGCGGGTAGGGGCCGGCGCCGATGGCCCCCAAGAGGCCCTGAAGCAGAGCGGCGGCCTCCGCATCCCCGGCCGACTGCAAGGCCGAGCGGTCGACGACGGCGTAGCCGGCCGGCGACAGGGTCACGGCCGATACCATGAGGGCGGCAACGCGGGTCTCCAGGGACCGCCGGGCGTGTGCCGCCGGACGGACCCGCGCCAGCAGCGATCGGCTCCGCTCCGGCCGGCCGGCCAGCCGTGCCCGGGTCCGCACCCGCTCGAACCGGCGGTCCGCGTTCGACGGATCGTCGATCGGGCGCAGGCCGAAGGCCGCGACCGTCGCCGCCATCCGCTCGCGTGCGTACCGCAGCAGCGGACGGCAGACCAGGACGTGATCGAGGGGGTGGACCGCCGCCATCCCGGCCAGGCCCGCGCCCCGGGATTGGCGCCGCGCGCGCATGGCCACCGTCTCGGCCTGATCGTCGGCGGTATGGCCGACCAACAGGACGATCGCACCGGCGATGCGCGCGGCGTCCTGCAGCAGCCCGTACCGGGCGGTTCGGGCCTTGGACTGGACGCCGCCACCGATGGCGCTGTCCGGGCGCGCGTCGCGCTGCCAGACCAGAACCCGGTGGGCGATCCCGCGCCGCGACAGCATGGCGTGGACGCGGGACGCTTCCGCCGAGGATCCCGGGCGCAATCGATGATCCACGGTCAGGGCGAGGAGCCCGATCCGGCGCGCCCGGGCCCATCGGTCGGCGAGCAGGGTCAGCGCCAGGCTGTCGGCCCCCCCCGATACCGCGACCGCAATTACCGGGGCCGCCGGGATCGGGCCGAGCCGATCCATGGCGGCGGCGAAATCCGCATCCATGACCGGAACCGCGACCATGCGTCCCCGCCCGGGCTCGGCAGCGGCGCCGACGATGTCAGGACGGACACTGCAGGCGGTCGCGCTCCCGTTCCGCCCGGCGGCGGACGGCGGTCGGCGCTTCGGGGAACTGCTCGCGTATCTGGGCCAGCGCCAGGCAGGCATTGTCCCGCTGGTCGAGGACGGCCAGCGACATGCCGAGCTGGAGCAGGCTATCGACCGCCTTGGCCCCGTTCGGATAGGTCTGGTAGCCGCGGGCGAACGCCGCGGCTGCGTCGTCGAAGCGGCCGCGGGCATAGAACGTCTCACCCAGCCAATACTGGGCGTTGCTCGCCAGGGCGTGGTCGGGATGCTGTTCGACAAAGGCGCGGAAAAGCCCCTCCGCACCGCTGTAGTCCTGGGCCTGCAGTCGGGCGTAGGCCTGATCGTACTGCGTCATGACGGGATCGGCCGGGGCGGCCGCGGTCCGCGCCCCGGCCGGAGGCTGCGGGGCACCGGGCTGGATGCGCAGTGTCCCCAAGGTGCCGGTGGCCGGGGCCAGCCCGGTGGTGCCGGCGGCACGGCTGCCGGGTGCGCGTTCGGCCCCGACGATCTGCCATTGATCATAGGTCTGGCCGATCGGCGGCCGGTCGATCGGCTGCCGCCCGCCGATCTCGGCTGTGTCGGCGCCCGGCCCGGCAAGGCTGGTGTCGAAGCCCTGTGCCGGTGCTCCCGGACCTCGTGCGACCGGCGGCGCATTGTCCCCCTCCAGCCGTCTGAGCCGGAAGTCGACATCACTCAGCGCCCGCTCCAGCCGGTCGTTCAGGGTGCGCTGGTTGAACTGGATCTGTTCCACCGCCCCGGTGAGGCGCTGCAGCCCAACCTCGAGATCGCTCAGCCGGACCTCGACCTGGGCCCCGTAGTTCTGCGGGAACCCGGCGCCGCCGGGCACGGCTGCGCCGCCGCCGGGGAGGAGTTGCAGGGAAAGCTGGTGTACCTGCTGTTCCAACTGCGCCAGACGCGCCTCGATCGAGGTCTGCGCCGCCGCCGATCCGACCCAGCCGATCGCCGCGAGACCCAGGGCCGACAGCAGGGCAATCGTCGAACCGAGCCGTAATGCGGCGATCGGGGTGGCGCGCGAGAGGCGGGCGGTCATGGCCTGAGGTCCTGGGTGTCTTTGCCGGTCCGGGAAGGCTCACCGGGAGCGCAACCATGCCGGATGCTCCGGCCCGTGTTCAAGCGCCGGGTCAGGCTCACCCGCACCGGTCGCACTCACCCCAAGACCGCGGCAGAAAAAAGGCGTTCGGAGCGATCCGAACGCCTTGACGGCACCCCACCCCCGGTGGGAGGGGCACCGAGCCCGCGGCAATCGGTCCCGGTGCCCCGGGACCATCCGGCCCAGCGGCGTCGGCCGTGTTCGGTCCTCCCGGACGGGTCAGTTCAGGACGGTGACGCCGCGGCGGTTCTGCGCCCAGGCCTGCTCGTTGGAGCCGAGGACGGCCGGCCGCTCCTTGCCGTAGCTCACCGTGTTGATCCGGGTGGGATCGATGCCCAGGGCGATCAGGTAGTTGCGCACCGAGTTGGCCCGCCGGTCCCCCAGAGCGAGGTTGTACTCCCGGGTCCCGCGCTCATCGGCATGCCCTTCGACCGTGATCCTGACGGACGGATACTGCCGGAGCCACTGGGCCTGCCGTTCCAGGGTCGCCCGGGCCTCCGGCGACAGGTCCGACCGATCCAGGGCGAAGAACACGCGATCGCCGACATTGACCACAAGGTCTTCCGCCGTGCCCGGAGCCGGGCCCATCGGGACCACCGTGGTGGTCGGGGCGGCCGCGACCACCTGGTCTTCGCCTCCGCCCATCGCCATGTCGGCGGTGTCTTCGTTGGCCTGCTGGGCACAGGCCCCCAACAGGAAGACGGCGGACAGGACGGCAACAGCCTTCAATCGCATCATCTACCCTTTCGATCCATCGGGTCGCCGCGACGGACACAGCCGGCGACCGGCTTCACAACGGCCATCCAGCACGGCATTCCGCACTGCGACATCGGCGGCACGCTACCCAGCTATTGCTGCCCGATCAAGGGGCCCCAAGCGGGGTCGGACCCGTTCTGAGGCGTCGGCACCGGCCAGGTATGGGTCCCTGTCAGGTCTACCCCGATCAGCCGGGCGATGCTGCCCTGGCCGCTGGGAGTCTGGGAGAAGTAGATCAGTGCCCGGCCGTTCGGCGCCCAGGTCGGCCCTTCGACATGGAACGAATCGGCCAGCAGCCGCAGACCGGAGCCGTCCGGGCGGATCACGCCGATGTGAAAGCGCCCGCCGAAGATGTTGGTGAACGCGATCAGATCCCCGCGCGGCGACCACACCGGCCCGCCGAACCGGCCTGTACCGAAGGTGATCCGGGCGGGGTCCGTGCCGTCGGCGTTCATCACGTAGACCTGCTGGCTGCCGCCGCGATCGGACTCGAAGGCGATCCGGCTGCCGTCGGGGGAGAACGAGGGCGACGTGTCGATCCCCGGATCGAAGGTCAGCCGCTGGATCTGCCGCGTGCGCAGGTCCATCACATAGATGTCGGAATTGCCGTTCTGCGCCCAGGAGAAGACGACCCGGTTGCCGTCCGGCGAAAACCGTGGGGAGAAGGTCATGCCGGGGAAGTCGCCCAGGACCTCCCGCTGGCGGCTTTCCAGATCGAGCAGATAGACCCGGGGCTGGTTGTCGACATAGGCCATGTAGGTGATGACCGGGTCGGCGGGGGTGGGGGAGAAACGCGGGGTCAGGACCAACTCGCTGCCATCGGTCAGGAACTCGTGGTTGCCGCCGTCCTGGTCCATGATGGCGAGCCGCTTGGTCCGCGCCTCCTGCGGGCCGGTTTCGGAAACGTAGACCAGCCGCGTGTTGAAGTAGCCGGGCTCGCCGGTCAGCCGCTCGAACACGGCGTCGGAGATCCGGTGCGCGACTTCCCGCCAGTTGTCCGGAAACGTGGTCAGGGACTGGCCGACGAGCTGGGTTTCGCTGACCACGTCCCAGAGCCTGAAATCGGCGCGCAACTGGCCGTCGTCCAGGATGGTGACGGTGCCGCTGATCAGCCCCTGGGCGTTGATCAGCCGCCAGTCGGCAAACCGCGGGCCGGCCCGCAGATCGTCGGGAGACTGCAGGAACGCCCCGCGGTCGAGCGGCTGGAAGATGCCGGAGCGCCGCAGATTGTTGGCGACGACGTTGGCGATGTCGGCGCCGCGCTCCTGCTCGAACACCGAGGCGCCGAACAGCTCCGGCACGGCGACCGGCATCGGCTGGGTCACCCCTTCGGTGATATCGATGCGGATCTGTGCCGATGCCGGTACGGCAAGCATCACGAGCACGGCGCCGAGCAGCATCCGCCCGATCCCGCGGAGGATTGGAGCCATGGGTACGACACTCCCTGTTGTTCCGTCGCGACCCCGCGCGGTGTTGAACCGGGCCCGCGGCCGTCCGTGCGCGGTCGGCCATCGCCGGAGCCGCCCCTTTGCGTCCCATCCTATCCGCTCGGCCGCCGATCGGTCCCGAATCAGAACATGTCCCGGGGTGAGAACTCCAGCACTAGCACTTGCCAGTCATTGTAGCGATTTGGTGGCAGCGGCAAGGGCTGGCAGGCCGGGTTGAGCACCGCCCGCAGCGCTGCCTCCTCGGCCGACCGGACCACCGGATTGCCGCTTCGGTTGAGGATCTCGGCCGATTCGACCGTCCCGTCGGGTCGCATGAAGGCACGGACTTCCACCCGTGTTTCGGCCATCCCGGGACGGCCGATATCCACGTTCCAGCACCCGCGCAGCATCTCCCGAACGGCCTGCCGCTCATCCCCCGAAAGATCGCCGATCGCCCGGCCGGCCTGCTGCGGCGTGCCGCCGGCCGTGGCGGTATCTCGGTTCGCGAGCTGATTGAGCAGCGAGGCGAACGGATCGGCCGGCGCGTCCGCGGTCGTAGCCGGCGCGTCGGCGACGGCGGCCGCGGTTTCCTGGGGGGAGGGGGCCAGGTCTTCGGGTCGCCGCTGGGGGACCGGCGGTGTGAGCGGCAGGCTTGCGACCTGGGGTTCGGGTTCCGGCTCCGGTTGGGGCTCGGGCTCCGGCTCCGGTTCCGGCTCGGGTTCCGGTTCCGGCTCCCGAGGGCGTTCGGGGACCGGGGCAACCGGGTCCCGCGGCGGCAGCGGTTCGGGTTCCGGAAGCGGTTCCGGTTCGGGCACGGGCTCGGGCGGCGGCGAAGGTTCCGGTTCGGGCAGGGGTTCCGGCCGGGGTAACGGCTCGGCAAGCGGTTCCGGCACGGGTGCGGGCGGCGGCTCGGGCTCCGGTGCGAGTTGTGCTCGGGTCAGCCGGTCGGGTGTGCGCACCTCCGGCAGGTCGGTCGGTGCGGGCGGCACCGGCGGTTCGACCGGGGCCGTCGGCGCCGGCTCGGCGGCGGGCGGCGGCGCGATGTCCGGTGCCGGCAGGTCCGGCGGCGGATCGGCCGGTGCCGGCTGTGGCGCGGCGGCGGTCGCCGGCGCGACGACCGGTGCGGGGGGCAGCGGCAGACCCAACTCGTCCGGGCTGACCACGGTGACCGGCACGACTGACAGCTCCTCGAGCGGGCGGACGGTCATCGGCAGTCCGACCGTCAGCGCCAGGAACAGGACCGTGTGCAGCACGCAGGAGACGATCAGCGCGATCGGCATCGGCTCATCCCAGGCCCGCTATGGCGGGGCGTCCGGTCACGATCCCCCCGGCGGCGGGATCTCGGCCACCAGCGCCACCCGCCGGAAGCCCGCGGCGTTCAGCGCACCCATCACCTCCATGACCCGGCCGTAGCGCAGTTCCCGGTCGCCGCGCACGAAGATGCGGGCTTCGGGGTTGGCGTCGGTGATCGCGACCAGCAGCGGCACCAGATTGCCGATCTGGACCTGGGTCTCCTGGACGAAGATCCCGCCGTCCCGCGTCACCGTCACCACCAGCGGATCGTCGGTCGACGAGACGGCCTGGGCTTGCGTCTGCGGCAGGTCGACCGGGACCCCCACCGACAGCAGCGGGGCCGTCACCATGAACACGATCAGCAGCACCAGCATGACGTCGACGAACGGCGTCACGTTGATCTCGGCCATCGGGCGGTAGGACCGCCGCCGCCCCCTGCCGGCGCCCGGCCCGCCGCCCATCATCGGCCCGGCCATGGGCTCACCCCCGCTCTTCGAGATAGCGGGACAGGATGGTGCTGAACTCCGCGGCGAAGCCCTCCAGCCGCTCGGCATATTTGTGCAGGTCGTTGGAATACTTGTTGTAGGCGGCACTGGCCGGGATGGCGGCGAACAGCCCCAGCGCGGTGGCGAACAGGGCCTCGGCGATGCCGGGCGCGACGACCGCGAGGCTGGTGTTGGCCGCCGCCGCGATCGAGGTGAAGGCGTTCATGATCCCCCAGACCGTGCCGAACAGGCCGATGAACGGGGCGGAGGATCCGACCGTCGCCAAACCGGTCATGCCCCTTTCCAGGATCGCCATCTCGCGCCCGATGGTGACCGACATCACCCGGTCGATGCGCTGCTGCAGGCCGGCCCGCATCGCCCCGGTCGCGGTGAGGTTGCGTTGGGTCGCGTGGGCCCATTCCTTCATGCCGGCGGTGAAGATGGCGGCCGTCGGCTCCCGCGGGTCTTCGCCCAGCCGGGCATGCAGATCGTCGAGCGACACGCCGGACCAGAACTCCTCCTCGAAACCGTCGGCGCGGCGGCGCAGGCGGCGCAGGCGGAACGATTTCTCGAGGATCTGGGCCCAGGTCCACACCGACATCACGACCAGGAGCAGCATCACCGCCTTGACGACGATGTCGGCGGCCATGAACAGACCCCACAAGGTCAGGTCATGGGCAGCCTGCGATCCCGACACCATATCGACTTCCATCGTCCTCGCTCTGCATCATCGGGGAACGAAAGGGGCCGGGCGGCGACCCGGACCCGCATGTGCCTCAGACTCCCGGGGTCACGGGGCGACTCGGTCCGGTCCCCTGGCGGCCCTGCATATCGTATTCCGACCTGCGGGGACCAGGGGCGGGGGCGCTCCGTCCGTGCCGCCTATGCGGGCGGGGTTCTGGGGTCGGTTGGTGGCAAATCGGTGGCAAGCCGTGCTGCGATCGCGGCGCGGAGGTCGTCCGGCAGACGGGTCGCCCGCCAGTCCGGCCCGACGCAGACGATCCGCACCGTCACGACCGCGACCTCGGCCCCGTCGCGGCGCATCCGCTGGACGAGTTCCATCGCACTGCCGCCCAGCCGGCCGACGCTTGTCTCGACCACCAGTAGATCGTCCAGCCGTGCCGGGCGGCGGTAGTCGACGGCGAGGCTGCCCACCGCGAAGGCGACGCCCCGCTCGGCGTACAGGGGTCGCTGATCGACCCCGAGGCTGCGCAGCATCTCCGTGCGCGCCCGCTCGGCGAACCGGATATGGTTGGCGTGGTAGACCACCCCGCCGGCATCGGTGTCCTCATAGTAGACCCGGATGGGAAACCGGAACACCGGCCCGTGCCAGACCCCGGCTGCGGGCGGCGGTGCGGCGGCGTCGATCCGGTCGGTCAGGGCGTCGGGGGTCATGTCTCGTCGGTGTCGGTGTTGCGGGCGGCGGCCAACAGGTCGAGCTGGCCGGGGTCGCGCGGCGGCGGGCTGAGGCCGAGATGGCGATAGGCCCCTTCGGCCAGCAGGCGGCCGCGCGGGGTGCGCATCAGCATGCCCTCCTGGATCAGATAGGGCTCGATCACCTCCTCGATGGTGTCGCGCTGCTCGGACAGGGCCGCGGCCAGCGTCTCCACCCCCACCGGGCCGCCGCCATAGTGTCTGGCGATGGTGGAGAGGTAGCGCCGGTCCATGGCGTCGAGCCCGCGGGCGTCGACATCCAGCCGGGTCAGGGCCGCATCCGCTTCCGCCCGGCCGATCCGGCCGTGGCCGGCGACGGCGGCGAAGTCCCGCACCCGGCGCAGCAACCGCCCGGCGACCCGCGGCGTGCCGCGCGCCCGATGGGCGATCTCCTGCGCCCCGTCGGCCGTCAGCGGGCAGTCGAGCAGGCCCGCGCCGCGCTGGACGATCAGCCGCAGCTCCTCGGGCGTGTAGAACTCCAGCCGCAGCGGGATGCCGAACCGTTCCCTCAGCGGCGTGGTGATCAACCCCGAGCGGGTGGTCGCCCCGACCAGGGTGAAGGGCGGCAGGTCGATCCGCACCGAGCGGGCCGCCGGCCCTTCGCCGATCACCAGGTCGAGCTGGAAGTCCTCCATCGCCGGGTAGAGGATCTCCTCCACCGCCGGGTTGAGGCGATGGATCTCGTCGATGAACAGGACGTCGCGCGGTTGCAGATTGGTCAGGATCGCCGCCAGGTCGCCGGCACGGGCGATCACCGGGCCGGAGGTGGCGCGGAACCCCACCCCGAGTTCCCGGGAGACGATGTTGGACAGGGTGGTCTTGCCCAGCCCCGGCGGGCCGAACAGCAGCACATGGTCGAGCGCCTCCCCCCGGGCGCGTGCGGCCTCGATGAAGACCTTGAGGTTCTCGCGGGCCTTGTGCTGGCCGATGAACTCGGTCAGCCGGGTCGGCCGCAAGGCCACATCGGCACCGTCGCCGGGCTGCGGCGCGGCATCGGTGAGGCGGTCGACATCCTCGGCGTCGCCGATCATGCCGTCAGCTCCTTCAGCGCCGCCGGGATCAACTGGCCGAGCGTCGGCTCATCCCCCAGGACCTTGGCGGCCTTGGAGACGGCGGTGAACGCCTCGGACTGACCGTAACCCAGATTGACCAGGGCGGAGACGGCATCCCCCAGCACCGGCGGGCCGGCAACGGGGGCCGTCGGTGTCGACGGCGCCGGGGTGCCGGCCGCCCCCCTGGCAGCCGTGCCCAGCGCCAAGCCACCGGCCTTGTCCTTGAGCTCCGAGACGATCCTGGCCGCGGTCTTCGGCCCGATCCCGTCGGCCCGGGCGAGCGCCTTGCGGTCGTCGGCGGCGATCGCGGTCGCCAGCGCGTCGGCGTCGAGCACGCCGAGCACCGCCAGCGCCGCTTTCGGCCCGACACCCTGGACGGTGGTCAGCAGGCGGAACCAGGCCCGCTCGGCGGCATCGGCGAAGCCGTAGAGATGGATATGGTCTTCCCGCACATGGGTGTCGCACAGCACCGACGCGGCCGTCCCCGGCGGACCCAGGCGATCCAGCGTCTTGCGCGAGGCGAACACCAGATATCCGACCCCGCCGACATCGATCACCGCATGGTCGAGGGCGGTGGAGTCGAGCCGGCCGCTCAGCTTGGCGATCATCGGCCGACCCCGCCGGCGGTGCGGGCCAGCGCCACCTCGGTCTGCCGATGATGGGCGTGGCAGATCGCCACCGCCAGGGCGTCGGCGGCGTCCGGCCCCTTGAGGGTCACTCCGGGCAGCAGCATCCGCACCATCGCCTGCACCTGCTCCTTGCCGGCATGGCCGCTGCCGACGATCGACTTCTTGATGTGGTTGGCGCCGTACTCGGCCACCGGCAGCCCGGCCAGGGCCGGCACCAGCATCACCACCCCGCGGGCGTGGCCGAGCTTGAGGGTGGAGGTCGGGTTCTTGTTGACGAAGGTCTCCTCGACCGCCGCCTCGTGCGGCGCGGTGGCGGCGAGCACCGCCGTCAGCCCGTCATGCAGCGCCTTGAGCCGGTCCGGGAAGCCCGACCGGTCGTCGACATCGACACTGCCATGGTCGAGATGGCGGATGCGGTTGGCCTCCACCGCGATCAGCCCCCAGCCGGTGTGCCGGAGGCCGGGGTCGAGGCCGATGATGCGCAAGCTCGCCATGTCGGGGCCGCGGGGTCCGCCGCTCGCGCCGGGCCTAGGCCGCCGTCAGCGACGCCAGGACCTCCTCGGACAGGTCGAAATTGGCGAACACCTTCTGGACATCGTCATTGTCCTCCAGCGCGTCGATCAGCTTGAGGACCGATTCGGCCTTGTCGGCGTCGAGCGGGCTCAGCGTCGTCGGCCGCCACACCAGCCCGGAGCGGTCGGGGCTGTCGAACAGCGTTTCCAGCGCGTCGCGGGCGGCGGCGAAATCGTCGACCGAGGTGGTGATCGTATGGGCCTCCCCGTCGGATTCGACATTCTCCGCACCCGCCTCCAGCGCCGCCTCGAACATCGCGTCGGCCGAGGCGGCGGCGGCCGGGTAGACGATCTCCCCCACCCGGTCGAACATGAAGCTGACCGAGTTGGTCTCCCCCAGCGAGCCGCCATGCTTGTTGAACAGCGACCGGACTTCCGAGGCGGTGCGGTTGCGGTTGTCGGTCAGCGCCTCGACGATCACCGCCACCCCGCCGGTGGCATAGCCCTCGTAGCGCATTTCGGCGTAGTCGTCGGCGCCGTCGCCGCCGGTCGCCTTCTTGATGGCGCGGTCGATGTTGTCCTTGGGCATGGAGGCCTTGCGGGCCGCGGCGATGGCCGCCCGCAGCCGCGGGTTCATCGCCGGGTCGGGCTGGCCCAGCTTGGCGGAGACGGTGATTTCCCGGGCGAGCTTGGTGAACTCCTTGGCACGTTTGGCATCCTGCGCGCCCTTGCGGTACATGATGTTCTTGAACTGGGAATGACCCGCCATGGTGCTACTCGGGTAGGGGTTGGAGCGGCATGCGCCGTGACGGCCGTAGCGGCCGCGCGGCCTGACGGTGGGTTCAGCGCGCTCCCGTCCATCGGCGTCAGCGTGCCCGGATTTGTAGCCGCGCCGGGGGCGGTGCGTCCAGCCGTCCGGATCGTATCGGGATAGGCGTGTCTTGCTTGATCCAGAGCGCGCAAACGGTACGATTCCGCTCGCCTTATCATTGATGGTCGTCGAGTGATGAAGTAGATTCAGCGCATACTGCTGATATCGGGCGCATTCGCATGCTGCTGTTCTTGTCCCTTCGGTCCGCCATCATCAGCAAAGTCCTGGCGCCCGTTCTGGCCTTCGTGGCGGTCGCGGTGGTCGATCCGTTCGATATCGAGCGGATGGCGGAGTTGATGCTCGATCGCGTCTTTCAGCGGGTTGCCGCCGGCATCACGGCACCGGAAGACAGCCCCCCGTCCACATCCGTCGTTCTGCTGTGGACCGACCGGTCCGGGCATCCCGGTCGGGCGCACTGGCCGCTCCGAACCGAGGAGATCGTCAGCTACCTCACCCGGGTCGCCCGGGGCGGACAGCCTCCCGGCGAGCGGACACGTCTCGGCGTCCCTGTGGTGTTCCTCGACTTCGCGATGGCCACCGCGCGGTGTCCGGACTCTGCCTTACTCGATGATGCCGGGGCGTGCCCTACCCCCGTGACGAACCCCTGCCGGATAGATGTCAACAACTGGAACTATCGGCTCTCCCAGAACTATCAGCGGTTCGACTTCAATCATGGTGAGGGATACGGTACGGTGTCACCCAATGTGTTGGGCCGTTCCCTGCTGCTGCTCGGGACGTTCCCGACGGTGACGGAGTTCGGGCGGACGGCTCGCCTGCTGCAGGTCCAGGCCAGCCGGCGTCTGTTGGCCGACTACCTGTTTGCCGAGGGTGAGGAGCGGATCACGACCCTGCCGGCCCCGCTTCAGGACCACGCCCTGTTCGATCGGCTTCGCCTGGCCTCGGCCGATAACCGCTTTCGGGCATATGCAGAGGGCGAAGCGTCGGCGCTGCACGCACAGGGCGCCGCTGACGGGAACCACGGCGGAGACCAAACGTTCCCGCTGCTGTTCGGAGATCCCGCCGGCGTAGGTGGTGATCTGCTTTCGGCCCTCAACGGGTCTGTCGGCGATCGCAGCGACTTCGAGGCTGAGCTGATGCGCGACACCCTGTTGCCCTGCCTGAACGACAGCGTGGGCACGGTCGACATCACCTTGCCGGTAGGATCGATCACCTATCCGCTTTGGAACGTCTATGACGATCCGGACGAACCCGTGGGTCTGGGCGCGCGGAACAAGGCCGGACACATCGTGACGATCACCCCCGCCCTGGCCATGCTGGACCTCTATTGTTCCAGTCTTGACGACGGTGCGGTCAGGTATCGCGGCTGTCGCGATGTTGCTGATCTGTTAGAGCAGGCCGATGAAGCGACAGAACCCGCCGACATGGTGATGCAGCCGGCCATCGAGCTCCATCCGCACCGAGACTTCTGGGATGACGACACGTCGGCATTTGCGGTCCGGCCGCCCATGCGATGGTGCCTCTCCGTTCCGCCCTTTCCGATCGGACCTTGGCGGGTCGAGCCGTTGGAGTTGCGCGCTGCGCTGGGGCTCCGAGAGTCTGCCTTGCGAAACCCAGTACTGTGCCAGGATCTCGATGTCTTCGAGCTGTTGAGTCTCGCCTATCCGAATACCGGCGACCCGCGGCTCTTGGGCGAGGTGGTCGCCGGCAGGCCGGTCTTCATCGGCTTCGACACCAGCTTCGACCTCGATCGGCACATCGTCCCGGCGTTCGACAACACGCCCGGCGTCGTCATGCATGCCATGGCGTTCGAGCAATTGCTGGAACAGGGCGTCGACTACAAGCGCCCCGCCGACGCGCTCCTGATCACCATCCAGGCCGTCCTGCTTACGCTGGTCGCCCTGTTGAAGGTGCTCATCGTCGACTCCCATCATGCGCCCCTGATCAAGCGCGCCGGACGCCTGCAGACGCTGGTTGCTGCGCGGAAGCACGCCTTCTTGCTCCGCGTGCTGGGGACGAAGCAAGATGAGGGTAACGTCGGTACGCCCCAACCCTCCCGGGACCGGATCGGCCTGTTCATCCTCTATGCCGTCAACCGACATCGCTGGCTGTACCGGCCGGTGCGCCAGGCGATCCTGTTCGGGATCGTCCGTATGGGCGCATGGCTCGGGTGGTTCGGCGGACGATCGGGCTCGACGTTCCGTTCCCGGTTCCGAGCGCCTGCCGATGACCTCCAAGCCGATGTCGGTCGTTTGAAAACCGACATCGCATCCGTTGCCCACAGGCTTTATCGTCTGAATGCTATCATGCTTCTCATCAGCTTGCTCGTGTTCCTGGTCGCACTGTCGGTCATCGAAGGCTGGATCGGTGATCGATACATCTTTGCAAGTTGGCCGACTTTGATCAGTATTACGCTACTCTATTTCTTATGGGGCCTCATTTACTTTACCATGTATGTCGCGCCTGGATTACTCCTGGCGTTGGGCGTGGTCGGCGCCAGCATCTGGGTCAGCACCTTGGGCGACGAGGGTTGGATCGCTGGGGCGTCCCAGGCTGGGTGGATCGCAGGTGGCTTGCTGATCCTCCTCGCCCTGCTGAGACCCATCTGGAAAGAGTGTCTGAAAGGGCCTTGATATCCCTTTTTGACTCGATTACCCATACAATAGTTGAACATCCGATCTTCAAGACAGCAATTGGAGGGCAGTGTGTACGACTGTACCCCCACATCGCGTGTTGACCCATCGCTGTCGATCCGGCGGCGTTTATGGGGCCGTTGGCTGGGTCTCGTAGTGTCCGGCCTTGTGCTGACGATGGCTCCGCGCACGGGCCACGGCTTCGACAACGACCAGTTCCTCACCGTCTGCCGAGCGGAGTGTCGGGGCGTCGCGGAGATATGCGACACCTACGCCGTCGACGATGTCGTTGCCGGGGAGCCGCTTTATGAACCGAACGGCGCACAGGCCGGTGCGATCGACTTGGCACGGCTTTCGAGCACCCGTCCCTTCCTGACCTGTCTGATGCGCGGTCCCGGCTTCGTGGCCTTGCCGGCTACCACCGGCGACGTCCTGTGGACCGATGGCTGGGGCGTCATCCTCGCCACCGATTGCGTCGAGGTCCTGCAACTCGCCGAGAACACCGGCTCGACCATGGCCGGTGGCATGTTCGCTGGCGGCGGGCGCTGTGACTGCGGCGGGCGCTGTGACTGATGCGGCAGGGCGGAACACGGCGCCAGCGTCGGTGATCACCGACCAGCGGACACGGAAGGGACGTTTGTAGCGGAAGCGACAACCGAACCGGGATCAAACCCCGGCCGATAGCAGCGGAGCGCGACGATGGAACGATTCGGGATCAGGTTGACGGCGCTGGTCGTCGCGACGGTGGTGTTGACGGCCTGCCAGTCGGCTCCCCGGGTACCGCTGCTCAATGCCGGTCCGCCATCCGTTCCGGAGCTGCTGCAGTATCGCGAGGCGGCCTACACCAACACCCTGACGCTCGCCCCGCAGACCCTGTCGGTGCGGTCGATCGCGTATCTGGAATCCAACCGCGACATCGTCTCGATCCCGCCGATGGAGGCGTACATCCGCGATGTGATGCGGGATGTGCTGGAGATCGCGCCGGTCACCTCGCTCGACCCGGTGACGCTCAACGTGGTGATCACCTCGGATCCGACGACCGGCGCGTTCATCAACCCCTATGGGGACATCGTCATCAGCCTCGGCGCTCTGGAGCGCATGCGATCCAGGGGAGAGCTCGTGTTCCTGCTGTCTCTGGAAGTCGCCCACGCCGCGCTGGGGCACTTTGAACGTGACCGCTTTGCTCTCGGCTTCGATCGCCTGCTCGATGCTCTCAAATTTGTTGCGATCGCCCAGGAGTTCGCTTTGGCGATCATTGAGGATCGCGCGGGGGCCCTCGGTGGTTTCGCCAACGATCCCCAGATCCAGATCAAGGTCCGGCAACTTCTGATCGCGGCGACGGCTGCCGAACTGCTGCTGGAAGGGTTCGTCGGGCCGCAGTGGCGCTCGAGCCAGGAAGCCGAAGCCGACCGCTTCGCCCTCGATGTGATGCTGACGCTCGGCTACAACCCGACGGTCGCACAACAGGTATTCGGCCGGTTCGGCGAAGCCACCCAGGAACAAATCGAGCAGCTCCAGGACATGGTCTACACGATCCGCGACCTGGTCCTGGAGATCCAGGATCTGGCTGGGCAGAACCAGGGAGTCCGCGGGCTCGTCGTGTCACTGGTAACCGATATCAGCTTCCGTTTTGCCGCGCGCTCGATCAACGGCCTCAGCCGCATCTACGGCACGCCGGAAGAGCGGTTTGCCGCACTGCGCGAGTATGTCGACGTCGCCTACACGCTGGGCCGGGTGCCGATTCCGGAGATCGCACGGCGGGCCCCGCCAGACGATTTCGAAGCGGCCAAGCGCAATCCGGTGTATCAGCGCGCGGTCCGAGAGGTCACCGGGCCATGGGGCGCGCTGGCCGAGTTCACCCGGCTTCAGTCCGAAGCCCGTGAGTCCGAGGCACCTGGCACCGGGGGCGGAACAGCCCCGCCCGAGACGATGCTGGCGCGGATCGCCAACGGCTTGGTCAACTCGTTGCTGCGTTATGCCGGGGTCCCGGCACAGACGACGCAATACCCTCGGCTGGTCTATGCCGAGAACGCCGCGGCCCAGGACCAACTCGGCGAAGCGATCGCCCAGCTCGCCCGTGCCCAGACCGCACGCGCCGCCGGCCCCGCCATCCCGGCCGCCCTGGTCGGATTCCTGGCTGAAGACGGGCAGTACGCGCGGGCGCGCCAGACCATCGATCTGCTCGAACGCCGGTTCCCCGGCGACGGGACCCAGTTCCCCTTGCGGATGGTCGTCGCCCATGCGGAAGGGGATATCGAGCTGCGCGACGACCTCGCCCAACAGTGCAATAGTGAAGACGTGGCCCGGTACATCGACGATCGCTGCGAACTGTTGGAGGCGCGGTACCGCATGGCCGATCGGTTCCAGCGGAGCGCGGAGACCGGCGAAGTCGAACCGGCGGATGACGGCGATCGACCGGAGGACGCCGGCGAAGACGAAGGCGGCGGCATCCTCGACCAGCTCCTCAGGATCCGACTGCCCGGGCTGGGGTCCTGAAGCGGCCGACCGGCGCCAGCGGCGGTCGGGCCCGAACCGGGTGGATAAGACTCCAGGACCGGCCCTTGCCCACGCCGTGACGATTGGCCGGGCTGCAAACCCCTGGCCTTGTCGGCTGCGAAAGGGGTAGAAGCGGCCGGCATCCCGGCACGATGGGTGACCTGATCTTCGCCCGTGCCGGTCATCCCTTCGCATCCGATCCCTGGCACTGCCGTTCCATGACCGTTGCCGTTCGTTTCGCGCCGAGCCCGACCGGGCTGCTCCATGTCGGGAATGTCCGCACCGCCCTGGTCACCTGGCTGTTCGCCCGCCGTCACGGCGGCACCTTCCTGCTGCGGCTGGACGACACCGATACCGAGCGGTCGACGGCCGACTTCGCCGAGGCGATCGAGCAGGATCTGTCCTGGCTCGGCCTCCACTGGGACCGGCTGGCCCGGCAGTCCGAGCGTGCCGACCGCTACGATGCCGGGATCGCCGCGCTCAAGGCCGCAGGACGGCTCTACCCCTGCTACGAGACTCCCGAAGAGCTGTCGCTCAAGCGCAAGGTGCTGCTGCAGCAGGGCAAGCCGCCGCTGTACGACCGGGCCGCCCTGGCCCTGACCGATGCCGACGGAACCCGGCTGGCGGCCGAGGGCCGCCGGCCCCATTGGCGGTTCCTGCTCGAAGCCGAGGAGATCGCCTGGGACGACCGCGTGCGGGGGGCGGTGCGCTTCCACGGCACCGACCAGTCCGACCCGGTGGTGATCCGGGAAGATGGCCGGCCGCTCTATCACCTGTGTTCGGTGATCGACGATATCGATTTCGGGATCACCGACGTGGTCCGGGGCGAAGACCATGTCGCCAACACGGCTGCCCATGTGCAGATGTTCGAAGCCCTGGGCGCCAAGCCGCCGCGGTTCGCCCATCTGCCGCTGATCGCCGACAGGGAGGGCAAGGGCCTGTCCAAGCGGCTGGGCAGCCTGTCCTTACGGGCGCTCAGGGAGGAGCCCGGGATCGAGCCGATGGCGCTGATCAGTCTGCTCGCCCGGCTCGGCACCGCCGATCCGATCGAGCCGTTCGGGGAGATCACCCCGCTGATCGCAGGCTTCGATTTCGGCCGGTTCGCCCGCGGCACGCCGAAATTCGACACGGCCGAACTGGCCCGGCTCAACGCCCGCATCCTGCACGCCCTGCCGTTCGACGCGGTGCGCGACCGGCTGTGCGATCTCGGCCTTCCGGTCGGCCCCGACGGCCTCGACGAGACCTTCTGGCTGACCGTACGCCCGAATCTCGAACGGCTGGCCGATATCGCCGACTGGTGGCGCGTGGCAACGGGGCCGGTGACCCCGGTGATCGCGCCGGAGAATGCCGATTATGTCGCCCAGGCGCTCGACCGGCTGCCCGACGCTCCCTGGGATCGGGACACCTGGTCGGTCTGGACGGGAGGCCTCAAACAGGCCACCGGCCGGAAGGG
Source organism: Alphaproteobacteria bacterium (assembly GCA_028281265.1). GTDB lineage: Bacteria > Pseudomonadota > Alphaproteobacteria > DSM-16000 > Inquilinaceae > JANQKE01. Next base: position 9,830 of record JANQKE010000082.1, on the reverse strand, counting down.
CAAGGCCCTGTTCATGCCCCTGCGCCAGGCCCTGACCGGGGTCGGCCGCGGCCCGGAGCTGGCGCCGCTGCTGCCGCTGATCGGCCGGGACCGGGCCGCCGCCCGGCTGGCTGGGCAGACGGCGTAGAGGTTCCGCCTTACCCGCCGGAACACGTACCCGCGTAAAAAGTCTTGACAAATCCGCTCTTTGCTGCGGTACGGTTTTGATGCTAAGGTATGTGACGTTGTACCCAATTATTCCGTGATCTCAGGGTGCAGGGTTATTCGAGGGCGGCCCGAATTCGGCGCATTGGCGCAGGCCTGCCGGACGATGCTTGAACGATAGACCTTCACGAGGTTTGGGAATGGCTGACGGTGGTGATCCCGGCGCGCTGCCCGCGTCGGCGGTTTTTGTGGATGTGGAGAATGTCGCGTTTGCCCCCCGGGGTGTTCCGGGCCGGTTCGATCTTGCCCTGGTGATGGACCGGATCGGCCGGGACAGCCGGCCGATCCTGCGCTACGCCTATGCGGATTGGGGTCAGCATCCGGGCTTCCGGCAGATGTTCCTGCACCAGCAGTTCGAAGCGGTGCAGACCAGCGCCATCAACGCCGGCAAGAACGCGCTCGACATCCAGCTCGCGGTCGATGCGGTGGAATCCGTGCTGGTCGATGACGGCCCGCGGATCGTCTATCTGCTGACATCCGACAGCGACTTCACGCCGCTGGTGCGCACCTTGCGGCGGCATGACCGGCGGATCATCGGGCTGGGCTGGCGGGCCAAGACCAACCCGGTCTGGCGCAACCATCTTGACGATTTCATCGCCTATGAGGATCTGGCCGGTATTGCCGAGGTCTCGGTGGGGCGGGAAGAACCGCCGCCGTCCAACGGGCGCCGCCGGGTGCTGGCGGGGCCGGTGTCGACGGGCGGCGGGCTGTCCTTCGGCGACCCGCGGGAGATGGAGACGGCCGATACGCCGGCCGCGCCGGGGCTCGGCCCGGTCGAGGCCAGGCCGGTGCGGGAGCCTCGCTACGGTGCCGAGGCCGAAGAGCCGGCGCTGGAGGCGGTCCGCGATCTGTCCGAGCTCGACCTGCCGATCCTGCGGCTGATGGCCCGGTTCGGCCGGCGCGGCAAGCTGCAGGGCAACCGGTTCGAACGGGAGCTCAAGCGCTTCGATCCGAGCTACGAGCGGATCGATTTCGGCTGTGCCCGGGTGGGGGAGCTGATCCGGCGCCACCCGCTGCTCAGCCGGCTGCCGGAACGCGGCAAGGTCTATGACGTGGTGTTGCCGGCCCAGATGCCGCTTGACGGGCTGCTGGCCGCCGATACGCCGCAGGAGGCGATCGACCGGCTGGTGGCCGAACGGGTGACCGGCTATCTCGGCCCGGATCGGCAGGTCGACGTGGTCGAAGCGCTGTTCGAGACCATGGCCGCCGGGCCCGAGCACGGCTTCACCCGCCGGGCGGCGGTCACCGAGACCGCGGCGGCCCGGGACTGGCCGGTCGAAGACGTCGCCCGGGTCGAGCAGCTATTCTGGGGGGCGCAGATCTACGTCGTCAAGGCGCGGGAGCCGAACAGTGACGCCCTGGACTGGACCGTCACCCTTCGCGAGTCCGTGCGCCATGAAGGCGAGATCTTTCATCAGCACGACATGCAGGTGATCCGGGAGGCGATGCAGGCCGGTCTGGTCCTGGATGCCGCCCGATGGGCCGACACCCTGGCCGGGGGCTCCGAAGACGAGGACCCGTCCGCCGAATATGTGGAGATCCTGTCCACCCTGGGCTTCACCACCCCGGCCGAGGACGCGACGACCTTCACCGCCGAGGCGCTGCCGGCCCCGCCGCTGGAAGACGTGCCGTTCCGTCGTCCACGGGAGGGTCTGGACGACCGGACCGAGACCCCGGCCGGCCCCGACCGGCCGGTCGAGGCGGTGTCGACCGCAGCCGCGCCCGAGCCTGCGGTCCCGGTCGAGCCGGAGGCACCGTCCGAGACGATCCCGCAGGCGGAACCGGCCCCGGTCGATCCCCGGCATGCGGAGGCGGACACAACCCCCCTGGGGCAGGCTGGACCGACCGCTGGGGTGGAACCGCCCGATGCCGTAGGGGAGGACGCTGAAGCCGACACGGTTTCGGCCGCGGCGGCGCTTGCGCATCCGACAACGCCCGAGATGGAGCCTGAGCCCGCGCCGGCGCTCCGGTCACCCCATCCCGGCGAGACCGTGATCACCGAGCCGGCGGGTCCGCGGCGTAGCGGCTGGTGGTCCCGCCGTTGACCGGGGCGCCTGCCCGATCGTCGGCGGGCGCGCCCGCCACCGGTGCCGACGGGCGGCCGAAAGCGCCGCAGCGCGGCCCCGGTCGCCGGCCCGTCACGGGAGGGTGACGGTGTTGTGGGTCGTGAGCGCCGGCAGTCGGTGCCACAGTCCGTCCTGACGCCGGATCGCCGTCCGGCGATCCGACCTCTTCCCCGATCACCCGGGCCTGCTGCGAGCCATGGCGCTGACGCTGACCAACACGCTGACCCGCGCGAAGGAAGCCTTCGTGCCGATCGATCCCGATCATGTGCGGATGTATGTCTGCGGGCCGACGGTCTACGACTATGCCCATATCGGCAACGCCCGGCCGGTGGTGGTGTTCGACGTGCTGGCGCGGCTGCTGCGCCACCGCTTCCCCAAGGTGACCTATGTCCGCAACATCACCGATGTCGAGGACAAGATCATAGAGCGGGCCAAGGCGAACGGGGAGCCGATCGCGGCGCTGACCCGGCGCACGGCGGAGATCTACGCGGCCGACATGGCGGCGCTGGGGGCCGACCCGCCGGATGTCGAGCCGCGCGCCACCCAGCACATCGCCCAGATGGTGGCCCTGACCCGGAAGCTGATCGAGGGCGGTTTCGCCTATGAGGCGGAGGGGCATGTGCTGTTCCACGTGCCCAGCATGCCGGATTACGGGGCGCTGTCCCGCCGGCCGCGCGACGAGCAGATCGCCGGTGCCCGGGTGGAGGTCGCCCCCTACAAGCGCGACCCGGCCGATTTCGTGCTGTGGAAGCCGTCGGCCGACGACCAGCCGGGCTGGGACAGCCCCTGGGGCCGCGGCCGGCCGGGCTGGCACATCGAGTGCTCGGCGATGTCGGCCGCGCATCTCGGCCCGCGCTTCGACATCCATGGCGGCGGGGTCGACCTGGTCTTCCCGCATCACGAGAACGAGATCGCCCAGAGCCGCTGCGGCTTCGGCACGCCGTCGATGGCGACCTATTGGGTGCACAACGGCTATCTGATGGTGGAAGGCCAGAAGATGTCGAAGTCCCTGGGCAACTTCTACACCGTGCACGAGCTGCTCGAAGACCATCCCGGCGAGGCGCTGCGGCTGGTCCTGCTGTCGGCCCAGTACCGGCAGCCGCTCGATTTCACCTTCGAGGGGGTGCGCCGGGCCAAGGCGCAGCTCGATCGCCTCTACGGTGCGCTGCGGCATGCCGGGGACGTGCCCGCCGACCCGGTCCTGACCGACGACAACTGCGTGCTGACGGCTCTGGAGGACGATCTCAACACCCCGTTGGCCCTGTCGGTGCTGCATGAAACGGCGGGCCGGCTCAACGCCACCCGGTCGGCCGATGGCAAGGCCCGGGCCAAGGCGGAGCTGCTGGCCGGCGCCCGGCTGCTCGGTCTCTTGGGCCAGGATCCCGAGCGCTGGTTCCAGACGGCGACCGGGGCGGACGCGCTGCCGGCCGAGGCGGTCGAGCGGCTGATCGCGGCCCGGGCCGAGGCCCGCAAGGTCCGGGATTTCGCCGAAGCCGACCGCATCCGCGACCGGCTGGCCGACGCCGCCATCGTCCTCGAAGACGGCCCCGCCGGCACCACCTGGCGGCGCGGTTAGACGGACCGGCCGGGCCGACCTCTTCCGGCCGATCGTCGGCGCGGCGGGGGGCGGTGGATTCAACTCCCTCGGTCCACGCCGGTTGATCGACTTCAAAGAGGGAGAGCATCCTTACGCCCGGTCGGACGCAGGATGTTCCGGCCGGTTGAGAGATCACACATCAGGCGTTCTCTCCCGCACCGGCTCCCTTACCGTCAGCAGCACCAGCGCGCCGACGGTCCAGAAGACCAGGATCGTGGCCATGCCGGCGCGTTGGCTGTCGAAGGTGGCGGTGACCACCGCGAAGGCCGTGGGGCCGAGGAAAGCGACCGCCTTGCCGGTCAACGCGTAGAGACCGAAGAACTCGGTCTGCAGGGCCTGGGGGGAGAGACGTGCCATCAGCGTGCGGCTGGCCGCCTGGGCGGGACCGACGAAGATCCCCAAGACCAGGGCCAAGGCGATGAACATCCCCGCCTCGGTCACCAGCAGGATCGGGATGCCGACCGCGATCAGGCCGGCGAGTGCGATCAGGATCGTCAGCTTGGAGCCCGAGCGGTCGTCGACGAAGGCGAACCCGAACGCCCCCAGCCCGGCCGTCACGTTCAGGCCGATCGCGAACACCAGGAGCTGGTCGAAGCCCATGCCGAAGGTGCCGGCCGCGTAGAGACCCCCGACCGTGAACAGGGTCGACAGCCCGTCGCGGTACAGGGCGCTGGCGATCAGGAACCGCAGCACCTGGCCGTGGCGGGGGAGCCGGCGGACGGTGTCCTTGAGCTGCCGCAAGCCCTCGCCCACCGCCCGGCGCAGCGGGGCGGTCGGCTGCCCGCCCTCCCGCACCAACACAAACAGGGGCAGGCTGAACACCGCGAACCAGGCCGCGACCAGCAGCGCACTGGCGCGGACATGCTCGGACTGCCCGGTCGGCAGGGCCAACAGCGGCGGGGTGTCGCCTAAGCCGATCAGGGCGAACAGGGCGGTCGCCAGGCAGGCGAGCCCGCCGAGATAGCCCAGGCCCCAGGCCCAGCCGGACACCCGGCCGAGCATCCGCTGCGGCGCCACCGTGGTCAGCATGGCGTTGGCGAACACCTGGCTGAGCTCATGGCCCACACTCGCCACCACCGCCAGGGCCAGGGCATACCACAGGAAGCTCGGATCGGGTCCGGCGAACCAGAGCAGACAAGTGGGCACCACGCACAGGGCGACGAACAGCGCCACCCAGGGCTTGCGCCGGCCGGCCCGGTCGGCGATCGCACCCAGGACCGGGCTCAACACCGCGATCAGGACGGCACTGACCGCCATCGCCTGCGCCCACAGCGCACTGCCCGCCGTCTCGTCCCCGACGATGCCACGGGCGAAATAGACCGAGAACACGAACGTCCCGATCACCGTGTTGAAGGCGGAGTTGGCCCAGTCGAACAGGCACCACGCCGCGATCGCGGGCCGGGAATGGCCGGCGGGGCCGGCTGTCGGAGCGACGGTCGTCATCGGGGCGATCCCGGGGGCGGTTGCGGTGGGGCCGCGCCGACCATCGGTCAGTCCGGCCGCCCTGTCCACCGCGATCGCGCGGGCACGGGATGGCCACGCCCCGATGCGGGGTAGGCTGGGGAGAGCCGAAGGCGGACCCCGACCCGCCGGCGGCGGGCGGTATGCGGGGCGGATCCGATCTGCCGGGTCTCGCTCGCGCTCTCCCCGGCCTATGCGTCCTGCGCTCAGCCCCGCCTATAGCCGCACGATCAGGTCAGCAGCGTGTTGGGCAGCCACAGGGCGAGGCCGGGGAAGCCCAGCACCAGGAGCAGGCCGATCAACTGCAGGCAGACGAACGGGATGATGCCGCGGTAAATCGCCTGGATGCGCACCTGCGGCGGGGCCACCCCCTTCATGTAGAACAGGGCGAAACCGAAGGGCGGTGTCAGGAACGAGGTCTGCAGGTTCACCGCCACCAGGATCGCGAACCAGATCACCACGTCGGCCTGGTCGACATGGGTGCCGAACTGCAACAGCGCCACGATCGGGGCGAACACCGGCAGCACGATCAGGGTGATCTCGATCCAGTCGAAGAAGAACCCCAGGAAGAACACGATCGCCATCAGGAGGAACAACACCCCCCAGGAGCCGCCGCCGACGAAATTGACGAACTCCACCACCAGGTCGTCGCCGCCCAGGGCCCGGAACACATAGGCGAAGGCGGTCGCGCCGACGAAGATGAAGAACAGCATGCCGCCGGTCAGCGCCGACCGCTCCAGCACATCCTGCATCACCCGCCAGTTCAGCCGGCCGTTGAGCCAGGCGAGCAGGGTCGCACCGGCCGCCCCGACGCCCGAGGCTTCCGTCGGGGTGGCGAAGCCGGCGAAGATCGAGCCCAGCACCAGCACGATCAGCGCGATCGGCGGCACGAAGCTCTTCAGCACCATCTTGACCAGCTCCCCCCGGCTGGTCGGCCCCTCGTCCCCGGGCAGGGGCGGGGCGAGGGTCGGCCTGATGCTGCTGGTGATGAACAGATAGACCAGATAGAAACCGGCCAGCAGGAAGCCCGGCACGATCGCCGCCAGGAACAGGCTGCCGACCGAGATCGACAGGAGATCCCCCATGATCACCAGCATGATCGAGGGCGGGATCAGGATGCCCAAGGTGCCCGAAGCGGCGATGGTGCCGGTCGCCAGCGGGATGTTGTAGCCGCGGTTGAGCATCACCGGCAGGGCCAGCAGGGTCATCATCACCACCGAGGCGCCGATGATCCCGGTGGTCGCGGCCATGATCGTGCCCATCAGGGTGACCGACAGCGCGAGCCCGCCGGGGACCCGGCGCAGCAGCACCTGCAGCGTGTGCAACAGATCCGAGGCGACGCCGGACTTCTCCAGCATCGTGCCCATATAGATGAACATCGGGATCGCCACGAGCACCAGGTTCTCGACGATCCCGCCATAGATCCGGCTGGTGATCAGTGCGAACTGACGCATGTTGTAGGCGTCGATGAACTCCAGGGAGGCGAACAGGGCGGTCAGCACGCCGACCCCGCCGAGCACCATCGCAACCGGGAACCCGGTGAACAGGAAGATCGCCAGCATCACGAACATCGCGACGGGCAACAGGTGGATGAAGGTCTCCATCTCGGGTCTCCGCCCCCCGGGGTGGCCGCGGGGGGGTCAAGCGATCATGCTGTCGGGTCCGGACGATGCCGGCGGCGTTCATCGTGGCGTCGACGGGGGCGGGCTAGCGTTTGCCCAGGCCGATCAGGGCTTCGTCGGCATCCGTGTCGGCTTCCCGCTCCAGGATCGACTTGGGCCGGAAATAGTCACCCGCCTCATCGGACAGGTGATGGGGGCCGAAGATGTGGATGGCGCATCGCAGGGCGATCGACAGGCCTCCGATCGCCAGCACCGTGAAGCCCAGCGGCAGGAACGACTTGATGATCCATCGCTCGGGCAGGCCGGTCATGGCCGACGACCCTTCGTTGCGGATATAGGACCGTTCGGCGAAATCGAAGCCCGTGGTGATCACCAGATACAGATAGGGGGCCATGAACGCCAGAATCAGGACGAGTTCGACCCAGGCCCTGAGCTTGCTGCCGAAATTGTCTCGCAGGAGCTCGATGCGGACATGGGCGTCCTTCACATAGGCGTAGCCCAGGCACATCAGGAACAGCGCGCCGTGCAGATGCCATTCGAGCTCCTGCAGCTTGGTCGAGCTGGCATAGGGTTCGAGTGCGCGGAAGAACGCCTGAAGGTCGGGATAGGCGGTGATCCAGTCGCTCGACTTCATCTCGCGCGTGATCACGTCGAACAGGATCACCAGGATGAGGATGACGGCCAGCCAGGCGAACACCCGCCCCACCGTGATCACGAACCATGCGAGCCAATCGCTGAGCTTCAGAAGGAAGCCCGTCAGACTAAACGCGAAACCCATTCCCCAGCCCCTAACGTGACGATCGCGGGATCCCGATGCCGCCCCGACGGAAACGACGGGCCGGGTTCCAATCCGTCGCGGGCGGGATCGCCGCGGCACCCGGCGACGCAGCGACCGGTCCGCCCGCCGCGCGAGAGCGGAACGGATCGGCGGCCGGATGGGGGCCGGCCTCCCCGGAGGGGAGGTCCGGCCGCCCATCGACGGTCACACGGTCTCAGTCGAGGTAGCCGCGCTCACCCCAGATCGCGTAGTTCTCCCGGAAGGTGGACAGCGACTCCCAGACCCGAGCGAAGTTCTCGTCCGTGGCGGTCAGATCGGCGACCTCGTCCGCCCAGGCGGCCCGGAGCTCGTCCAGGATCTCATCCGACCACTGGTGGATGGTCACCCCGTGCTGGTCGACCAGTTCCTGCATCGCGGCGAACTGGATGGCTTCGCCCTCGGCGATCGCGTAGCGGACATTGTCGCCGCACACGCTTTCGATCTGGGCCCGCTGGGTGTCGGTTAGATCGTTCCACATGTCGAGGTTCATCATCAGGTCGAACATGGTCGACTGCTGGTGCCAGCCCGGCAGGTAATAGTGGCTGGCGACCTGGTAGAAGCCCAGGTTGAGGTCGATCGCCGGCATGGAGAATTCGGTGGCGTCGATCGTGCCGAGCTCCAGCGCGGGGAAGATGTCGCCGCCGGCGATCAACTGGGTGGACACGCCCATCCGTTCCATCACCCGGGCGCCCAGGCCGAAGAAGCGCATCACCAGACCTTCGAGGTCTTCGGCGCTCTCGATCGGTTCCCGGAACCAGCCCGAGGCTTCCGGTGCGATCACGCCGCAGATCACCGACTTGATGCCGTACTGCGCGTAGATCTCGTCCATCAGCTCCTTGCCACCGCCGAAGTAGAACCAGGCGATGTATTCCGGCGCGGCCGGACCGAACGGTACCGCGCCGAACAGCGCCAGGGCCGGCTCGGTGCCGGTCCAGTAGCCCGGGGTCGACCAGCCGGCTTCGACCGCGCCGATCGACACCGCGTCGAACACTTCCAGCGCCGGCATCAGCGCGTTGGGCTCGTAGAAGCGGATCTCGATATCCCCGCCGGACACCAGGGCGATCTGCTCTTCGATGCGCTTGCCGAGCGTGCCGAGCTGGGGCAGCGAGCCCGGATAGGTCGAGGCCATCGACCATTCGATCGACTGTGCCGAAGCCTCGTTGGCGACGCCGGCGGCGCCGACCACACCAAGGGCGACCGCCGCCGCGGTGCCGGTCAGGATCTTACGGATGTTCACGGTATTACCCTCCCATTTGTGTGTCCCCATCCCGGGAAAAGCCGAGCGCGGACACGACATGACGGAAGGGTATGGCGGCGTCCGCCTCGGCGAACGGTCATCAGCGCTGCTCCGACCCCTATCCAGCGACAGGCCCGAGCAACGGTCCCTCCCCGTCTCTCGTGTCGCGCCCCGATCGGCTCGCGAGAGCCGCGCGCCATCTGACGGGCGATCTCTTCTCCGGATGCGACGGGGCGGGACAGTATTGCGTAAGGGCGCGGGCCTCAAGCCAATTTGTTCAAATCACGCCCCTTTTTCGTAATCACCTATGCCAGTCCCGAGGTTCGGGAGATGAAAAGATCAATTGGTAGAGGAGGTTAAGTTTTCCACGATATGGAAGATCATTCCGCGATGCGGATGTCGGTTCGGGCCCGGCCGCGCCGGGACAGCCTCCGATCCCGGTCCGTGAGCCGGGTGACGGATCTTCGCCGGCGACGGGGCGATGGTTGACGCCGGTGAGACAGGGGAGGGCACGAAGATGCCGATCGACCCTCGGCATATCGAGCCGTCATGTTGCGGCTACCGCAGCATCGCGGCCGCGTGGATCGTCGGGCTTGTCATGTGGTCGGCGGCGATCGGCGTGATGATCGTCGGGACCTGATGTCCTGGAGCGTTTTCAGAGACTATCGGGCCGATCTGCCGAGGCGGATGGGCCCTGATGCCAGGAGCGAGGAGGAAGGACATGCCCGGGCATATTCGACGACGAGCGACGCCGCAGCGGGGCCCATCCACCCGGCCCTTCGGGTTGGCGTGTGCCGGCCGCCCGCTGCGTTGCGCCGCTGGCCCG
>JANQKE010000183.1 GCA_028281265.1 Alphaproteobacteria bacterium | reverse complement strand
AGCATCCTGCGTCCGAACGGACGCAGATAAGATGCTCTAAATCTTTGAAATAGATCAACCTGCGTTCAGATGAGTCCATCTGAACGCAGGTTGATCTAGATGGCGGCGGGGTGAATGGCGGCCCGTCGCCTTTGCACCGTGTCACGCCCTGAAATGCAAAAGGCGCGCCCGATGGATCGGGCGCGCCTCTGAGGCTACGGCCGGATCGACCGAATCAGTAGCGATAGTGCTCCGGCTTGAACGGGCCTTGGCTTTCCAGGCCGAGATATTGGGCCTGGGCGTCGGTCATCGCGGTCAGCTTGGCCCCGAGCTTGTCCAGGTGCAATGCGGCGACCTTCTCGTCGAGATGCTTGGGCAGCACGTAGACCTTGCGCTCGTAGCTGGCATGGTTGTGCCACAGCTCGATCTGCGCCAGCACCTGGTTGGTGAAGCTGGCCGACATCACGAAGCTCGGATGGCCCGTGGCACAGCCCAGGTTCACCAGCCGGCCCTCGGCCAGCACGATCAGCCGCTTGCCGTCGGGGAACTCGACCTCGTCCACCTGCGGCTTGACGGTGTGCCACTTGTGATTGCGCAGGGCCTCGATCTGGATCTCGCTGTCGAAGTGGCCGATGTTGCACACGATCGCGCGGTCCTTCATGTCCCGCATATGATCGATGGTGATCACGTCGATATTGCCGGTGGCGGTGACGAACACGTCGCCGACCTTCGCCGCCTCGTCCATCGTGACCACCTGATAGCCTTCCATGGCGGCCTGCAGGGCGCAGATCGGGTCGATCTCGGTGACCATCACCCGCGCCCCTTGGCTGCGCAGGCTCGCAGCCGAGCCCTTGCCGACATCGCCATACCCGGCGACCACCGCGACCTTGCCGGCCAGCATCACGTCGGTCGCCCGCTTGATGCCGTCGACCAGGCTTTCCTTGCAGCCGTAGAGATTGTCGAACTTGGACTTGGTGACGCTGTCGTTGACGTTGATCGCCGGGACCTTGAGGGTGCCGGCCTTGGCCATTTCGTAGAGCCGGTGGACCCCGGTGGTGGTCTCCTCCGACAGGCCCTTGACGTCATCCAGCAGGGCCGGGAACTGCTCGTGCATCCGCACCGTCAGGTCGCCGCCATCGTCCAGGATCATGTTCGGCGTCCAACCGTTCGGCCCTTCGATGGTCTGGTCGATGCACCACCAGAATTCCTCTTCGGTCATCCCTTTCCAGGCGAAAACGGGAATGCCGGCGGCGGCGATCGCGGCGGCGGCCTGGTCTTGGGTCGAGAAGATGTTGCACGAGGACCAGCGCACTTCGGCGCCCAATGCGATCAGGGTCTCGATCAGCACGGCCGTCTGGATGGTCATGTGCAGGCAGCCGGCGATCCGCGCGTCCTTGAGCGGCTGAGCGGTGCCGTACTCCTCCCGCAGCGCCATCAGCCCCGGCATCTCCGTTTCGGCGATGGCGATTTCCTTGCGGCCCCAATCGGCGAGGCTTAGATCCTTGACCTTGTAGTCGGTGAACACGCTGTCGGGCATGGGGGCACTCGTCGCTTTGGGCTGAGGGGATCACACCGGTGTGCCGGTGGCTGAAACCGGCGCGGGCGCTGTCTCGGTGCGACAGGCCGCAGACGGCGTCGTGTACGCCGCCGACGCTACGCATGCAAGTATAAAGATATCTTTATGTTTGTGGGGCAGAGGGCGATTACCGGTCGCATCCGACCGCAGACCACGCCTATTAGAGGACCATCCGGACCAGCGTCTGGTCGCCGTCTTGACCTAGCGCCTGCGCGTTGCGATAGGCTGCTACGCCGGTACGGGCTTCGAAGTGGCCGACTCCCGGATCGTCGGCGATCCCGACAAGGGCAAGGTGTACCGGGACCAGGGCGGTTGAAGGCGCGACGTTTTCGTGCCGGGTCGCGGCCACCGGAACCAGCGAGCGGAACGACGGGACCGGCGTTTGGGATTGCGACCGCCAATCGGTCCGGGCGACGGGGACCACGCGCCCACCCGTCGCCGGAACGGGAACGCCGCCGATGCTAGGGGGGGAAAGGTTGCCCGGTATCTGGGTCATGGGTCCTCGGCGGTCGTCCACGCCGCGGCAGGATCGCAAGCACCGGCCCGCGGGTTTCTCGACGATCCGACGACATTATTGGATATTAGAAGAATTTACCAGATGTTTACCAGTATCCGAACGGACAGTGCGGTTACCGGTCAGCTTAATGGAAAGGCAACACTCTTGCGCGTAGTATTACAACCCTTGGGCAGGGCCCGCGACGGTTGCGCCGGCAGGGGATAGGCGGTGCTGGCGCTTGATTGCGGAATATCCTATGTACCGGACAACGAACCTATTCCTTTCCTCACCGGCGTGTTCCGTCGATGTGCATATCCAAGACAGAGCTTTCGTCCCGATGACTGAGGACCCGATCGGCCACCCCGTTGCCATGTTGACGGATGCGCTCGATGGCGCCGGTGCTTTGGCGTTCGAATGGGATCTGGTGACCGACCGCATCGTCTGGGTCGGCGATGCGGAGGCTGTTCTGGGATGCGAGTGCGACGGGCTGGATACGGGCTATGGTTATCGTGGCCGCATTCATCCCGAAGACCTGCCCACCCGCCAGGAGCGGTTCGTGGCCGGCCTCAAGGGGCAGACCGTCAAGCCCTCCCGCTACCGGCTGCGCTTGTCGAGCGGCCGCTTCACCTGGGTGGAGGAACGCGGCGGCTTCCTGCGGCGGGATTGTGAACGGCCGACCACCTATCGCGGCCTGCTGCGCGCCGTCGAGGCCGAACATCGGATCGATGCGTTGATCGAGTACCGCGCCCGGTTCGACGACACGACCGGCCACCTCAACCGCTCGGTCCTGCTGGACGCGTTGCACCAGTCCCTGGCCTTTGCCACCCGCTATTCGGTCCCGGGGGCGTTCCTGGCGGTCGGCATCATCGGCTTCGACGGTCTGGTTTCGGCCCATGGCGGCCATGTCGCCGCGGATGTCATGCTGCAGGCGGGGTTCCGGCTGGAGCGGGTGCTGCGCACGCCCGATCTGATCGGCCGGCTACGCGACGACGGATTCGGGGTCATCCTGAGCCAGATCGATGTCGCCGACCTCTCCGTGGTGGCGGACAAGCTCAAGCGCGAGATCGAGTCCGCGCCGATCCCGACCCCCGTCGGCCCCCTCACGGTCCGCGTGGCCGTCGGTGCGGTCGACTTCCCGGTACAGGTGCAAAGCCCGTTCGAAGCGTTCTTCCGGGCCGAACGCTGCCTCGACGAAGCCCTCAACGGGTCAGGCGGACGCAAGGCCGTCGTGCTCTCCCGGGCCACCGTCGCGGAACGCTCCGAACGGACCCGCCTGGCCCAGGTGGCCGAAGACGTCTCCGAGTCCCTGCGGTCCGACCGGCTGGCGCTCGCCTTCCAGCCGGTGGTCGAGGCCGATGGCGGCGGCATCCGGTTCTACGAGACCCTGTTGCGGCTGTTCGGCGCGAATGGGGAGGTGATCCCGGCCGGTGCGTTCATCCCCGCCGTCGAACGGCTCGGCATGAACCGGATCGTCGACCGCCGCGTGCTGGAGATGACGGTCGCCGAACTGGACGCCCACCGGGACATTCGGCTGTCGATGAACATCTCCGGCTTCACCGCCGCCGACCACAGTTGGCTGCGCACCCTGCGCGCGCTGGTCGCGCACCGGCCGAACATCGCCGAACGGCTGATCCTGGAGGTGACCGAAACCGCTTCCATCCTCGATCTGTCGGAGACCGCCCGGTTCCTGACCAAGGTTCGGGATTTCGGCTGCCATGTGGCGCTCGACGACTATGGGGCCGGACACACGAGCCTGCAGCAGTTGATCAGCTTGCCGATCGACACCGTCAAGATCGACGGGGCGTTCTGCAGTGCCGTCGATTCCGATCCCGAAGCGCGGAGGTTCGTACGCAAGCTGCTGGACGTCGCCAAGCGTCTGCGCCTGACCACTGTCGGGGAGAAGGTGGAGACCGAGACCCAGGCGGCGGTGCTGGCCGGCGAGGGGGTGGATCTGCTGCAAGGCTGGTACTTCGCCAAGCCGAGCCTGGAGCGGCCCTGGCTGGCCGGCCCGAGCGGTGTCCCCCAGACGATCGGCCGGGCACCGACCTGGGCGCCGATGCGCGCCGCCGCCCGCGGCTGAGCGGCCGGCGACGGGGTTGTCCGGGCCGGACGCACCGGATGTCACGGCTCGGGCAAGCTTCTATCGGCCGCCGGCATGGGCTAGATCAACCTGCGTTCAGATGGACTCATCTGAACGCAGATAAGTTGATCTATTTCAAAGATTTAGAGCATCTTATCTGCGTCCGTTAGGACGCAG
>JANQKE010000113.1 GCA_028281265.1 Alphaproteobacteria bacterium | reverse complement strand
GCACCGATCACCGGCGACCCTTACTACGCCGACAGCGCCGATGCGATCCTGACCTTTCACGTCGCCTTCGCACGGGCGATCGACGGTCGTGACGACGTGGTGATCCTTGTCGACGACGGGGCCTATGACCGCTATGTCGACGCGCTGGGGCCCGAGCGGGTGGTGCTCGCGCCCGTGGACGACATCTGGATGCGGGATTTCGGCACGGCCAATCCGGAAGCGCCCGTCCTGTTCCGCTACACCGCGGCCGGACAGGGGGGCGGATGGCAGGGACAGATCGACGCCGACGCCGTTCAGGAGGGGCTGGCCGCCATCGCCGCGGAGGCGGGGCTGAGGTTCAGGGAAACCGATCTGCTGAACGACGGCGGCAATTTCGTCGACGACGGCGCGGGCCGGGCGGTCGTCTCGAGGAAGTTCCTGCGGGACAACGGTTTGACCGAGGAGGAGGGGCGCCGGCGCCTGCGCGCGATCGCCGGGCTCGATCACGTTGCGTTCATCGAGGCCGACGAACAGGGCGGGCTGGAGCACGCCGATGGTGTGGTGGCCTTCGTCGACGTCAACACCCTGATCGTCAACAGCTATGCCGACGACCCGGCCTATGCCGCGCAGCTCCGTTCCGATCTCGAACGGGGGCTGCCGGGGGTGGTGATCCACGAGGTCGTGACGCCGTTCGACGATTCCGGCGTCCACGATCCCCGGTTCGGGTCGGCTTGCGGGCTCTACACCAATGCGCTGGTCACGCCGCATCGGGTCTACCTGCCGCAATTCGCCATTCCGGAGGATGCGGTCGCGCTCACGCAGGTGCGGGCCGCCACCGCGCGGGAGGTCGTGCCGGTACCGGCGCAGCATGTCTGCTTCATGGGGGGCGGTGTGCGGTGCATGGCCTGGCAGCTCCGCGGATCGGACGCCGCCGCCCTGGCGGCCTTCTTCTGACCGGACGGCGCCGGGGACGACGGCCTGCGGCGTCGTGGCCAAGCTTCCCGGGGCGGGGCGCGCCGGCTCCGGGCGATGTCCCGCGGTTCGGTCGGCACGGCAACGGCCGACCACAGGCCACGGGCGTGAGCAGGGACACGGCCCCGTGCCAGGTCGGCGCCCCTATCGGCACCCGCCGTCAGGACCGTCGCCGGGGACAGCGGCCGTGCCCGGATCCATCGCCATGGTTTGCGCCTTCGGATCGTCAAGGCTGAGCAGCTTTTCGGGAACGACACGCCCCTCACCGGTCCGATGGCGGTATTGAGACAGTCCAACACCAGCCAACCGCCGATCGGGCGCACCGGATGTTCCTGGCTGTAGCTCGGGGGTTTTCTAACCTCCATACCGGTTGACGGGCACGCGTACCGATGATCTAACTCCTGAAATGGTTAGAACTGCCGCCACGGCCACCACCAGCCCTCCACCGATCGTGCTGACTCTCGCCGGCGTCGGTCGGGGGATGAAGCGGCTGTTGCCGGTCTGTGCCTTTGTGCTGCCGTTCGGCCTCGCCTATGGTGCGGCGGCGGTCGAGCACGGCATGGCGGCGTGGCAAGCGATCGTGATGAGCGCGACGGTCTTCGCCGGCGCCTCCCAGTTCGCCGCGCTGGAGCTGTGGCAGGCGCCGCTGCCCTTTGTGTCCATGGTGCTGGTCGTGCTTGCCGTCAACGCCCGACACATCATCCTGGGAGCGGCGTTGTCGCCCTGGGTCAACCGGCTGCCGCGGTGGAAGTGGCTGGCTTCGCTGGCGATGATGAGCGACGTGAACTTCGCCGACAGCCAGACCGCCTTCAAGGCGGGGGAGCGGGATGCCGGCCTGCTGCTCGGCGGCGGGCTGATCATGTGGCTCAACTGGATGATCGGGACGGCTGTTGGCGCGTTCGCCGGTGCGGGCCTGGGGGCGCTCGACCGTTTCGGGCTCGACGTGGTGATGGCGGCGTTCTTCGGTGCCATCGTGGTGGGCAACCTGAAGACTCGGGCGGCGCTGGTGCCGGTCGCGGTTGCCAGCGTGGTCGCTTTGGCGACCTTGCCGCTGCTGCCGACCGGCTGGAACATCATTATCGCCGCCCTGTGCGGCGGCGTGGTGGGGGCTGTCCGGCGTGCCTGACGATCTCACTGCCGTGGCGGCCATCGCCCTGATGGCCGCGGTGACGCTCGCTACCCGGCTCGGCGGGGCGGCGGTGATGCGCCATATCCCGAACTCCGCCCCGGTGGAGCGTTTCTTGGAGGCGATGGCGTCATCGGTCATCGCCGCCCTGGTGGTCACCGTGGTCGCGCAGGGCGGCTTGCGGGAAGCGGTCGCGGTGATTCTGGCCGGGCTGGTGATGCTGGCGGCCAAGAACGCCTTGGCCGCCATGGTGGTGGCGATGATCGCCGCAGCCTCGTGGACGGCCCTGGCCGGCGGCTAGAGCGTTTTCAGGGAATACCGGGCCCATCCCGCCCGGCCCTTCGGGTTGGCGTGTGCCGGCCGCCCGCTGCGTTGCGCCGCTGGCCCGATGGCACCACATCGCGCCGTGCTACGCGCCTCCACGGATCGATCTGGCACACGCCAACAGATCGATCCGGTACTCCCTGAAAACGCTCTAGGACTTCGTCCCGGTGTCGGGGTCGCTGGGCGGTTTGGCCGCGTCTGCCTCCCGTTCGCGTCTGAGCGTGCGAAGCTCCCACAGGCCCCAGCCGAAAACCAGGCCGAAGACGAGCAGCAGCTCGATCAGGATCAGTGTTTGCCCGTCCATGGCGGCCCTCCGCTCAGCCCGTGTCGCGGTTGCGCATCGACTGGACAGTAGGGCGAGCCGACCCACTTTCGAGCCATGGTACCGGGACGCAAGCGGGCTCGGCCCGGCTTGCCCGCTGCGGCCCAACGGGTGCCGGCACCGTTCTCGTACGGGGAAGTCCGAGCGTAAGGGAGGGCTCAATGCCAAGCTGGTTACTTGGGATCACGGCCGGGATCGTCGGTATCCTGGCGCTGTTCGTGGCCTCCAGGGCCGACGGCGCCTCCGGTGCCTATGGCGCCGGGTTACTGGTCGCGATCGTCTGTTTGGTGATACTCTTCTATGCCATCAAGCGGCATTATGACGCCGTGGAGGCGGGTGAAATCCCGGCGGACACCGGCCGGACGACAGGCACCGGCAGCTTGGACATGAGGAGACTTGCGGAAATGGCACTCCCCTTTCCGGCCCGGAACCGGACCGACAATCTGGTGGTGGCCACGCTCGCCGGGGGGTTCAGCGCGGCATGTGGCATCATGGCCAGCTATACCAGCGGGGCCGAGGCGTGGTTCGGCATCGCGCTGTTCCTGGGGCTCGGCGCGCTTGCCGGCGTGGCCGGGTTGAGCGCGCTGATCACCAAGGAACTGGACGACGAGGAAGAGGAAGAGGGGGCGTAGGCGACAGCGCGTCCCCATAGCGCCAAACGGCCCTTCTTCGCGGCCGCTGACGTCTCGAACGCCTGGACAAGACGGCCCCCCAGGAGCGTCAGGTAGGTTCGGGAGAGCGCGAGCGAAACCCAGCTTGGTCCCGCCGTGCTCGTTTTCGCCCGCGCTCTCCCCAGCCTCCTCTTTGGAGACGAACTGTCAGACCGGCGTGCCCGGGCCGTCGCCTTGCGAGACACCGTGTTGAAAGCGCCCATCTAGAGCATCCTGCGTCCGAACGGACGCAGAATGCTCTAGATCTTTGAAATAGATCAACTTATCTGCGTTCAGATGAGTCCATCTGAACGCAGGTTGATCTAGCCGGCTGCTGAAACGAGGTCTTCCTTGATCAGGCGCTTGGTTACCTTGCCATAGCCGGATTTCGGCAGCGCGTCGCGGAACACGATGCGCTTGGGCCGCTTGTACCGCGCGATCTTGCCGTCGAGAAATCCGAGGATGTCCTCCACCGACGGGGTCCGTGACCCGGCCCGCACCACCAGCACGGCAACCCCCACCTCCCCCCACTCCGGATCGGGCACCCCGACCACGGCCGCTTCGGTGACCACCGGATGGGTCAGCAGCACTTCCTCGATCTCGCGGGGGTAGATGTTCGACCCGCCGGAGATGTACATGTCCGATGCTCGTCCGGTGATGTAGAGAAACCCCTCGGCATCGAGGTGCCCCAGATCGCCGGTGCGGAACCAGCCGTCGCGGAACGCCTTGGCGGTGGCCTCGGGATCGTTCCAGTACCCGGCGAACACGGCCGGACCGGCAACGCAGATCTCCCCCATCTCCCCCGGCGGCAGGATGCGACCGGCATCGTCCTGGATCGTGATCTCCATTCCGGTCCGGGGATAGCCGCAGGTGCCGACCCGGGCGGCCGGGTCATCGGCTTCGATGTGCAGCCTCGATGGCAGGACGGTGATGGCGCCGGTCACTTCGCCCAGACCGAAATACTGGACCAGGACCGGGCCGAGGATGCGCAACGCCTGTTTTTGGTCTTCGCGATACATCGGCGCGCCGGCATAGATCACATGGCGCAGGCTCGTGTGGTCATGAGCGTGCACCGCCGGATGCCGCACCAGCCGGGTCAGGATGGTCGGCACGGTGAACAGGTTGGTCACCCGCCAGCGCTCGACCATCGCCCAGGCGGTCGCGGGATCGAACCCCGGGCCCGCCGGCAGCACCGCCGGCGCACCCCGCGCGGTCATCATCAACTGGTGGACGCCGGCGCCATGGGACAACGGAGCGACGACCAGAGAGGCGTCATCTTCCGTGGTGCCGGGGACGAGATCGGCCAGATGGTTGGTGACGACGAAGCTCATCTGCCCGTGGGTCAGCACGGCGGCCTTCGGTTTGCCGGTGGTGCCCGAGGTGAAGAAGAACCAGCACGGGTCGTCGTGGTCGAACCGTGGCTCGGGCACGGCCTCACCGGCATGGGCGGCGATCAGACGGTCGACCTCGAGATCCGTGAAGTCGGCCGGGCCGATCGAGATCACCGTCGCCAGGTCCGGCACGGCCGAACGGCACGCCGCGGCATGGGCGGGGTCGTCGGCATGGCACAGCATCGCCTTGGCCCCGCTGGCGGCAGCCAGATCGGCGACTTCCCCGGGCGTCAGCCGATGGTTGGTCGGGACCCACACCGCCCCGAGCCGGAACGCCGCCCACATCGACAGGAACATCGGCAGGCCGTTGGGAGACTGCACCAGCACCCGGTCGCGCTTGCCGATCCCGTGTGCGGCCAAGGCGGCGGCCAGCGCATCGACTCGCCCATCGATCTCGCGCCAGGTCCAGACCCGCTCCCCATGGACGAAGCCGACCCGGTCGGGCAGGCGGCGGGCGGTCTGCCGCAACAGCCCGGCCAGCCCCATCACCCGCCGGCTCACGGGCAGCGGCGGGGCGTCGGCCCCGTCCATCCGGTCGGCTGTCACCGCAGCCGCTCCAGCACGCTGGCATAGTTGGCCACGGCCGCCCCGCCCATATTGAACACACCGGCGGTCTCGGCACCGTCGACCTGCATGTCACCGGCCTCCCCCATCAACTGGAGGCTCGCCATGATATGCATCGACACGCCGGTGGCGCCGATCGGATGGCCCTTGGACTTGAGCCCGCCCGAAGCGTTGACCGGCAGCTTGCCGGTCTTCCCCGTCCAGCCTTCCGCAATCGCCCGCGCGCCCTGGCCGGCCGGGGTCAGCCCCATCGCCTCGTACTGGAGCAACTCGGCGATCGTGAAGCAGTCATGGGTTTCGACCAGGTCGAGGTCGTCGAGGCTCATCCGCGCTTTGGCGAACGCCTGCTGCCAGGCCTGGGTGCAGCCTTCGAACGCGACGATGTCGCGCTTGGACATCGGCAGGAAGTCGTTCACCTGGGCACGGGCCCGGAACACGATCGCCTTGTGCATCGCCAGGGCGGTCTCGACATCCGTCAGCACCACCGCCGCGGCCCCGTCGGAGATCAGCGAGCAGTCCGTACGCTTGAGCGGGCCGGCGACGAACGGGTTCTTTTCCGACACCGCGCGGCAGAATTCATAGCCGAAATCCTTGCGCATATGCGCCAGCGGGTTGGCCATACCGTTATGGTGGTTCTTGGCGGCGATGCGCGCCAGCGCATCGGACTGGTCGCCGTGCTTCTGGAAGTAGAGCTGCGCGATCTGACCGAAGATCCCGGCAAACCCGCCTTCGACCTCGTCCTCCTCCTTGCGGTAGGACGCGCTGAGCAGGATGTCGCCGACCTGGGCGGTCGGAGTGGCGGTCATCTTCTCCGCGCCCAACACCAGGGCGAAGCGGGCGTCACCGTTCTCGATCGCCCGGATGCCCTGGTGCAAAGCGGCCGAGCCCGTGGCGCAGGCGTTCTCGACCCGGGTCACGCGCTTGAACCGCAAGCCGTCATCGGCCTGCATCAGCAGCGCACCGGTGAAGTCCTGCTTGTGGTAACCACCGTTCATGTTGCCGACGAAGGCCTCGTCCACATCCTCGAAGCCGATGCCGGCATCCGCGACGGCGCCGCGGGCCGCCTGGACGATCAGGCTCTCGATATCCTCGTCTTCGAGCTTGCCGAACTTGGTGTGGTGCCAGCCGACGATGCAGGCGGTCATGGGTCGGGTCCTCCTCCCAGGGATCTGATGGGCCGCACTATGCCCCGGTGGCCGATCGGCTGTCACGGTGCAGCAGGTATCCCGAACGCAAGCCGGGCAAGGGGTGACGCACGTACCCCGCGGCAGGCGATCCCGACTCGGCAAGCGGATTGCGAGCGTATTCCAAATCACCGCACTCAACTTTGACGTTTTCTTAAGGAACGAGGCCCCACCGTCGGAGGACTTGGTTGTGCACAGCTCAGCCAACACTCTGAACTGCGTAAAATCCTCTCGGGCATCAGCGGACCAGGAACAATGAAGTCCATCTCGATCAGAACCACGGTGACCGGTGGCTTTGCCGTCGTTTGCCTGTCGATCGTCCTCCTCGCCGGCATCGGGGCGGCCAGTCTCGGCCAGATCGTCTCCCAGTTCCGGGGATACAGCCAGTCCGTCGACACGATGCTGGCCGTCGTCAGGAGCGATCTCGGGCTCGCCGCGACCCAGCGCGAGTTCAACCGCTACATGGCGACCGGTGAGGCGGAGGCGCTGGACGCCCTGACCGCGGCCGTCTCCGGCCTCTCCGCATCGGCCGACCGGGCAGCTCGGTCATCGAGCGATCCCGACCAGCGGGCGGGTCTGGAACGCCTCAGCGTGGAAATGGCGAGCTATGCCGCCGGCCTGACCGATGTGGTCGACGCCAGCACCACCGTCGATGCGCTGGTCGCCTCGGACGTCGCGCCGCTGGCCGGGGATATCGGGGAGAGCATCCGCCGGCTAGCCCTTCCCGGGGCGCTGAGCAGCCGATCGGCCCCCTCGGTGGTCTCCGCCGTTACCCTCAACTTCTACGAGACGCGGCTGCGGGTGACGGAGTATCTCGTCAATAACGACCCGGCGATCCTTGCCGAGGCACTGGACATGCTGGACGGGGCGATCGCCCGGCTGGAGACGCTGGGCGGTTCGCTCGACGTCGCCCGCCAGGTCGCCACGGTCGAGGCCGTCGCAACCGACATGCAGACGCTGCGCGGGTCGATCGTCCAGTTGGGTGAGACGGTGACCCGGCGCAACGCGCTGGCACATGACGCGATCGATGTCACCGGAGAAGCCCTGGCGGATCAGATCGGCACGTTGGGCCAGACCGCCATCGACCGGACCGACGAGATCCTCTCGCAATCGACGTCCGCGGCGACGTTCGCCCTGGTGGTGCTGCTCGCGGTCGGCGGGGTGACGGTGGTCGCCGGCGTCGCCATCGCGGTGCTGGTGTCGCTGCGGGTCGTCCCGCCGCTCAAGGCGCTGACCGAGGTGGTGTCGCGGCTGGCGGCCGGGGACAAGGCGATCGATGTCGACCGGTTCAAGCGGCAGGATGAGATCGGCCGCATGGCCCAGGCCGTCATGGTGTTCCGGGACAACATGGTGGAGGCCGAACGCCTCGCCGAGGAGCAGCGCAGCCTCGATGCCGCCCGGGTGGAACGGACCGAGAGGATCGAAGCGCTGTGTCAGAGCTTCGACGACGGCATCAAGGCGCTGCTGAGCGAGGTCAAGCACGGCATCGACGGGTTGCGGGCGAGTTCCGACACGCTGACCCGGACGGCCGAATCGACCGACGTCGAGGCCGGCGCCATGAGCGGCTCGGTTGCGCAATCGGTGCAGATGATCGAAGCTCTCGCCGCCGCATCCGAAGAGATGGCCGCGACCATCGCCAGCGTCACCCAGCGGGTGCAGGAGACCTCCAACCTGGCCGCCGATGCGACGCGGGAAGCGGAGGCCTCCAACAGCATGGTCGCGCATCTGGCCGACAACGCCCGGGCGATCGGCGAAGTGGTCGATCTGATCAACTCGATCGCCGAGCAGACCAACCTGCTCGCCCTCAACGCGACCATCGAAGCGGCGCGGGCCGGGGATGCCGGCAAGGGCTTCGCCGTCGTCGCCGCCGAAGTGAAGGCGCTGGCCAACCAGACCGGCGAGGCGACCAGCCGGATCGCCGAGCGGATCAGCGCCATCCAGGGCCAGACCGACGAGGTGGTCGAGGCTCTCGCCGGTATCGGCCGGCGGATCGGCAACGTCAGCGGCATCGCCGGCGACGTCGCTGCGGCCGTCGAACAGCAGCGGGCTGCGACCGACGAGATCGCCGCCAGCGCGGCACGGGCCGTCGAGAGCAGTCAGAGCATCCGGGACGGCGTGGACATCGTGACCCGCGGGGCCGCCAGCACGCGGGAGGAAGCAAAGCAGGTCGACGGGGCATCGGCGACCTTGCAGGACCGGTCCAACTCATTGTCCGGCTTCGTGGCGGACTTCCTCGGCAAGGTGCGGGCGGCCTGAGGCCGCTCCACCCCCCCTGCCGACGGAAGAGCCCCCCACCATCTCCAGTCCCGTTTCCAGGAAGAGGTGGGTTGCTCCGGTCGTCTGAATTCTGCATACTGAATTCAGACGACCGGAGCAGGGAATGGAGATGGTATCGGTATTGGCAACCCGGCCGGATCGGGTGCAGGAGGCCCACGAGGCCCTCAAACAGGCCATTCTGAGCGGTGAACTGTCGCCTTGCGCACCCCTGGCGCAGGAGGATTTGGCAGCCCGGCTCGGCGTCTCTCGCCAGCCGGTCAGCCATGCGCTGGCTCTGCTGAAGCATCAGGGGCTGGTGATCGATCGGGGTCGCAAGGGGTTGATGGTCGCCCCGATCGAGCCCGAGCGGGTGCTCGCCCTCTATCAGGTGCGGGGGGCCCTCGACGGTCTCGCGGCCCGGCTCGCGGCGGCCCGCCGGGCTTCCGTCGCCCCCTTGGTCACGCTGCTCGCACGCGGCGCCACGGCAAGCGATAGCGGTACCCTCGACGATCTGGTCGAGGCCGATGCCGCCTTTCATCGGGGCCTGTACGAGGCCTCCGGCAATCCGGCGATCGCGGAGGTTGCCAACGGCGTCTGGCCCCATGTGCTGCGGTCGATGCGCGCCGTGCTGAACGATCCCGACTACCGGACGCTGGCTTGGCAGGAACACGCGGCCATCGTCGCGGCGATCGAGACCGGCGATCCCGACAAGGCCGAAGCGCTCGCGACCGGTCACGCCGCGCAGGCCGGTCGGAGCACCTATGTCCGACTCACCACCGATCCCAAGAAGGTTACGGGCACCGAAAACGCAACCTAAGGAGGCTTCCCCATGCACTTGACCGACGAACAACTGCGCGCGTTCGATGAGTTGGGCTATCTCTTCCTACCCGGCTGCTTCAGCGAGGCCGAGGTAGCGGCCTTGCGGGACCATGCAGGCAAGATCTACGCCCAAGATCGGGAAGAGGTGTGGCGGGAGACCTCCGGCGCCCCACGCACCGCCTTTGCCGCACATACCTATGACGAGGCGTTCCGCCGTCTCGGTGCCCATCCGCGCCTGATCGAACCGGTCAGCCAACTGTTCGGCGAGCCGGTCTACATGCACCAGTTCAAGATCAACGCGAAGGCCGCCTTCGTCGGTGAGATCTGGCAGTGGCACCAGGATTACGGCACCTGGGCGCGGGACGACGGCATGCCGGAACCACGGGCGATGAACATCGCGGTATTTCTCGACGAGGTGATGCCGATCAACGGCGCCCTGATGTTCATCCCCAAGAGCCACAAGGCCGGGGTGCTCGCCGCCGGTCACGATCGGGAAACCACATCCTACCCGCTATGGGCCCTCGATCAGGAGACGGTGACGCGCCTGGCCGAGGAGGGTGGCATCGTCGCCCCGACCGGGCCGGCCGGCTCCGTCATCCTGTTCCACGGGAACCTGGTGCACGCCAGCCCGCCCAACATCACCCCCTACCCGCGGACGATCGTCTATCTGACGCTCAACGCCGTCTCCAACCACATCACCCGGTTCACGCGGCCGGAGTTCATCGCCCATCGCGACTTCACGCCGATCACGCCGCTACCCGATAGCTGTCTCGCCGACTTCGCCGCCAGCCGACGGCAGGCGGCCGAGTAGTATATGAGGCCGGCTGATCGCAGAGTTCTTCACCACTAGTCGGAGTTTTTCACCACCAAGACACCAAGAACACCAAGAACACCAAAAACGATCTTCCAACACGAAGAGCACGAAGAAACACGAAGCTCATTATGGCGCTGCGCGCAGCGCTGAATCCCTACCTTCGTTCTGTTCTTCGTGTCCTTCGTGCCCTTTGTGTCTTTGTGTCTTTGTGGTAAAATATTTCCCTCTCAACTTGGCATGAAGCCCGATGATCTCAAGGTCCTTCACCACCAAGACACCAAGAACACCAAGAACGCTCTTCCAATACGAAAACCACGAAGAAACACGAAGCTCATTATGGCGCTGCGCGCAGCGCTAACCCCTACCTTCGTGCTGTTCTTCGTGCCCTTCGTGTCTTAGTGGTGAAATGTTTCCCTCTCAACTTCGCATGAGGCCCGGTGATCTCAAGATCCTTCACCACCAAAACACCAAGAACACCAAGAACGGTCTTCTAACACGAAGAGCGCGAAGAAACACGAAGATCACTATTGCGCTGCGCGCAGCGCTATCCTCTATCTTCATGCTGTTCTTCGTGCCCTTCGTGTCTTTGTGGTGAAATATTTTCCTTTCTCGTTAAGATCAGGCTGGCGCCGTCGTCCAGCATGGTCCAGCATGACGCGGATCGTCACTGCCGTGACTCTAAGGAGCTTTCTTTGGCAAATGTGCCGTAGGATGCTCTCATCATCGACGCAGAGAGGAGGACGTGAACAGCGACCAATTCGCCCGGTGGCTCCGGAAACAGGGGGTGATCGTCGGCAGGCCCGACAGCAAGAACCACCGCAGCCTGCACAACCCCGCCACCGGCAAGTACGCCTCCCTCCCGACCCATGGCGGTCGACAACAACTCAAGAAGGGGACGATGGAGGGGATCAAGAAACAACTGGGGCTCAAATGATCCCCCTTTTTCCTGTCCGCTGTTCATGCTCTCCGAAGGAGGAGCCTATGTTGCTGTACCCGGTCGATCTGGACGTTCAGGACGATGGCGTCACCGCCATCGTCCCCGATCTGGGGGCCGTGACGGAAGGCGACGATGTCGCCCAGGCGCTGGATCGCGCCCGGGATGCGGCCTGTACGGTGCTGGCCGCCATGATGGCGGACCGACGGCCGATCCCGGCCCCGTCGGATCCGGCCGGCCGGCCGGCGGTGCGCATGCCGCTGCTGACGAGCCTGAAGATCCGCCTCTACGAGGCCATGCAGGCCCGCGGGGTGAGCCAGTCGGATCTGGCCCGACGGCTCGGCCGCACACCGAAGGACGTGTTCCGCCTGCTGGATCTGGACCACGCCAGCCGAATGGATCAGATCGAAGCCGCGTTCGCGGCACTGGATCTGGTCATCGACGCCGACATCCACGCTGCGGCGTAGAACGCGCAAGGCCTTGGCGCCCGGCTCTGGCTGGCCGGGCGGGCCATCCACTCTCGAGCGTCGCGGACGTCCCTGCATGGCCCGGCGCGACCACGCGGCACAGGCGGTGCTTCCGATATGAACCTCTTCTCTCTCCTGCAAGCCCGGGTCGACGCTCGGCGTCCGGTCCGGGTCGGCCTGATCGGTGCCGGCAAGTTCGGCTCCATGTTCCTGAGCCAGGTGCCCTCCACGCCCGGTCTGCAGGTGACGGCGATCGCCGACCTGTCCCCCGACCGGGCCCGCGCTGCCTGCCGGGCCGTCGGCTGGGACGATGGTCGGGTGGTCGCGACCGCGTTCACCGACGATGCGGCAGCGCTGGCGGGTCGGGACGATGTCGAGGTGGTGGTCGAGGCGACCGGCAACCCGGTCGCCGGACTGACCCATGCGGCGGCCGCAATCGCCGCCGGCAAGCATGTCGTCATGGTCAATGTGGAGGCCGACGTGCTCGCCGGTGCGGCCTTGGCGGATCGGGCGAGGACGGCCGGCGTGGTCTACTCGATGGCCTATGGCGACCAGCCGGCGCTGACGGCCGAGATGGTGGACTGGGCTCGGGCCGCCGGCTTCCGGGTCGCCGCCGCGGGCAAGGGGACCAAGTACCTGCCGGCCTATCACCAGGTCACGCCGGACGATGTGTGGCCGCATTACGGGCTGACGCCGGAAGCAGCGGCGGCGGCCGGCATGAACCCGCAGATGTTCAACTCCTTCCTCGACGGGACCAAGTCCGCCATCGAAATGGCGGCGATCGCCAATGCGTGCGACCTCGGCGTGCCGTCCGACGGGCTGTCGTTCCCGCCCTGCGGGGTGGACGATCTCCCCCATGTGCTTCGGCCGAAACGGCTGGGCGGCACGCTCGAACGACCGGGGATGGTCGAGGTGATCTCGAGCCTGGAGCGGGACGGCCGGCCGGTCTTTCGCGACTTGCGCTGGGGTGTGTACGTCGTCTTGGAGGCGCCGAACGACTATGCCGCGGCGTGCTTCAGGCAGTACGGCCTGCCGACCGACGATACCGGCCGGTTTGCCGCGATGTACAAGCCGTTTCACCTGATCGGCCTGGAGCTGGGGATCTCCATCCTATCGGCGGCCCTGCGGGGTGAGCCGACCGGGTCGACGCGCGCCTTCAACGGCGATGCGGTGGCGATCGCAAAGCGGGATCTGACGGCCGGGGAGATGCTGGACGGCGAAGGCGGCTATACGGTGTGGGGCAGGCTCAAGCCCGCCGCCGACAGTGTGGCCGAAGGGGCGCTGCCGATCGGCCTGGCCCACAAGGTTCGCCTGGTCGCCGACGTGCCGGCCGGCGCGGTGGTGCGATACGCCGACGTCGATCTCGGCGACAATCCCGCACTGCCGTTCCGACGGATCCATGAGACCAGGATGGCGGGGCTGGCCGAGGCAGCCGAGTGACGGTGCCCGCTTCGGGGGCTCGCCGGGGCGCGCCGGACACCCGGATCGGGTTTGAACGGCATGGGCTCCGAGGTGACCTGACGCGGCGGCCCGGCGGCCTGCGTCCTATCCGCCGCGCCGCAGCGCCGTCGCCTCGACCCGCAGAGCCTCCGTCAAGGGTGCAGGGACCGGGTGAAGCGTGTCGGCGGGGCGGTCATAGCGCGGTGTGGCCGCCAGCAGGGCTTGGGTATAGGCGTGCTGCGGCGCGCCGAGCGCATCGGCCACCGGCCCCTGCTCCAGCACCCGTCCCGAATGCAGGACCGTCACCGTATCGCAGATCTTGGCGACGACACCGAGATCATGGGTGACGAACAGGATCGCGGTGCCGTGATGGACCTGCAGCTCCTTGATCAGGCGCAGAATCTGCCGCTGCACGGTGACGTCGAGGGCCGTCGTAGGCTCGTCGGCAACGATCAGCGCCGGTTCGCAGGCAAACGCCATGGCGATCAGCACCCGCTGGCGCATGCCGCCGGACAGCTCATGCGGGTAGCGCATGAGCACCGCTTCCGGATCGCGGATGTGCACCTCGTCGAGCAGCGCCAGCGCCCGGGTCCGGGCGGTGGTCCGATCGAGACCCATGCGCAGCCGCAGCACGTCGAGCATGTGCCGCCCGATCCGATGCACGGGGTTGAGGCTCGTCATCGGGTCCTGGGGAATCAAGGTCATGCCGCGGCCGAGCAGGTCCCGATGCGCCCGGATCGGCAGGCCGACCAGCTCCCGCCCGCGGAAGCGGATACTGCCTTGCGAGACCCGGGCGCCGGTGGGCAACAGGCCCAGGATCGACCGGCCGATCATCGATTTGCCGGCCCCGCTCTCCCCCACCAGGCCGGCGACCTGGCCCGCCGCCACCGACAGCGAGACGCCGCGCAGCAAGTCCAAAGGGCCCAGTTCGACCCACAGATCCTCGACCGCCAGGACCGGATCGAGGCTCATCGCCGCAACACCGGGTCGAGCGCGGTCTTCAACCCGTCGCCCAGGGCGTTGAGCGCCAGCACCAGGGCGATCAGGCAGCCGATCGGCATCAGCATCATCCACGGCGCCTCGTAGATCACCTGCCGGCCTTCGGCGATCATGCCGCCCCAGGTCGGCCGATCGGACGCGACCGACAGGCCGACGAAGCTCAGGATCGTCTCCACGATCACGGCGATCGCCATCTCCATGGTGAACAGAACCAGGACCAGCGGGGCGACGTTCGGCAACACCTCCCCGAACAGGATGCGCCAGCGCCCCAGCCCGATGGTGACGGCCGAGGCGACATAGTCCTGCTCCTTCTGCACCAGAACCTCGGCCCGCACGACGCGGGCAAAGCGGGTCCAGTCGATCACCGCGATGGCGATGATCACCGAATGCAGGCCCGCCCCCAGCACCGCCACCAGCACGATCGACAGCAGCACCGGCGGGAACGCCACCCACACATCGATCAGCCGGCTGATCAGCGCGTCCACCCAGCCGCCGAAATAGCCGGCCATCAGGCCGAGCAGCACACCCAGGGCACCGGCCGCGCCGGCCGCAACCACCGCGACGATCAGCGCCACCTGCGTGCCGTGGATCAGCCGGGACAACAGATCCCGGCCCAGGCTGTCGGTGCCCAGCCAGTAGCCCGGTTCTGAGCCCGGCAGCCAGGCCGGCGGCATCTGGTATAGCATCAGGTCCTGCCACAGCGGATCCTGCGGCGCGAGCACGGGGGCGAACAGGGCGATCAGGGCGAACAGCCCCACCACCCCGCCGCCGCCCCAGACCCGGGCGTTGCCGCACAGGGCAACCCAGACGCCCTGCCGGCCGGGCAGCCGATCGATCCCCAGCTCAGCCACGGCGCACCCGCGGGTTCAACGCGGCATAGGTCAGGTCGGCCACCAGGTTGATGGCGATGAACAGCACCGCGAAGGTCAGCACCAGCCCCTGGATCAGCGGCAGATCGCGGTTGATCACCGCGCCGATCGCCATGTTGCCGATGCCGGGATAGCTGAAGATCCGCTCCACCAGCACCGTGCCGCCGATCAGGAAGGTGACCTGAACCGAGGACAGGGCCACGGTCGGGATCAGCGCGTTCCGCATCGCCTCCCGCACGATCAACCGGCCGGGGCCGAAGCCGCGCACCTTGGCGACCTGGACATAGTCTTGGGTCATCGCCTCGCTCAGAGAGCTCTTGAGCAGGCGGGCAAGCACCGCCGTCAGCGGCAGCGCCAAGGCGACCGCGGGCAGGATCGCATGGCGCAGCAACATGGCCGCGGTATCGAGATCGAACCGGGCGAGGCTCTCGATGAGATAGAAGCCAGTGGCGAAGTCGATTTCGATCCGCGGGTCGAACCGGCCGCTGATCGGCAATACCGGCATCAGCACGCCCAACGCCAGGATGAACAGGAGGCCCCAGACGAAATCCGGGATCGCCTGGACGGTGCCGGTGACGCCGTCGACGACCGCTTCCGGCCAACGACCGCGGCTGGCGGTGCCGAGGACGGCCAACCCCGTGGCCAGCGCCCCGGCGATCAGCAAGGCCAAGGCCGCCAGCTCCAGCGTCGCCGGCAGGCGCTGAAGGACCAGGCCGAGCACGTCCGACCGCAAGGAGATGGAAGTGCCGAAATCCCCCGTCAGCGCCTGGCCCAGCCAGATCCCGTATTGTTCCGGGATCGACCGGTCGAGCCCGTACAGGACGCGCAGCCGGTCGATGTCCTCCTGCCCCGCACCGGGCGGGATCATCATCGCGATCGGATCGCCGGGCACCACTCGCAGCAGCACGAACACCACCACCGACACACCGAACAGGGTCGGGATGGCGAGCACCAGTCGGTTGACCAGGAAGCCTATCGGCACGGCGGGCCTCCCCGACCGCGTCGCCCCGCCGACCCGGCCGCAGGCACCGGCGCCGGGCTCACGCCGGGCGCATGAGCTGCGGGAGCAGGAAGTTGGCCGTGTGCGGGGTCACCACCACATCATCGCGATGGACGATCGGCTGGACGTATTGCAGGAGCGGGATGACATAGCCTTGCTCGGCGATGTAGCGATCCACCGCCCGATAGCCGGCGATCCGGGCCGCCTCGTCGGGCTCGCCCCACAAAGGGCCGATCATGGCGTCGAGATCATCGGTATCCCAGGTCGAGTGCGGCGAGGGGCCGAACATGGCGAAGCCGGTCGAGGTCGACGGATCGCCGATCGAGTTGCCCCAGTTGTAGAAGGCCGCCGGCGCCAACGCGTCCCGCGCGCGCAACTCGAAATGCTGGGCGATCTCGTAGACCTCGATCTCGGCCTCGATGCCGACGGCCCGCCACATGCCGACGATCGCCTGGATCATCTCGAAGTCCCGCGGCTTGAACCCGCGGGTGGTCTGGATCGTGAACCGGGCGGGATTGTCCCGACCATAGCCGGATTCGGCCAGCAGGGCGGCCGCCCGGTCGGGGTCGTAGGGCACCCGGATCGTCGGATCGAAGGCGGCGTATTCCGGTGCCTGCAGCGTGTCGATCGGCACGCCGTAGCCGCGCAACAGCCGGTCGACGATCGCCTGCTTGTTGATCGCATGATGGGCGGCCAGGCGCACGTTGCGATCCTGCATGATCTCGTCATTGTCGTTCAGGAAGATCATCGCGATGTCGGACACCGGCGTCGTCACCCCGGCCAGGCCCGGCCGGTCCTTGAGCCGGTCGAAGGCGTCGTAGGGGATCTCCAGCGTCACGTCGGAGGCGCCGCTCTCGATTTCGGCGACCCGGCTGACCGCGTCGGTAACGAACTTGAAGATGACGGTCTCATACGCCGGGGCGCCGCCCCAATAGTCCGGAACGGCCTTCAGGCGCAGGAACGCGTTGCGCTCGAACGCATCGACGCGATAGGGGCCGGAGCCGACCGGTGCCGCCTCGAACCCGTCGGGGCCGACTTCTTCAAAGTACCGGCGCGGGAGCACGTAGCCGGTCAGGAACGCCATCCACTTGAACAGCGTCGGCTCGAACGCCAGCACGTCGGCGGTGATCCGGTTGCCGTCGATCCGATAGTTGCCGACCTTGCTCCAGACGAACTGGATCGGGTTGCCGGTATCGGGGTCGCCGGCCCGTTCCAGCGACCAGACCACATCGTCGGGCGTCACCGGCTCGCCGGTATGCCACAGCGCCCCTTCCCGCACCTCCAGGAAGATCTCGGTCCGGTCTTCGTTCCAGCCCCAGCCGGTCAGAAGACCCGGCTTGAAGGACAGGTCGGGGTTCTGGTCGATATACTGGTCGAATACCGATTTGTAGAGCGACTGGATGGTCGGGTTGACCGCCGACGCCCCGACCGTGGGGTCGAAGGCCGGCAGGTCGACATTGTAGGCGATCGTCAGCGTCGACCCTTGCGCCGACACCGTGGAGGCAAGCCCGGCGAAGGGCAGAGCCAGGCCACCAAGGGCACCGGCCCGGAGGAGGCGACGGCGGGAGGTGGAAAGCATCATCGTCGAATTCCCTGTTCTTGCGGTCCGGGCCGTTGGTCGGCCCTTGCGTTCTAGCGGTCCGGACCGTTGGCCGGCCCTTGCGTTCTAGCGGTCCGAACCGTTGGCCGGCCCTCGGGTTCTTGCGGTCCGAACCGTTGGCCGGCCCTCGGGTTCTTGCGGTCCGAACCGTTGCCGACCCCTGCCGGTCGGCACCGTCCCGGGTGAGCGGAACCGCGCGACCGGCCGGCGCCGTCGGGCGCGGTTCGGCGCCTCACCCGGTCGGCCGTGTCGAGCCCCCTACTGGGCCGCCTGGTCGAGGCCTTCGCTTTCGGCCCAGCGATCCATCAGCGTGTTCGACGGCAGGCTCGGGTCGAGCAGCTTCCTGGCCGTCTCCACCCCGGCGATGGCGGGCACGCGCGCGGGGTCGAGCACGCCGATCTGCACCAGGACCGAGGCCTGATCCCAGTAGATGTGCTCGTTGTAGAGCTTGTCGCCGCGGAAGCAGACCACGGCCAGAAGCGGGATCTCGACATAGCGGCCCGTGGGCGGGATGCCGGGCAGCATCCAGTCGATCTCAATGTCGTGGGTGAAGCAGAACAGCATCTCATCGACCAGCCGGTCGACCCCGACGGTGCGGCTGATCGGCACCAGCTTGGTGTCGGCCGGAGTCTTGGGGATGAAGTGGTGCTTGTAGAACCGGTACAGATGCCTGTAGCCGACCCCGCCGGTCATCGTCGGGATGTGATTGACATAGGGCTCGGCCACCATGGTGGCCATTGTATCCTCGACATTGCGGGTGGCGAACTCGTACTCGCAATGCTTGTCCCAGAGATGGACCAGGTCGTAGACCGGGCCCATGACGGCCTTGAAGCATTCCAGGGAGCGGGAATGGGCGACGAGGGACGCCGCCTTGTCGAACTCCGGCCGCTCGTGATTGTTGAAGGCGTGATCGGCGCCGGGATAGACGAAGATCTTCGCCTTTGGCTTGCCGGCCAGGGCCCGGGTGACGGCCTCGATCACCGCGGGCGGGCTGAACTTGTCCTTCTCCCCGAAATGGAGTGTGATCGGGCAGGTGATGGCGTCGGCTTCCCCCGTCAGCGTCTCCAGGCCGACCCCGTAATAGCCGACGGCCGCATCCACGCCGGCCCGGGCCGCGGCCAGGAAGGCGAGCTTGCCGCCCAGGCAGAAGCCGAGGACGCCGACCTGTTTGGCGCCGTTGAGGCCGCCGACCTCGTCCATCGTCCGGGCGTGGGCGACGGTGGCGGCGATGTCGTCGATCGCCTGATCGACGTCGAACCTCTGATAATAGCCATAGGCCTTCTGGAAATCGTCCTCGCCGTAGCCGAGCTCGATCCCCGGCTCCAGCCGCCAGAACAGGTCCGGGGCGATGACCGTGTAGCCTTCCTCGGCCCAGAAATCGGCGACCTCGCGGATGTGGTGGTTAACGCCGAAGATCTCCTGGCACAGGATGATCGCCGGGCCGTGACCGGCCGCCGGCAGGCTGACATGGGCGTTGAACTGACCGCCATCCTTGGCCGTGATGGTGATGGTCTTGGCCGTCATGGGACGTGATGCCTCTCTTGGACCTCGGGGTGAGCCTCGCGGCACGGCCTGATGGTTGGGGGGTCCGGCGCCGCGCCTGACCGGATGCGCAATATTGTTGTGACGGCGCCGGGCCGGGCCGGCGCCCATCGGGCGGGCCGGATGGTTGACGCCTCACACAATTACGCATGCCGGTCCGGACCGGGTCAAGCGACGGGCCGAGCCGCACACCCGGCCCGACAGGCGACACCACCGGACATCGTCACCCGCGACCGGCACCGCCACGGTCGCCCCGTCGCCACTTGCACCCGGGCAATGTGCGTGCAACATCGACCGACCGGGGGCGAGGCTCGGCCGAGGTGCGCATGCGCCGACGGCAACCGGGCCGACGCCCCGTCAACAAACAGGGAGAGACAAACGATGTTCATCCGCGGGTTCAAGCACGCCGCCCTGGCCGGTGCGGCCACCCTGGCCCTGGGCGCCGGGGCCGCCCAGGCGCAGGAGGTCACGATCGGCTTCCTCGGCGCCATCACCGGCCCGATCGCCAACCTGGTGCCGCCGATCGTCGATGCCGCCCAGTTGGCCGTGGACGAGGTCAACGCCGGAGGCGGCATCCTGGGCGGCCAGACCCTCGACATGGTGGTCGGCGATACCGCCTGTTCCGCCCAGCAGGCGGTCGACGCAGCGACCAAGGTGGTCAATGTGGATCAGGCGACCGCCGTGGTCGGGGCGCTATGCTCCGGGGCGACGATCGCCGCGGCGAACTCGGTCGCCATCCCCGCGGGCGTAGTGATGGTATCGCCGGCCTCGACCTCGCCGGAGATCACCAATCTCGAGGACGACGATCTGCTGTTCCGGACCGCGCCCTCCGATGCCTATCAGGGCCAGGTTCTCGCCGCGCATGTAATGAACCAGGGGATCGACACCGTCGCTCTCACCTACATCAACAACGACTATGGCGTCGGCCTGTCGTCCTCGTTCCGGGATGCGTTCCTGGCCCGCGGCGGCACGATCAGCGGCGACCAGGCGCACGAGCCGGCCAAATCCTCCTACCGGTCGGAGCTGGCGACGCTCGCCTCGGGCGGGGCGGAGACCCTCGTCCTGCTCGCTTATGCCGGCGACAGCGGTCTGACCATGCTGCGCCAGAGCCTGGAGAACGGCTTCTTCGGCACCTTCGTCGGTGCCGACGGGATGCGCGACGACGTGCTGATCGAACAGCTCGGTGCGGAGAATCTCGGCGGTCTGATCGTCACCCAGCCGACCTCCCTGCCGGAGAACCCGGCCCTGGCGACGTTCAATACGGCCTTCGCCGAAGCCGGCGGCGATCCGACCTCGATCTTCGTCGCCCAGGGGTATGACTCGGCCATGCTCCTGGCGCTGGCGATCGAGCATGCCGGCGGCACCGATCGGGCGGCGATCGCTGGGTCGCTGCGGGCCGTCGCCGGTCCGCCGGGCGTCGAGGTCGGCCCCGGGGACTGGGCGCGCGCAGTCGAACTGCTCGCCGCCGGAGAAGACATCGACTACACCGGCGCCGCCGGACCGCATGACTTCGATGACCATGGCGATGTCGCCGGCGTGATCGCCGAGTATGTGATCGAAGGCGGCAGCTTCGTCGAAGGCGATATCATCACCGTCGATTAAAACACAGTACTAATATAATATGCTTACACTAGAGCCGGGCTGCACAGTACAGCCCGGCTTTTTAAGTTCAAGTTATATTATTTTTTAACGACAATCGACTTATGGGTGATGGGATCTATTCGGTTGCCCCGATAAAAGAGAGTGGCCGATGAACGGACCAACCGGTCGGCAGACCCCTTCGGCATTTCGTTCCGCAGTCAGCTTCCTGACCGCGAACGCTCAGAAGCCGGGGGCGGATTTGCCGGCCACGTGGTTTATTCCATGCGTGAATCGAGACCTGATCCGATGATTCTGTCCGCCCGTCTCCCCGCCATGTTCGGCGGTCGCCCCAGCGAAAGCGTCGTCGTCCGCAAACCGGCGCGCAACCAGGTCCGGTCCGTCGTCCTCGCTGCCCTGTGCGCGGGACTGATCACATCGGTGGTCTTGCTGGCCACCTGGACGGCGCAGGAAGTCGGCCATCACCGTGAGGAACTCGAACGGATCGCCCATTCCGCGGCGACGCGGATCGACCATGAGATCCGACACGCCGGCGACCTGCTCAAGGCGGTGTCCTATGTTCCGGACATCGCGACCCTCGACGGGTCCGTATGCGAAGCGATCTTCCACTCCTTTCTCGATAGCGATCCCACCTACACCGCCGTCTGGCGGCTCGATCCGACCGGCCGTGTCACCTGCTCGTCCCTGCCGATGGATCGGGAGATCCGCGTGCCGCGCACCCCGCGGTACGAACAGGCTTTCGCCGATGGGGAGCCTTGGCTGCAGCCGCGCATCGTCGGTCGGCAGACCGGGCGGGTGACCATCGGCCATGCCCAGGCCTTCGGGATCGACACCGCGACACCGTACATGCTCGGCATCACCATCGATGCCGCGCGACTAGCGCAGGATCTGGCCGACTATCTGCCCGACTATCACGCCGCCCTGATCGTCACGACCGCCTCGGGTGACGTCGTCATGCAGACCGGACCGTTACCGGCCGGCACCGATGTCGACGACGGCTTCCACTTGCGGGGGGAAGCGGTAGTGGGCCCCTTCCGCATCGTTGCGGTGACGCCGACCTGGGTCGCAATCGGCGATCTGGTGTATCATTGGGGTGCTCAGGCCGGGGTGCTCCTGATCATGGCGCTGGCGATGAGTGCGGTGCTGATCACCTGGGCCCGCCGGTCGATCAGCGATCCCATCGACCGGTTGGTCGTCGACGTGGAGCGGATCGCCAGCGGGAAGGCCGACAATCTTGTCGACCAATCGGTCAAGGGGTTGCCGGAGGTGGAACGCGTGGCCCTCTCCGTCCGGCAGATGGTCGCCACACTCAAGGACCGGGAGGCATCGCTCCGGCAGTCATACACGAACATGGCGCGGGCCGAGCGGATCGGCAGGATGGGCAGTTGGCGCTGGGACCCCGAGCGGGACAGCTTCGAGCTCTCCGAATCCGCCCTGGCAATCCTGGAATTGCCCCATGGCACGCCGATCGATCGGCAGGTTCTGGCCGGCATCGTCGATCCCATGGACCGCCGACAATGGAATACGGCCTTCGAACAGGCCACCGTCACCCATCAGATCATCTCTGCGGAATGCCGGTTTCGCGTCGGCGTCAAGGCGTCGAGGTCGATCCTCTGCTACGGGGAAGGGCACCCGACCTTCGACGAGGACGGCCGCCTGTCCTGCTATCAAGGCTTCGTGCAGGACATCACCGCCTGGAAGAAGACCCAGACGGTCCTTCAGGACACGATCGAGGAACTGCGTCAGGCCCAGACCGCCCGATCGCAACTGCTCGCGATGGCAAGCCACGAAATCCGCACACCGCTGAACGGCATCATCGGCTACACGGACATGCTGATCGGCGGTTATGCCGGTCCGCTATCGGACCGTCAGCGCGAGTATATCGGCGCCATCGACGTCAGCGCCCGGCAGCTCAACCGTCTGATCGGCAACATGTTGGACCTCAGCGCCATCGAGGCCGGGGCGGACAATCTGCTGGCTTACGAACCGGTGGAACTGACCGGCGTCGCCGCCGACGCGATCGCTCTGATCCGACCGCTGGCGGAGTCGCGGGGCGTCGCCGTCACCACCCACGCGCCCCAGGCCGTGACCGTGTCCGGGGACAGGCTGCGCATCGGCCAGGTGCTTTCCAACCTCCTCAGCAACGCCATCAACTACAATACGCTGAACGGCAGCGTGCAGGTCGGCATTCGCCAAGAGGGCGACCAGGCGATCATCGCGGTATCGGATACCGGCATCGGGATACCGCCCGACCGCCTGCCGGATCTCCTCAAACCCTTTACGCGCACCCGTGACAGCCTCGTTGCGAGCCCGGAGGGCTTCGGCTTGGGTCTGTCGGTGGTGCGATCCATCGTCGACGCCCATGGCGGTGCGTTCGAACTGTCGAGCCGACCGGGCCAAGGCACCACGGCGATCGTCCGGTTGCCGCAGACACGCAACATCGGCTGATCGGGGCAACGGCTCGGATCACCGGTGCCGGCGCAGCCCGCAGCCCAGGGGTCGAGAGAATGACAAGGGGCCGGCGACACCCATGTCGCGGCCCCTTTTTGTGATTTCCTGATGCCTCACCCGCCCAACCCGAGCGTCTGGGGAACGCTTAGGAGGCGATCAGCCATGCGTCAAGGGACTTTCTGACGTGCGCCGTTCGCGGTGATGAGCAAAAAAAGGCCGTCGCCCGGGAAGGGTGACGGCCAGGTTCAACAGGGAGGCATCCTCATGTCGAAGGAAGGATCAAACACCCGATCCATCGACGGATGTGTGATACGATACTCCCCGTGAAGAAATGGTTAATGGCAAAAAACACTGCTGTCCGCGGATATCATACCCTGGCTCGGATCATCCGGCCCGGGCGTAGCCGACGCGCTGCAAGGCCTCGGCGACCTCGTCCAGGATGGCCGGATCGTCGATGGTCGCCGGGGTCTTGGCGGGCTCGGCATCGGCGATCTTCTTCATCGTGCCGCGTAGGATCTTGCCGGAACGGGTCTTGGGCAGCCGGTCGACCACGACGGCCGTCTTGAAAGCGGCCACCGGCCCGATCCGGTCCCGTACCCGCTGCACCACTTCGGCGGCGATCTCGGCTTCCGGCCGGTCGACCCCGGCCTTCAGCACCAGAAAACCCAGCGGCAGCATGCCCTTGAGCGGGTCGGCCACACCGATCACCGCGCATTCCGCCACGTCCGGATGACCGGCCAGCACCTCCTCGATCGCGCCGGTCGACAACCGGTGCCCGGCGACGTTGATCACGTCATCGACCCGGGTCATGACGTGGACATAGCCGTCCTCGTCGACATAGCCGGCGTCCCCGGTCTTGTAGTAGCCGGGGAATTCGGTGAAGTAGGCTTGGCGGTAGCGATCCGGCGCTCGCCACAGCGTCGGGAACGTTCCCGGCGGCATCGGCAGTTTGGCGACCAGCGCGCCGACGTCGCCGCGCGGCACCTCCTGCCCGTTGGCATCCAGCGCCTTGATATCCCAACCACACATCGGCCGGGTGGCGGAGCCGGGCTTGAGCGGGAACCGCTCCACCCCCAGCGGATTGCCGGCGATCACCCAGCCGGTCTCCGTCTGCCACCAATGGTCGACCACCGGGATCGCGAGCTTGTCGACGGCCCAGTTGATGGTCTCCGGATCCGACCGTTCCCCGGCGAGAAACAGCGCCCGCAGGCTCTTGATGTCGTAGCGGCCGATCAACCTACCGTCCGGATCCTCCTTGCGGATGGCGCGGAACGCCGTCGGCGCGGTGAACAGGGCGGCGACCCCGTGGTCCCGGATCACCCGCCAATAGACCCCGGCATCGGGCGTACCGACCGGCTTGCCCTCGAACAGGACCGAGCTGCAGCCATAGATCAGCGGGGCGTAGACGATGTAGGAATGGCCTACCACCCAACCGACGTCGGAAGCGGTCCAGAACACCTCCCCCGGCCGCATGCCGTAGAAGTCCCGCATGGTCCAGGCCAGCGCGACCGCGTGCCCGCCATTGTCCCGGACGATCCCCTTGGGCTGCCCGGTCGTACCGGAGGTGTAGAGAATATAGAGCGGATCGGTCGCCGCCACCGGCACCGGCTCCACCGGTGCGGCCCGGGCCGTCACGTCACCCCAGTCGTGGTCGCGCCCCGCGGTCAGGTCACACGACCGTTCCGGCCGCTGCAGGATCACGCACGCCGACGGCTTGTGGCGCGCCTGGGCGATGGCGAGATCGAGCATCGGCTTGTAGGCGACCGTCCGCCCGGGCTCGATCCCGCAAGAGGCCGACAGCACCGCCTTGGGCTTGGCGTCGTCGATCCGGGTGGCGAGTTCGTTGGGCGCGAAGCCACCGAACACCACCGAATGGACCGCCCCCAGCCGGGCGCAGGCCAGCATCGCCTCCACGGCCTGCGGCACCATCGGCATGTAGACGATGACCCGATCGCCCTTTTCGACCCCCAATGCCCGCAACGCGCCGGCCAGCCGCGCGACCCGGTCCGTCAGCGCGCGGAAGCTGATCACCTCCGACCGGCCGGTGACCGGGCTTTCGTAGATCAGGGCCGCCTGGTCGCCCCGGCCGGCCTCCACATGACGGTCCAGGGCGTTGTAGGCGGTGTTGAGTTCGGCCCCCGAGAACCAGCGGACGAAAGGCGGGTTGGAGGCATCCAGGACGGCGTCCCACCGCCTGGTCCAGGTGATCGCCCCGGCCGCTTCGGCCCAGAATCCCTCCGGGTCGGTCAAGGAACGGTTGTGCAGCGCGTCGAACGCACCCATGGCTGACGTCTCCCCCCAGGCTTTGTCTTTCTTGCGACCCGCCCCGCGATCCCTGCGACCGTGCCGGCGCATCCCGTCGACCGTCGGCAGCGCACCATGCGGCACCGAGCCGAGCGCTGGCAATGTCAAGCCGGCTCGACCTTAGGCCTAATGCGACGCCGCGCCCGAGCTTGTGCGAGGCGAGCCTCACGGGGCGCTTGAACGCAGGACGACGGAAAACAAGGCCGCCTCAGCGCACACCAAACAGGGGCGGATCCGCCCTCGCCGCTCCCCCCTCTTGCCAGCGCGTGGGCTTTGCGGTCCTTTCGGCGGCGCCATGACACTGCTTTTCGCTTCCACCTTCGATGATCCCTCGCCCTGGCTGGCGGAGATCACCCGCGCCCTGCCGGCACTCGAAACCCGGATCTACCCGGACGTCGGCGAACGGGCGGACATCCGCTACGCCCTGGTGTGGAAACCCGAGCCGGGGTTGCTGGCGAGCCTGCCCAACCTGGAGGTCATCTTCTCCCTCGGCGCCGGGGTCGACGCGCTCTTGGTCGATCCCACCTTGCCGCCGGGGGTGCCCTTGGTGCGGATGGTCGATCATGGCCTGACCGAAGGGATGACCGAATACGTGGTCCTGCATGTGCTCGCCTGGCATCGGCAGCTGCACGCCTACCGATCCCAGCAAGGCGAAAGCCGCTGGCGGCCGCGGGCCGAGCTGCTGGCGCGGGAGCGGACGGTCGGTATCCTGGGCATGGGCACGCTGGGGAGCGATGCCGCTGCGGCCCTGGCGACCTTGCGCTTCCCCGTTCTGGGCTGGAGCCGGACGCCGAAATCCGTGCCGGGCGTGCAGGCCTTTGCCGGCGGCTCGGCGACGGAAGCGGGCCTGGGCGAGATGCTGCCGCGCTGCGACATCCTGGTCAATCTGCTGCCGCTGACCCCGGCGACCTTGGGTATCCTCAACCGCCGGCTGTTCGCCGCCTTGCCCCGCGGGGCGTATCTGATCAATGCCGCCCGCGGCGGCCATCTCGTAGAAGACGACCTCCTCGCCGCCCTCGATGCCGGTCAGATCGCCGGGGCGACCCTGGACGTCTTCCACCGGGAACCGCTGCCCCCGGACCATCCGTTCTGGCACCATCCCAAGGTGGTCGTCACCCCGCATACCGCCAGCGTGACCCACGCGCGGACGGCGGCAGCGGCGGTGATCGACGGTATCCGGCGCCATCGGGCCGGCCAGCCGCTCGTCAACCTGGTCGACCGCACCCGCGGCTACTGATCGCCTGCCATCCCCGTCACTCGAGGGTTTGCCCCCATGCCGGTCCTGATGCTCAAAAGCTGGGACGACGGTCCCTGGATCGATCTGTTCACAGAGCTGATGCCGACGCTCGATGTCCGCGCCCACCCCGACATCGGCGATCCGGCCGAGATCGACTACGCCTATGTGTTCCGCCCGCCGGCGGGGCTTCTGGCGAGCTTGCCGAACCTCAAGGGCATCTTCTCCGTCGGCGCCGGCGTCGACCATATCCTGGCCGACCCGGAGATCCCCCCGGGCGTGCCGATCAGCCGGGTCGTGGATCCCGATATGGCCATGCGCATGACCGAGTTCTGCGTCTTCGCGGTCCTGTACTATCACCGCCGCTGGCCGGAGATCGCGACGATCACCGGGCGGCGGGCGTGGGACGTGCCGCTGACCCCGGCCGCCCGCGACCGGCGGGTCGGGGTGATGGGGCTGGGGGCGCTCGGCGGCGCCTCGGCCCGGGCCCTCGCCGCTCTGGGCTTCGACGTCGCCGGATGGGCGCGGACGCCGAAGGTTCTGGACGGTGTGACCGTCTATGCCGGTTCCGACGGGTTCGCCCCGTTCCTCGCCCGCAGTGAGATCCTGCTGAACCTGCTGCCCCTGACCGCGGAGACGATGGGAATCCTGAACGCCCGTACCTTTGCCGGCCTGCCCGAGGGGGCCAGGATCATCAACGTCGCCCGCGGCGGTCATTTGGTGGAAGATGACCTGATCCCGGCTTTGGATTCGGGCCGGCTGGACGGTGCGTTCCTGGACGTCTTCAGCGTCGAGCCCCTGCCCGACGACCACCCGTTCTGGGCCCATCCCAAGGTGACGATCAGCCCGCACCTGGCCAGCATCGCCGACCGCAGGGTCCGAGCCGGCCTGGTGGTCGACGGCATCAGCCGCCTGGAGCGCGGGGAACGCCCCCTGCACTGCATCGACCCCGCGCAGGGCTACTGACCGGACCGGCCGGGCGGACAGACCGGGACGGGGGCAGACGAGCTTCAGTACCTGCCGGCCCGGCCGGACGTCGAGGAGCGTCACCAGATGCGAGATGAAGGCGCGCTCCGAGCACGCGGCGCGTCACCGGACCGGTGGCGTCACTCCGCCGCGGCCAGCAGGCCGGCTTCGACGCCGCCGGTCCGGGCGAGGCCGAACTCGTCCCAGACCTGGTCGAGCGCGGCGATCAGGTGATCGATATCGGCGTCGGAATGCACCGGCGACGGGGTGATCCGCAGACGCTCCGTGCCGCGGGGGACGGTCGGATAATTGATCGGCTGGACGTAGATGCTGTACCGGTCGAGCAGCGCGTCGCTGATCTGCTTGCACAGCGCCGCATCGCCCACCATCACCGGCACGATGTGGCTGGGATTGTCGAGCTGGGGGATGCCCGCCCCGGTCAACCGGCGGCGGACCTTGGCCACACGGTCACGGTGCAGCATCCGCTCGGCCTGGCTGCCCTTCAGGTGCCGGATGCTGACCCGGGCTCCGGCGGCGACCGCCGGCGGCAAGGCCGTGGTGAAGATGAAGCCCGAGGCGAAGCTGCGAACGAAGTCGCACAAGGCCCGGGACGCGGCGATGTAACCGCCCAGCACGCCGAAGGCCTTGCCCAGCGTGCCTTCGATCACCGTCAGCCGATGCGACAGGCCTTCCCGATCGGAAATGCCGCCACCGCGTGGACCGTAGAGGCCGACCGCATGCACCTCGTCGAGATAGGTCATGGCTCCGTGGGCCTCCGCCACGTCGCAGATTTCCGCGATCGGGGCGATGTCCCCGTCCATCGAGTAGACGCTTTCGAACGCCACCAGCTTGGGGCGCTCGGGGTCCATGTCGGCCATGCGGCGGTTCAGGTCTTCGGGATCGTTGTGCGCCCAGAGATGCTTTTCCGCCCGGCTGTGGCGGATGCCCTCGATCATCGATGCGTGGTTCAGCGCGTCCGACAGCACGATGCAGCCGGGGATCTTGGCGGCCAGCGTGGTCAGCGATGCCCAGTTGGAGACATAGCCGGAGGTGAACAGGAGGGCGGCTTCCTTGTGGTGGAGGTCGGCGAGTTCCTGCTCCAGCAGCACATGGTAGTGGTTGGTACCGGAGATGTTGCGCGTGCCGCCGGCCCCGGCTCCGCAGCGGTCGATCGCCTCGTGCATCGCCGCCAGAACCTCCGGGTGCTGGCCCATGCCGAGATAGTCGTTCGAGCACCACACCGTTACGTCGGCCCGGTCGTCGTCGCGATAATGGGTGGCGTTGGGGAACAGCCCCCGCTTGCGCTCCAGATCGGCGAAGACCCGATACCGCCCTTCCCGGTGGAGCCCGCCGAGCTGATCGCGAAAAAAGCCTTCGAAATCCATGAGCGTCGCTCCCGCTATGTTATTTGAGCCCAGCCGAGGCCGGGGACCGGGTTTTCAGAACGGACGGGGGATCAAGCGGCGCGCGTAGCGCCAAGGTCCGGTGCAAGGAACCGCACCGGTCGGCCGCGGTGTCGGCGGCCGGCCGTACGGCCACAGGGCCGGTAGCGGACCGGGCGGCGATCTCCGCCGCCTCCTCCGGCCGGTAGGCCCAGCGCCACAGCGCCGTGTCCGGCACCGGCAGGACGAAGAACAGATGCTCCAGCAAGGCCAGCGCCAGCAATGTCCCGACCAGGGCGAAGGCTGCGACCTCGAACGGGCTGCTCGCAGGATCCAAGGCAGCCTGGGCGAACAGCCAGGTGGCGATCGAACTGACCACGAAGGTCGCCGGCAACAGCCAGTTGAACCGGGCCTTCTTGAAGTAGCTCTTCAGATAGGCCAGGTGCTTGGGCAGGAAATCCTCGGTGACCTTGTTGACGCCGAGGAAGATGTTGAGCTTGGCGCTCAACCGCATCAGCCACAGGACCAGGAAGGTCCACACACCGACCTGGTTCTCCGCACCCCAGGTGATCAGCACCAGGACCGGGAGGGTCAGCGCGATGGCGATCTCGTGGTGGATGACCGTCTGGCTCGCCACCATGAACCGGCGGGAGCCGGAAAGATCCGGCGGGCAGGGTCCCCGTCGCGGCCCGGTGATGTAGCCGAGCAGGAAGCTGGTCTCGTGCCAGCCCCAGACCACCAGCGCACAGGTGAAGGCGCAGAACGCCCCCAGCACCGTCGCCTGACCGCTGCTGGCGCTGAGCCCGAACAGGGCGGCGATCAGGGCGACGGTAGCCGCCGCCATGGTCCATGGGTGAGTCCGGGCAGAGCGGCCCACCAGCAGCAGGATTGCC
This sequence comes from Alphaproteobacteria bacterium, assembly GCA_028281265.1. Lineage (GTDB taxonomy): Bacteria > Pseudomonadota > Alphaproteobacteria > DSM-16000 > Inquilinaceae > JANQKE01. The sequence goes on along the minus strand of JANQKE010000113.1, from coordinate 3,822 downwards.
CCGGTGCTGAACCACCAGACGAACAGCGCGTAGACGACGGGCACCCAGACCCCGGACATGGCGACAGCACCCTCCTACCAAGCCGGCTGCAGCCGGCTGGTCGCCGGCAGCGGGTTGTCCTGCACCGGCAGGAGATAGAGACCGACAAGGGTCTTGGCCGCCCGGGCCGCATGCCACAGCCGCTTGGCGCCACCGGCGAGCCCGCCTTGCTTCCTGGCCGCGTCGAGCGCGCCCGAGATCTCGCAGAGCCGGTCCAGGCCCCGCTTGAACTTCGGATTGTCGACGTCGAGGGTGACCGGGAACACCTGCTTGGAGATCTCGGTCGTCACCCGGAACACCTGCAGACCGTAGTCCGACGGGTCGATCTGCATCGCCGCGTGGAAGGCGGGTCGCGCATGGTCGCGAACATACATGGTCGCGAACACCGCCAGCACGAAGAACCGCACCCACAACTTGTTGTGGCCGCGCAAGAGATGCGGGTTGGCCCGCATCAACAATGCGAACGCTTCACCATGTCGGAACTCGTCGTTGCACCACTGCTCGAACCATTTGAAGATCGGATGGAACCGAAGTTCCGGATGCTTCTGGAGATGCCGGAAGATCGTAATGTAGCGGGCGTAGCCGATCTTCTCCGACAGGTAGGTCGCGTAGAAGATGAACTTCGGCTTGAAGAACGTATACTTCTTCCTTTGGGTGAGGAAGCGCAAGTCGACGCCGATCCCGAACTCCTTCAGCGCATCGTTGATGAAGCCGGCGTGGCGGGCCTCGTCCCGGCTCATATACTTGAACAGCCGGCAGATGTCGGGATTGGTACCGCGCTTGCGCATCTCGGCATACAGAACGCATCCCGAGAACTCGGACGTCAGCGAACTGACGAGGAAGTCGAGAAACTCCTTGCGCAACGCCGGCGGGATACCGTCCAGATCCGGATCCCATTCCTTGGTCTGCTTGAAATGGGTCTTGTTGGGGTCGGACTCCATCTCGTCGAGCAGGGCGTCCCACTCCTCCCGCACCGGGGTGACGTCGATCCTGTCGAGCGCGTCGAAATCGGTGGTGTAGAAGCGGGGGCTGAGAATGGTGCTTTCGCTGGCCTTCAGCGTGGCGGCGTTGGGCGCGCGATCCTTGGCGGCGCCGGTGGGGGCGGCGACGGCGACGGTCATAGCTCTTTCCTTTCGGTAAAGCTGAACTCCATCAGCTCCATGAACTCGAAATCCCCGGTCATCCGGGTCCACAGCCGTTCCGGCCAGGTCGCCCGGATCACCGTCGCCCGGCGGCGCTCGACGACCTCCTCGCCATAGTCCGGGGCGATCGGCGCGCCGTGCACCAGCACCTCGTCACCGGGATAGATCGGCACATCCTCGTCCAAGGCGACATGGGCGTGCAGGCTTTCGAAACGATGGGAGACCTCGACCGTGCAGCCGACATCGAAGCGCCGGCGGCGCAGCCAGCCGCTGCCGGCGATCGCCGGCTTCGCTGTCTCACCAGGTGGGGGACTGGTCAGGTTCATCGGGCTTCCTCTGCGGCAACCAGCAGATCGGCGAACACCCCGGCATTGGTCGGGCCGAAGGCGTCCAGCTCGACCCGCCGACCGGTTGACGGATCGTCCAGGGACATCGTCCCGGAAGCCCACCTTATGAGACGAAAGGGGGGTTCAGAATTGATCGAGTTCAACATGCGTTCCCGCGCCAGGCCGCGCATGACGCCGCGGACGAAGCCACCGGTCTCCGGCGCGATCACCGCCAGCTCCTCGCCGGTGCCCGCCAGGAACACACCCACCCCGCCATCGGCACGGTCGACGAACCTCAGATCGACGGTGACCAGCGGTTCCCGCTCCGGCATCGCCACCCGGCCATAGCCGGTCCAGGTCGACAGCGCGGCGAAGGCGACCGAGAACGCCACCACCAGGGCGGCACCGATCAGGGCGAGCCTGGGGAAGCGGTAGTGCGAAGCGGTCATCTGGGTGGTCATCGCTACAGCCCTCCTGATCATGCTGATGGGTGGTCGGGTGCGGGGGTGCGGAAACCAAGGACGGGGCCAACCGTCACTCCGCGGCGGGAGCCAGGCCCACAGGCGACGGTGCGACGTCCGGCCGCCGGCTGGATGGCGCCGACACGGCACCGCCATGGATTCTGACCAGTGCCTGGCCCAGCAGCCGGGCGACCTGCTCGGGATTGTCGATGTTGCGCATCATCGGCTGCGGCCGCTTCATCCTGAACGGGCGGACATGCGGCCAAAGGTGGAGGTAGGCGATCTTGTCCGGCCCGGTCGTCTCCACCGGGATGTCGCCGGTTCCGTCCTTGTAGAGCTTGAGACTGGCCGCACTGACCTTGGTGAAGGGGATGTTGACCGTCATCGGCAAGGCGATGCCGAAGCGCATCACCAGCCGCCTGTTGGTCAGGGTGTAGACAGTGGTCCGCTCGGTCAGCCAGGCCAGCAGCGACAGGATGCCGATGGCCGCGACCGCCAACATCCCCATGAAGCCCAGGGAAGCGGCGATCTCCGCCACGGCCCGGCCGTCATACAGCCCGCTGACGATCTGCCAGGCCAGGAACAGGGCGAAATAGACCGCCACCGCCCGGACATGGAACACGCGCACCGCGATGCCGCGCCATTTCGGCTCGCCCTGCCAGAGGATGTGCTCGCCTTCGGGCAGCCGGCCCGGCAGGCCGCGGATCGGCTCGAAGTCGAAATCGTCGTGATCGTGGTGCATCAGGGGACCTTTCGGGACTATCGGTGGCGGGGTGCCGGTCGGCGGCATTGCGTCGCGGACACCGCAAACGGGCTCGGGGGGCGGACACCGGATCGGTTCGGCGCGGGCACCGGGTCCTGACACCCCGACCGACCCGAGATCGGCACGGGGACCGGCCTGCGCGCTCGCCGATCCCCGTGCCGAGCCGCGGATGCGCTAAGCCGCCGTCGTCCCCATCGAGTACATCGCACCGCCGGCGAAGAAGGAGACGATCCGCTCTTCCTCCATCAGGGTTATCTGGCTGTCGGACTTGATGGTCGGGGCCTTGGCGAAGTCCTCCGCCTTGACCGAGTCCACCTCCATCCGCTTCTTGAACCGGTTGAGGTTGCACATCGGCATCGGCACCAGGACCCTCCTGCCGCCGGCGTCACCGGCCGTGACCTCGACCTCGAGATAGCGGATCATCGCTTCGGTCGAATCCACCCAGATGTCCGAGACCATACCGACGGTCATGCCGTCGCCCCCGGCCATGGGCAGGCCGCGCGGATCGGTATCCTGCCTGGCGACGCTGAACTGCTCGGCCACCCGCATCGGCACGATCTTCGGCGTGTTGTGGGTGGTCATGTCGGGATGGTCCGGACGGTTGACCCAGGCGGCCGGTCCGACACCGTCCAGCAGCGCGTCGCCGTCGGGATCCATCGGCGCGCCGGCCCATTTGGCGACGGGGGTCGCCTTGACCGCGCGCTCGGCGATGAAGCCGGGGTTCGGCGCCTTGATGACGGTGCCGTCGGGCTTCAGGAACGTCTTGGGTTCCGGGAAGAACAGGGGGCCGGGATGCTCGATCCGGCCGTTCTCGTGTTCGATGGGATAGCCTTCCCGCCGGTCTTCGCGGCGGAGGTAGAAGATGAGCCCTGCGAAGAACAGCCAGAACGTGAACAGCACGAGCACGGCCACGTCGATATGCTGGGTAACGGCGCCGGTCATGGGTAACGGTCCTCCTACCTAGAGCGTTTTCAGGGGCTATCGGGTGGATCTGTTGGCGTGTGCCGGATCGGTCCGTGGGGGCGCGTCGCGCCGCGCGATGCGGTGTCATCGGGCCAGCGGCGGAACGCAGCGGGCGGCCGGCACACGCC